>NZ_ATXQ01000003.1 GCF_000421765.1 Denitrificimonas caeni DSM 24390 | reverse complement strand
GACAAAGGTAAAGTTAATTCAGTTTGCTGAAAGCGCAACGCCAATGATGCACCAGAACCTGCTGCTGGCGTGCTTATTGATTGAGCCTGCACCTGAATAAAAGCAGACTCAGGATGAGTGCTTAATAACTCACTGCGGCGCTTGCTAAAATACTTAGGATTGAGCTTAAGCGCAGCGCAAAACTCGACCTGGGTTTGCCCGCTGTGCTCAAAAGCTTCGATTAACTCTAACCACTGCGCTGTGTTGCGATATTGACGGCTCATACATCACCTCGTTTATTAAAACGGGTAAGCTATGGCATCAGAAAAGCGTTGGCTATGTGGGGTTGTTGTTACGCTTACTATCATTCAGGTGGGAATAGATAAAGGTGCAAGTTTTATTTGGCACCCACTAGGGTTTATCCTTTGTAAGCTTTCTGAACAAGGCGGAAAAAAAATACGGTTGCACATTTGGCCTAACAATAATGATCGAATGCAAAAGCCAGCATGGTTAATTCATGATCACTTATTTAACCTTAAAAGCTGGGTTGTCGCCGGAAGAATAGAAAATATTGAATATTCGGTGGGAGAGGGCACGCCAAATTTTAGGGTTTACCATGCGAGGTATGAAGAGGACAGCTCTGTTTTATACCGAACAGATAAGAAGATATTCATCACGGAAAAAATAAAATATCTAGTAAGTGCTGGTGAGGGGTATAACGTTCCTTCAGGTGTGCTTCATCAATCAGTATCAGTTTCAGAAACGACATCAGTGACCGTCTGTGAAACAATCGACCAGCCAAGCATAATACCTAGCATAGCTGGAGATATCAGTGGAGCAGATAAGTACTCTTATAGAAGAGTTAAAGTTGATGAGTCAGATCTCCAGTCGATCATTGCTAAAATCTAACAAGGCAATGAAAAATCGCCCACAAAAAGCGTGGGCTGGACTCGTTAACGCTCGCCTTTTATTGCGGCGTTATATGAATTTTGGAGGTTTCTGTGCTCGAACGACTTAAAAAATCCATTGCGGATGATAATGAACTGAACAGTGAAACTTTGAGATTGCTATCGCTCATGTTCTTGTTTATCTCTGGTGCTATGTCGTTCTTAAGCTACACCCATATTGGGTTGCTGTGGGATACATCATTGACATTTAAGCCCGGTATTATTTCAACATTATTTGCTGTTTTTTTAATTTCTCCACTATATCTCAGAGGGATATTGAAGTGGAGTAAGTCAATATATTCTATTTTTTCGCTTTTGCTAATTCTGCTTGTATTTGCTTCGTTTGCGGAGTTAGCCCTTGGGGGTAACGGAAAAAGTCAATTTACTTTTCCTCTTTTAGTTGCCTCTATTGTTATTTCTTGGCTGGGAATAAAAGCTATTGCTGGCATTAGTTGGATCTTGACTCTTATTGCTGCAATCATGGCTTTGATCCTAAACAATATAGCAATGGGGTTTTATGGGTTTGTTTATATTGCAGCTGGTTTTGTGGGGCTCATTCTGCATTCTGGAGTAACTCCTGGCGAATTTTTGAGTGGTATTTCTTCTGAGTATTCCGGAGCAAGTAGGAATGCTATTGAAAAAGCAAAGTCTGATTTCGATTCTTTGAATAAAATTATATAACAACTGGTTCAAGCCGTTCGCTTCGCTCACTGGGACGGGCTAAAGCCCGACTCTTCACCGGAGGCTTACTACGCTGCGCTCCGTAGTCGCCGTTAAACAAAAGCGTTAGGCATAAGCCCAAAAGCATCACCCACAGCAAGGAGTTCCACATGGTAGTACTAGAAGTCATTCTCGCAATTGTAATTTGGCTGACGACCGGTCATGCGATATATAAAATTTATATGAAAGCAGGATTCAAGAACACGCCAGCATTCGTATTTTGGATACCCGCACTTAATCTAGCATTTCTAATTTATCTGGCATTCTCCGAGTGGCCAGCATCCGGGAGCAAAGCATAATGGCTTATATCGTTTTGGTCGCACTCTGGGCGCTTATTGGTTTCGCCGGATGGCGTATATTTACACGAGCAGGTTTTAAGGGCTTTATTGGTCTTCTTTTCCTAGTACCAATAGCAAACTTTTTTGCGCTTCTGTATTTGGCTCATAAAGATTGGCCATCTTCAAATAAATAAGCGCACTAACAACAATCGCGAACAATGCCTAGCAAGGCGCTCAAATCGTTCGCTTCGCTCACTGGGGCTGGATAAATTCAGTCCTTTAGCTTAATCGTTAGGCATTATTACAAATCATAAGGAAATACTAAAAATGCAAAATCAAGCATTCGAATACGCAGGTTTTTGGGCAAGAACTGGCGCAGCAATAATCGATTCGATTTTAATGGCACTTATAACGTTCCCGCTGCTTATATCAATTTACGGCTGGGCTTACTTTGACGGAGAGAGTACAGATTTAATCGCTGGTCCAGCTGACTTCCTGATATCGTGGGTTTTACCAGCCATTGCCGTAATTGTTTTCTGGGTGCTTAAGCAGGCTACGCCGGGAAAGATGGCTATATCAGCAAAAATAGTCGACGCAGCAACTGGCCAGCCCGCCAGTACTGCACAATTAGTAGGCCGTTATTTCGCGTATTTCGTATCAATCATCCCGCTATTCTTAGGCATATTCTGGGTAGCCTTTGATAAGCGCAAACAAGGCTGGCATGACAAACTTGCAGGAACCGTTGTTATCAAAAAGGTCAACACAGGGCCAGAGCCAGTTCGCTTCAATAATGCTTAACAAGACGCTTAAATCGTTAACTTAGTTCTCTGGGGCGGGCAAAGCTCGCCTCTTAGCTTAATAGTTAGAGGGCATGTAATTGCTAAGGAAAGTGGGTAAATCAATTCTCTGGGGTGTTTTAGCAAGCATTGTGTTGGCTCTAGCTGTCGTTGCTCTTTCCATGCTTGGCGCTCCACAGCCTCTCACTGCCTATATTCTTTCCGGCACCCCGCTTAGTTATGTATTGTTTGCAGTAGTGCCCAACTCATTTGTTTATTGGCTTGTACCAGAGGGCGGCGGTTCTGCCGCGTTGGGCATTCTGCTCATCTCGGCATTTATCCAAAGCACGGTCGTTATTGCTGTGGCGTATTATTGCCTTAGCAAGACCAAACTCTATAACAAGTCGTTCAAGGCCTACGCCTAGCAGCACGGCCATAACTCCAACGTTAGAAGCCTTTGACAACATGAATCTAGCCACGCTATCAGTTCACGAGTTACTAAGCCTTCAGGCAGCTGCGATAGATGAACTCAAAAAGCGCGGAGTGCTCAGAACCACAAATAATCCTGTAGGTGACTATGCCGAATGGCTAGTTTCTTACGCTTTAAATTTAACACTCGCCAAAAACTCATCCGCAGGGTATGACGCGCTATCTCAGTCAGAGCCAAATAAAAGGGTTCAAATCAAGGCCCGGCGTGTAACACCGAATAATGGTTCTAGGCAGCTTGGCGTTATACGCAACCTCGAAACAAAAGATTTCGATGATTTGGTTGCTGTTATTTTTAATGAACTTTATGAAATCGAAGAGGCATTTTCTATTCCTCATGCTGTAATTTCAGAATACAGTTCATTCAGAGCGCATGTTAACGGCCACGTTCTGCATATTCGTGGAGCATTGCTTACAGATGCCCGCGTCCGAAACATTCGCGCAGAGTTAAACGCTTCTAACAATGCGCTGAAATCGCTCGTTTCACTCGCTGGGATCGGCGAAGCTGGCCCCTTAGCTTAATCGTTAGGTAGTGATCTTAGACAATTTTGGTATCAAAAAAGGGAAAACCTATATGAAAATCCTCTTTGTTCTTACGTCTCATGACAAACTCGGCGACACCGGAGAGAGAACCGGTTTCTGGCTGGAAGAGTTTGCTGCTCCTTATTATGTGCTGGCAGATGCTGGCGCGGTGATCACGCTGGCCTCACCCGATGGAGGACAGCCACCTCTGGATCCAAAAAGTGATGAGCCTGATTCCCAAACAGAAGCAACTGAGCGCTTCATGGGAGACGTTGACGCTCAAACGGCTCTGGCAAATACGGTGAAACTATCCGATATTTCGCCTGATGATTACGATGCTGTATTTTATCCTGGTGGGCATGGGCCAATGTGGGATTTGGCAGAAGATCCTCACTCCATAGCTTTGATTGAAGCAATGTATGCTTCTGGGAAGCCGGTTGCAGCAGTTTGTCACGCACCTGCGGCACTCCGACACACCAAAGCTCCTGATGGTTCTCCCCTAGTGCAGGGCAAGTCTGTAACTGGTTTTAGCAACACTGAAGAAGATGCCGTTCAACTTTCAGGTGTTGTTCCTTTCCTGCTTGAAGACGAGTTAAAAGCGAAAGGGGCAAACTATTCAAAGGCTGACGATTGGCATCCATATGCCATTACTGACGGCAACTTGATAACCGGCCAAAATCCGGCCTCATCAGAACTCGTAGCGAAGGCTTTGCTAGAACGATTCAAATAGTAAATGCCTAACGCCGCATTCAGCGGAAAAGCTGCTGAATGCGGCGTAATAGTCGCTTTGTCATAGAGATTTAAGTGGCATAACAACGGTGAGCGTTAAGCTTCCACCGTTTTTTATAGCCTGAATGATGAGCAGTAAATGCTGCTATAAACAAGCTCAGGCAGGATGACAGGGCACAGCAGCAGACATTGCTGGCTATCCCGTTTATGCTCAGTACTGATTATTAAGACGGCTTTGCCAAATGAAAGGTGTTTTATTGCTTAACAGACATTGCTGGAGTCCATTATTCACTCACTTGCCCGTACCCCAAAATCCACTTGGTTAACCTTGGTCTGCGCTTTCTTGGCTCTCGCAATAGTGAGCCTAGTGCCGTCGATGACATTTGCCGCCACCAGTGAAGACAGCTCTTCATGGTATGAAGCAGACTTAGCGACGATTGGTGAACAAGAAAATGCTAAAGGGCTAAATCGTCGCACTCCAAGAGAGACGGTGCGCAATTTTGTGGCCCTCACGGAGACGAAAGAATACCAAAAGGCCGCTGAGTTTTTAAACTTAGGAGATTTGCCCAAGGTTGATCGCGCCGAGCACGGCGCCGAGCTGGCCCGACAATTGGGTTTGGTGATTGACCGGCAGCTGTGGATTGATTGGTCCGGTTTGTCGGCTCGACCTGATGCTATGCAGGATCAAGGTCCTGCTAATCATCCGCTTACTGGTAAAGCGCGGCGCGATATTGGCTTGAAAATGGTGAAGCTCAACAGCCAAATCTATGAAATTCGCTTAGCCCGCTATAAGAACAAAGACGGAGATCCGGTGTGGCTATTCACACCGCAGACCGTTGAAAATATTCCCATTTTGTATGAAGCATACGGGCCGCATATATTTGAGGCTTATATTCCAAGCAGCCTTAAGCAGCGAGTGGGAGGCTTACGGCTTTGGGAATGGATAGCGCTGCCATTGTTGCTGAGTGCACTGCTTGGCTTGGGCTGGCTGATTAATCGCATGATGCGATGGTTAGGGCATAAGACTAAGAGTCCTCTCTTGCGCCAAGCTGCAGAGAAGACGCGGTTGCCGCTGGCATTGGTGGCAATGGCGATTGCCGCACAGCTCTCTTTTAAGATGGGGGTGTCATTTTCTGGCCCCGCCACCAATATCGTGCGCCCGTTTTTAATTATTATCGTCGTCTCGGGATTAGGCATGACGGCCCTTAAAATTATTGATGTCATCCTTGATCGAGTGACGCTGCGCGTGATTGGTGATATCGATGATACGCGCAGTATTAAAGAGCGCGAACTTTACACTTCTATCTATGCACTGCGCCGGGTGGTGGTACTGGTGATGGTGGCGATATCGGCAATAGTGCTATTGATCCAGCTGAACTTGTTTGAATCATTAGGTATGTCACTGCTGGCTTCAGCCGGTGTGGTGACGGTGTTACTGGGGATAGCGGGGCAGGCGGTGCTGGGTAATATCATGGCCTCTTTGCAAATCGCCTTAGCTAAACCGGTGCGCATTGGCGACAGTGTGTTATTTGAAGGCAGCTGGGCTTATGTAGAAAGTATTTTCTATACTTTTATTCGTCTGCGTACATGGGACGAGCGGCGCATTATCGTGCCGGTTAAGTATTTCGTTTCGCAGCCCTTTGAAAACTGGTCAGTAAAAGATGCCCGGATCATGAATACGATCGTGCTGTTTTTGGATCACAGTGCCGATATTCGCCAACTACGTGAGGTCTTCATTGAGCTGGCAAAAAATGATGAGGGTGTTATCGATCACCATACGTTGGACGCCAGTGTCACCCAGCATTCCCGCGCTGGCCAAGAGTTATCTTTTTATGCCATGTCTCCTGATCCTTCGACCGCGTGGACAACGGCGATGCGGCTGCGCGAAGCCATACTGGATCATGTGCGCAGTCATCATCCTGAATGGTGGCCTTATGACCGATTGGATGGCCCACATATTGAGCCGCAGCACACGGCAGTGAAGCCCCATTTAGATACCAAGTCAGATGATTAAACATCCATAAGATCATTTCTGTACGAAATGGCATTTTCAAGCGGATACCATTGTCTTCGCTTTGTCGCGTCAAAGTCATCGGTGTTTCGCGCTAGAGGTAGAAGGTGATTATGAATCGAATATTTAATTGCGTCGCAATTTGTGTGGCAGTTCTGCTTTCGAGCAACGCCTATGCTTGCAGTTGTCTCCAGCTTGATTTGGTCGATAGATTCCAAAATTCAATGAATGTCTTTACGGCAAAGCTGAGCGACGCATCCGTTGTTCAGCCTGTCAATGAAAAAGAATGGCCCTATATAGAGGGCACATTCAAGGTGATTGAAGCATACAAAGGCAGTCCTCAGCCGACGACTAAACTTAAAACGGGTATGGGTGGCGCAGATTGTGGCATCCCAATGACGGTCGCAAGAAAATATATTATTTTCCAAAGCAACAATGAGTACATTGGTATCTGCGACGGTAGCGCTACGCTCAACTCATACGATGAAGACGAATTGGCCAAAAGGCTGCGAGGCTTGGGTGCTAAGCCCGCTTCTAACAAGACAAGCAACCTGACGCCGTAAGCGTCGATTCTTTTGGCGCTAGCTAAACAATAAAGACATAAACCCTATGTGGATTAATGAAGAAACACTGAAAGGCAACTTCTTGACTCTTGAGCCTTTGCGGCTCGAGCACATTTCTGAATTAAAAGTAGCCGTGCAAGATGGCGAGTCTTGGAAGCTTTGGTTTGCCAGTGTGCCGCGACCAAAGGAAATGAGTGACTATGTAGAAGACGCAATTTCTGCCGCTAGAGCAGGGAGCATTGCATATGCTGTTCGCTCGAATGTTACTCAGCAAATTGTTGGTACAACTCGCTACTACAACGTTGATGCAAAAAATAAGCGCGCCATGATTGGCTACACGTGGTACTCATCTTCAGCACGACGCACGCCTATTAATACAGAATGTAAATTGCTGCTACTGGCCAAACTATTTGAGTCGCATGATGCGATTGCGGCTGAGTTCAGAACGCACTATTTCAATCAACCGTCCAGGGCAGCCATAGAACGCTTGGGTGCGAAACAAGATGGTATTTTGCGTCAGCATCAAATAATGAAAGATGGCTCAATTAGGGATACGGTGGTTTATTCCATCATTGCAGCGGAATGGCCAGCGGTAAAATCTAATTTATTAAGTAAATTAAGCGAGACAGTGTAGGTCGCGTGATGGCATTCTCATTGTTGCCGGAAGCGCTAAATTTCAAGGCAATATTGTGCAGAAATCACGCAAGCTAGAAGACTACTTGATAGAAAGACCTCAACCAAAAGGCATGGATGTTCTTTGTGGTTTAAAGCATTTCGCAATTATTACTTACGCTGTTCCTGTGGATAGATTTCAAGGGTTGTTCCCCGAGCGCTTTCAGTTGGATAGCGTTGAAGTAAATGGCCAGAAAATGGGATTGATATCAGTTGTTCCACTGATTAATGTCGATTTTACTTTAGCTGCCTTTCCATTCCCCAAATTCACCATGGGGCAAACAGACTATCGGATTTACATTGTCGACACTGAAACGGGCGAGCACTGTGTCTGGTTTCTGGGTACAACCCTTGATTCTTGGACATTAGCGGTGCCGCGCTATGTATGGAGTATGCCTTGGCACGCGGGAAAGATCAGGTTCAATTGCGCCTTAAATGAAACAACTGGTTTATACGAAAAGTACCGCATGAAAACCTCATCTGCTTGGGCTCAAGCGTCGGTTGAATTAGTCCAATCAGAGTCTGACACATTTGATTTTCCAGGCTTTCCTGATACTGAGTCAGCGCTGGTCTATCTTACTCATCCGCTCGCTGGGTTTTATTATCGAAGAGACAATAAGCTCGGTACCTATCGGGTGTGGCACAAAGAGTTGCAGGTTAAACCTGCTAAATTGCGCTCTGCAAATTTCAAGCTGTTGTCTGATCTCGGTATCGTCAAAGTTGCAGAGCAACAATCACCTTACAGTGTCTTGATCGAGCCAATAAATGAATTCACTATTTACTTGCCGCCAACGGTTATTGGCTGAGAATTTAGCCCGCCCGTCAATTACACTGGCTTTAAGTGGTCTACGGCGGAGCAAACGAAACGCATGTTTTGAAAGGAATCTTGCGCCTCTACGGCGTTAGAGCTCACAAGTGACCTATTGAGGCGCGTAAAAGGACATCCACTTAAAGTTTAGTCAGCTTGATAAAATAATGCTTGTCCCTTAAATTTCTATCCTCTTTAAACCATTGACGACAAGAGCCACCTTGCTTGAGCTGGGTGAGTTCAGGGCTAGGTCACATTACGTTAATTCATGATATGCAGCCCAGTTGGGCGCTTTGCTCCAAATGCCAAGGGCGTGGACGGATTCGTCAGAATATCCGCAAGAAAGCGAAACTGAGCTATCAGGCCGCCTTGCTGCAGTTTGAACAGCATGGCGGCGCTGCGCCAGATCGGCCGAAGGCGCACTTATCTGTTTGTCCGAGTTGCCTTGGGTCTGGCTTGAGCGCGGCTGATCATCCTCCCGTAGCTGATACTGAACACTATCCACACGTTGCTATTATTGGTGGCGGGATTGGCGGCGTGGCATTGGCGGTGGCCTGTTTGCACCGTGGCATTCCCTTTACGCTGTATGAGCGTGATCGTGATTTTTTTGCTCGCTCTCAGGGTTACGGCCTCACTTTGCAACAAGCCTGCAAGGCCATCGAAGGCTTGGGTATTGTCTCGCTCGATAAAAGTGTGGTCTCGACTCGTCATGTGATGCACAGCACCGACGGCACAGTGCTCGGCGAATGGGGCGTGAGAAACTGGCAGCATACCGATGCAACTAAAACGCCTAAGCGCACTAATGTGCATATTGCCCGTCAGTCGTTGCGCTTGGCTTTGCTGCAACAATTGGCCGCTCATCCGCATCTGCATGAGGCGCTAAAGTGGGGGTATCAGTTGGTTGATCTTAAGGAAACGCCGGCAGAGGTCGAGTTAAGCTTTGTGGTTGATGGTGAGACAAAAACTGCCAATGCAGACTTAGTAGTGGGTGCCGATGGCATTCGCAGCGCAGTGCGCAACTTAGTCTTAGGTGAGGACGCTAGCTCATTACGTTATCTGGACTGCATCGCTATTTTGGGCATTTGCCCGCTCAGTGCGCTCAACGATGTAGACAGTGATTTGCTCGACTCAGCCACAGTATTCCAAACAGCTAATGGCCATGAGCGCATCTATATCATGCCTTTTGATGCCGACTCGGTGATGTGGCAATTAAGCTTCCCGGTGCTAGAAAGTGCAGCCAAAGCCTTAAGTGATGCAGGATCTGAGGCGCTCAAGGCAGAGGCTTGTAAACGCGCGCAGTGGCACTCGCCTATTCCGCAGATTTTAGCAGCCACGCCGGTTGATTTAGTCTCGGGTTATCCGGTGTATGACAGAGCTATATTGAGTGCTGATGTATTAGCGGATATGGGGCCGATGACCTTGTTGGGCGATGCGGCTCACCCGATGAGTCCGTTTAAAGGCCAAGGAGCTAACCAAGCATTGTTGGATGCGCTGTCGTTGGCACGCATGATTGTCAGAGGTTGCCACCCACGATCAAACTGGCGCGAGGCTGGCCTGCGCAGTCGCGTGCTAAGCGAGTATGAAACCGAGATGCTTGAGCGCAGTGCCATTAAGGTACAAGACTCAGCCGCTGCGGCAGAGTTTTTGCATTCTGAGGAGGTCTTGCATGAAAGCGATCAACCGCGCGGGCGCTGTTTAAAGGAATACTGATCTAAGTCGTCTTTGCGAGCCGGCACGAGCACAGCCAATGTAGGTCGCGCATTTTCGCAGAGACGCTGATACCTATGGGAGCGCGGGCCGCTGGCCCGCATTTACGAGCCACCAGCGGCACTAGCACGCCCACTGTAGGTCGCGCATTTATGCTCGACATAGCGCAGGCCATGCATTCGTCACACCAAGTCGGACATAAATATCCGACCTACAAATACAGTAAACCTCTTATGGACTGCCATGTCGCTACGCTCCTCGCAGAGAGTGTGATACCCCTCTGGGAGCGCGGGCCGCTGGCCCGCATTTACACGCCACCAGCGGCACTAGCACGTCTACTGTAGGTCGCGCATTTATGCCCGACATAGCGCAGACGATGCGCTCGTAACACCGAAGTCGGACATAAATATCCGACCTACAAATACAGCAAACCCGCTATGGGCTGCCATGTCGCTACGCTTCTCGCAGAGAGTCTGGGAGCGCGGGCCGCTGGCCCGCATTCACACGCCGCCAGCAGCCACTGCATGTCGCGCATTTATGCTCGACATAGCGCAGGCCATGCATTCGTCACACCAAGTTGGACATAAATATCCGACCTACAAATACAGCAAACCCCTTATGGACTGCCACGTCGCTTCGCTCCTCGCAGAGACGGCGTGCCGTTATTAGCCGCTCTCTAGCATTTTCGCAAACACGCTGTTCTCTTTTAAGCTTTCAACTCACGGCGGATTATTTCTGCTCCGGCACTTAAGGCATTGAGCTTGCCTCGGGCGACTGCGCGCGATAAAGGAGCCATGCCGCAGTTGGTTGAAGGGTAGAGCTTGTCCGCATCAACAAATTGCAGTGCTTTGCGTAGCGTGTCGGCAACTTCTTCTGGTGTTTCAATGGTATTGGTTGCCACATCAATAGCACCGAGCATGATTTTTTTACCGCGTATCAGTTCAAGCAAATCGATGGGCACATGCGAGTTTTGGCATTCGAGCGAGATAATATCCAGATTGGATTTTTGCAGCTTAGGAAAGACTTCCTCGTACTGACGCCACTCGGAACCCAAGGTCTTTTTCCAATCGGTATTGGCTTTAATGCCGTAGCCGTAGCAAATATGCACAGCCGTCTCACATTTCAGACCTTCCACCGCTCTCTCTAGTGCGGCAATGCCCCAGTCATTCACTTCATCAAAAAACACGTTAAATGACGGCTCATCAAACTGGATAATATCCACACCCGCCGCTTCTAATTCGCGGGCTTCTTGATTGAGGATAACGGCAAATTCCCAAGCCAATTGTTCGCGGCTTTTGTAGTGGGCGTCGTACAGCGTATCAACCATGGTCATCGGGCCAGGCAACGCCCATTTAATCGGTTGTTGGGTGTGTTGGCGTAAAAACTTAGCATCTTCAACAAACACTGAGTTTTTTCGACTCACGGCACCGACCACAGTCGGCACGCTGGCATCGTAACGGTCACGAATTTTAACCGTTTCACGCTTGGTAAAATCAACACCATCAAGGTGCTCAATAAAGGTCGTTACAAAATGTTGGCGGGTTTGTTCGCCATCACTGACGATATCAATGCCTGCTTGTTGCTGCTCTTGCAACCACACTCGCAAAGCATCCTGCTTACCTTCAATTAATGCATCGCCTTCTAAGCGCCAAGCGGACCAAATGGTCTCAGGCTCTGCCAGCCAAGAGGGTTTAGGCAAGCTGCCTGCTGTCGATGTGGGTAGTAAAATGCTCATAGTGGATCTCGTATTAAATTCTTGTGAGTTATAAAACCCAAATTCAGGCAGCGTATTTAGCAGACCAGCGCTCAAGTATGGCTTGGTAGGGCTTGATGAAGTGTTCTTCGGTGAATTTCCCTTGCTCAATCGCTAGCGTGTTGCGCTCTTCTCGGTCATACACAATTTGCGTTAACGAATGATCCAGATTCTTTAAGCTGGGTTGGTAGCATTTGCCAGCCGCAGCGTTGGCATTATAAATCTCAGGGCGGTAAATCTTCTGGAATGACTCCATGGTGCTAATGGTGCTGATCAGTTCAAGATCCGTGTAATCCCTGAGCAAATCACCAAAAAAGTGGAAAGCCAGCGGCGCTACGCTATTGGGCGGCATGAAGTAGCGAACCTCCAGCCCCATTTTGTTGAAATACTGTTCAGTTAAAGAGGACTCATTAGGCTGATATTCAACACCGAGTATCGGATGCTCATTGCCGGTTCTGTGATAAATCTTGTTATCCGAAACACTAAGGCATATCACCGGTGCTTTAAGAAAATTTTGTTGATATGTGTCTGAATTTATAAAGCTTTTGAACAGATTGCCATGCAACTCGCCAAAGTCATCTGGGACACTAAATTGAGTTTGGTCTTTGTTATGCTCTCTGAGCAATACGCTAAAATCATAATCGCGCACATAAGAAGAAAAGTTATTACCGACCACGCCTTCGATGCGTTTGTTGGTGTGGTGATCGACAATATTAGTCTTTAGTACTTCAATCGCAGGAAAGCTATTTTCAGTGCCTTGATGATCAATTTTCATGTTTACAGAGATGATTTCTAGCTCAACAGAGTAACGATCACCTTTGGGATTATCCCAGTGCGCTAAGGCATTAAAACGGTTGTTAATCATCCTCAGCGTATTACGCAAATTCTGTTGACGGCTCTCGCCTCGAGCCAAATTAGCAAAGTTAGTCGTCGCTCGGGTGTTGTCCGAGGGATGATAATTCTCATCGAAAGTAATGCTGTCGATAGCAAAGATAAAGTCGCTAGTCATGATGTTCTGGTATCCAATTCGTGCGATAAAACCTGAAGACAAGCTTTTTTTGCTGGACGTTACTGACGTTCCTGGTCGGCAGTCTGCAGCGCTTGTTCTTGTTTATGGCTTATTAATAATGGCTCTAGCGTTCTAGAGCTGGGAATGGATGCATTTATACGTGGATACAAACATGAATGACAACGAGCTTATTTCAGTTGATGTATGAGTAAGGCTCATGATGGTTTTTGTGCGCATGCTGCCAGCAGCAGTCCTGTACAACAGTCCTTACAGGAAAAACCCCAGCCGCCGCACACAAATATCCACAGCAAACGCCTGACCAATCGCCACCACAGCAATACTTCTGATCTTTGTAGGCTCGAATTCAGCGTCGGTGCGGTGCGCTTGCAGTTGTGCGTAGGGCACGATGAAACGAGTCCATTGCGGCTCCACCGCTAAGCTGCAGCGAAAGGATTGCCAAGGTCTGCTGAGCTGATTTGTTTTAACGTGCAGGTTATAGTCGTGCGCGCTGCCGTACAGTTCGATGAAAATGCCTCGATAATCAGGGCGCAAGCAACTTGGCTCGATATCAAAGCGCATTTGCACAAAGCCACCGTTGTTATCGAGACGAGTACGGCCCACTAAACAACTGCAGGTCGAGTTATCACGCTGATCTTGATGCAGTGCTGCAGTGGATACGCCCCCCATCACTTGATCGCTAATCACTACCCAGGGTGAAGTCTGATCCTGAGTGGATCGATACACATCAATTAATTGTTCCGCAGCGACGGCGGGTCCTTGGGTTTTGATAATTTCATTCATACGCTGTAAGCACTCCTGGCAAACACACAGAAACTGTGGCTATTAAAATCAGCGACAGCGCTGGACAGATTTATTCATAGGCTAGCAGGTAAGCGCAGTGGTATTTGCTAATATGAGCGTTTTTAATCCTGATAACGATTAAGCCTCACCACATGAATGCACCCTTTACACTGCGGCCTTACCAGCAGGAAGCCGTGGATGCCACTTTAAAACACTTTCGTAAATCCGATGACTCGGCGGTGGTTGTGTTGCCGACCGGTGCCGGTAAAAGTCTGGTGATTGCCGAATTGGCGCGTCTGGCTCGGCGTAAAATACTGGTGGTGACTCACGTTAAAGAGCTGGTTGAGCAGAATCACGCCAAGTACCAGAGCTATGGTGTGCTGGGTGGTATTTTTTCTGCGGGGTTAAGCCGTAAGGAAAGTCAGTATCAGGTGACCTTTGCCAGCGTGCAATCTGTGGCGGCCAATCTTGAGCAGTTTAAAGATGAATATTCCTTGATCATTATTGATGAATGCCATCGCCTTAGCGGTGATGAAAACAGTCAATACCAGCGGATTATTGAGCAGTTACGCCAACAAAATAAAGGTCTAAAAGTATTGGGGCTGACCGCCACGCCCTACCGTTTAGGCATGGGCTGGATCTATCGCTATCACTATCGGGGTTTTGTTCGTAGTGAAGAAGATAAGCCTTTTGTGCACTGTATTTATGAGCTGCCGCTGATCTATATGATCAGTCGAGGTTATCTGACGAAGCCTGATTTGGTTGACGCTGCGGTAGCGCAATATGATTTCTCGACGCTGGCGCAGAACCGCTTTGGCGAATACGCAGAAAAAGATGTGAATGCGCTGCTCGGTAAACATCGAAGGGTCACTCGCGCCATTATTGAGCAGGTGATGGAGCTGGCGCTGCAGCGTCAGGCGGTAATGATCTTTGCTGCAACTGTGGATCACGCCAAGGAAATCACCGGCTATTTGCCGCAAGAGCAGACCGCCTTGATTACCGGCGCGACCGAGCAGCGTGAGCGCGATATGCTGATTCAGCGTTTTAAGCAGCGTCAGTTAAAATATTTAGTGAATGTCTCGGTACTCACCACCGGTTTTGATGCGCCCCATGTGGATTTTATCGCCATTCTGCGACCCACTCAGTCGGTCAGTTTGTATCAACAAATCGTCGGCCGTGGTTTGCGTCTGGATGCAGGCAAAAAAGATTGTCTGGTGATTGATTACGCCGGCAATAATGTCAATTTGTATCACCCTGAAGTCGGTGAGAAGAAACCAAATCCCGACAGTGAACCAGTGCAGGTGCTGTGTCCGGGCTGTGGTTTTGCCAATGTTTTTTGGGGTAAAACAGACGATGCAGGGCAGGTGACGGAACACTATGGACGCCGTTGTCATGGGCTGGTGGCGTGGGAAGACGAGGATGAACCGACAGCGCCTCAGCAGTGCGATTACCGTTTTCGTTTTAAAGAATGCCCACACTGCGGCAGCGAAAATGATATCGCCGCGCGTAACTGCCATCAGTGTAAGAAAGCCATTATTGATCCCGATGATCAGCTGCGCGATGCGCTGAAACTCAAAGATGCCATGGTGATCCGTTGCGCCGGGATCACTCTCAGCGCCAATGACAGCAATAATGCCAGCAAGCTGAAAATCACCTATCACGCTGAAGATGGCGAGGAACTCAGTGAGTCTTTTGATTTCAGCAAGCCGGCGCAGCGCACTATTTTCAACAAGCTGTTTGGACGGCGCTTAGCTAATAGTCAGACGCCGCAAGAATTCAGCAAGATTGCAGAAGTGCTTGAGATGCAAGCCTTACTGACAGCTCCCGACTTTGTTATCGCACGCAAGAAAAAGCACTACTGGCAGGTGCAAGAGCGGATTTTTGATTATCAAGGTAGCTACCGTAAGGCTTATGAGGCGTGATGGAGAACGTTGAGTCGGCATTGAATTCTCAGCGCGGAGTCACGTTTAACGTTTCGGCCAGGCGATGGCTTAAGGCTTGCAGGTCTTGCTCACGTTTGCATAAAGACTGATAAATAAAGTTGGGCTGCTGTAGCCGAGGACTGTACTGAACTTCTGGTCTAGAATGAGATTAATTCTCAATATAGATACTTAATCAAGCAAGGTGACGTGATGCACGGTGAATATAAAGTACCTGGCGGTAAGTTAGTGGTGGCCGATCTTGAGGTGCAAGACGACTGTTTAAGCCACGTCAGTATTTCGGGTGATTTTTTCTTAGAGCCTGATACCGCTTTAACGCTGATTAACCAAGCGCTCATCGGTTTACCCAGCACAGCCAGTCAACAAACCTTAACCAGCGCTATTGTTGAAGCGCTGGATGACGATGTGGTGATGTTTGGTTTCTCTGCAGAAGCTGTCGCGATTGCCGTACGCCGTGCGTTAGGCAAGGCCAGCAGTTGGCTTGATCATCAATTTAGCCTGATTGCTCCCGTTACGTTACCCGCAGCCATGCATGTGGCTTTAGATGATGTACTCGCTCAGTCTGTGGCGAAAGGCTTGCGTGGGCCAACCTTAAGGTTTTGGGATTGGGATGATTCGGTGGTGGTGATCGGCTATTTTCAGTCGGTCAAAAACGAAGTGGATATGGCCGCCGCGCAGCAAGCTGATGTACAAGTGGTGCGTCGTATTACCGGTGGTGGGGCAATGTTTATGGAGCCCGGCAACTGCATCACCTATTCGCTAACGGTGCCGTCCTCAATGGTGGATGGTATGAGCATTGAGCAGTCTTATCAGTTTTTAGATGCCTGGGTGTTGGCCGCATTGGCCGAGGTTGGTATTCAAGCGCACTATAAACCGTTAAACGATATTGCTTCTGCGCAAGGCAAAATAGGCGGCGCGGCGCAAAAGCGTTTTGGCACAGGAGTGCTGGTGCACCATGCCACTCTGGCGTATGACATTGATGCTGACAAAATGCTGCAAGTTTTGCGCATTGGCCGAGAAAAGCTATCGGATAAAGGCATCACCAGCGCGAAGAAACGGGTCGATCCCATGCGTAGTCAAACCGGCTTAAGCCGAGCGGCGATTATCGAAGCCTTTATCAATCACTTTGCTAAAACTTACCAAGCCGAATCAGGCGACTATTTGCCAGCCGAGCTTGCCAACGCCAAGGCATTAGTGGCTGACAAGCTGTTAACTGATGAATGGCTCTACAAAGTTAAGTAGCAGCGAGCATAAATACCTTGCGTCGCTTAGCTAAAGGGGCAGCAGGGTTGCTTGCACACTAGGATGACGGGTGAGAGCGTTAGGGTACTTAGTTTTTAAAGTCTTACCTGTGATCATTTAACTGCACGACAGAAGCGGCAATAATCGCAGTTCATATTTTAAACGAAGTGATGACCATGACAGTTGATCTCAACAGCCGTTACGGCTTAAATCCTGCGCACAGTGAAGTGGTAGAAGCCTGCAAAATTATTGAGCCATGCAAGGCCTTAGATATGGGCTGTTCCAATGGACGAAACGCCTTATACCTGAGCCAACTGGGCTTTAATGTCACCGCGGTTGATAACAACCCCAGCGCCATTGCCATGCTGCAACAAGTGGTCAGCACCGAGGGCATTAGCAACCTTGAGGCACAGGTGTACGACATCAACAGTGCCGCGCTGACTGAAGAGTATGGTTTTATTGCCTGCACCGTCACCCTTATGTTTCTTGATCCTGCGCGTGTTGCTGCGGTGCTTGCTGATATGCAAGCGCATACGCTGCCCGGCGGTTATAACCTGGTTGTGTGTGCGATGAGCACTGCCGAGCTACCCTCGCCAATGCGCTTTCCCTTTACCCTAAAAGCAGGGCAGTTGTCTGAGGCTTACCAAGGCTGGGAAATAATTAAATACAACGAAGATGTGGGTACGATGCACAATGGCGCGCAATTGCAGTTTGCCACTCTATTAGCGCGCAAAAAATAACTGTATTTTGCTAGGCTCTAATTGTTTATAACGATGGCTACTCACTGATCTGCTGCTTCGGATACTGCACAATCGCAGGTGTTTGCTCGAGCAGCAATGGTCGGATAGTGAATCGTTAGAAGTCATTAGCACTAGATAGGATAAGTTAAATGGAACTCGAAATAACTGTAGTAGATGCTTTTACTGATTCTGTTTTTGCTGGCAACCCAGCAGCAGTGATTGTCACCGAACAATGGTTACCCGACGCGTTAATGCAGTCTATAGCGGCGGAAAATAATCTTTCTGAAACAGCTTTTTTAGTTTTAGCTGAAGTAGCAACATATCTGATTCGCTGGTTTTCACCGCTCACTGAAATCGATTTTTGTGGCCATGCAACCTTAGCATCTGCTTTTGTTTTATTTAATAAGAATCCTGAGTTAACCCGTATTAAGTTTTCCGCTCAAGCTGTTGGAGAGCTAAGCGTTGAGAAAACCCAATCAGGTCAGATTCAGATGAGCTTCCCGAACACCAAGCCAGAGAAAATCGAAATTATCCCAGAGCATTTGCTGGCGGGTCTCTCGATCCCACCGGTAGATGTGTATTGTAATGCGCAAGCTTATTTCGTTATTTACGAGTCTGAGTCGGCGGTCTTATCTGTGCAGCGTAATAACGAGTCTTTGCAACAGCTCAAACCCCTTGATGTTGTTGTGACATGCCGGTCTGAATCCAAGCATTATGACTTCATCTCAAGATACTTTTGGCCTGCAAACGGTGGTGATGAGGACCCTGTAACGGGCTCAATTCACACGGGACTAGCACCACTTTGGGCTGAACGGCTGGGTAAGAATGAGCTGATTGCATATCAGGCTTCAAAGCGAGGTGGCGTACTAAGCTGTTTGGTTTCGGATGATAGGGTGATTATTTCTGGTAATGCGGTTCAGTATTTGAGCGGAACGATCACCGTGTAAAAACTAAACCTGTAACAAGATTAGGCTCGTCGATACTTTTTCCGTTGCAACTTTTCCTTTACTGCAATGCCGCGCGTGCTGGCGGACTTAGGAGAGAAACTATGTTGCCTTTTTACACCATTGGCCATTCCACCCGCAGCATCGAGGAGTTTGTTACGTTACTGCAGGCGGCTGAGGTGACGCTTGTGGTGGATATTCGCACCATTCCAAAATCGCGCACTAACCCTCAATACAACGAGGATGTATTGCCCGGTCATTTAGCGCCGTTCAAGATTGAATATGCTCGAATAGAGGAGTTGGGTGGTTTGCGCAGTAAGAGCAAAGAGGTTGAGCCAGTGCTCAATGGTTTTTGGAATAATCAAAGTTTTCATAACTATGCTGATTACGCGCTGACGCAGCCCTTTCTCGACGGTTTAGCGCAACTGATCCAGTTAGGCCGCCAGCAGCGCTGCGCCGTGATGTGCTCGGAGGCAGTGTGGTGGCGTTGTCATCGTCGCATTGTCGCGGATCATCTCTTGGCCCGTGATGAAAGCGTTTTTCATCTGATGGGTAAAGATAAAATTGTCCCAGCCCAGCTTACTGAAGGCGCAAAGATAGAAGCCAAAACGGTTGTGGTTTATCCTGCAAAAAAACTGGAAGAATAAAAATGAGCCAAGCTTGCGACGCGCGCAGTGTCGCAGTCGAAGAGTTGCTCGTACTGATTTAAATATCAAGGATGACAATAATGGATTACTCCCCAATCGTAACTAACGCTTTGCAAGCATTATGGTGGGTGTTGCCAGCGGCATTGATCCTGAGCGTCTTTAAAACGCGATGGTTTAAGGGCATTGTTGGCGAAACCGTAGTGAAACTTGCTGCAAAGTTGTGTCTTCCTTCGGCTATCTATCAGCCGATACACAATGCCACATTGCCAACAGTTGATGGTACGACGCAGATTGATCATATTTTTGTGTCGCGCTTTGGCATCTTTGTTGTAGAAACAAAAAATATGAAGGGCTGGATCTTTGGTGGTGAACATCAAGCGCAGTGGACTCAGAAAATATTTAAGAAGTCTTATAAATTTCAAAACCCATTACGTCAAAACTATAAACACGTTAAAACGCTGGAGTCTTTACTAGAGATTTCGGCGGAGGTTATTCATTCAGTTATTGTTTTTGCAGGGGACAGTACGTTTAAGACAGCAATGCCGGCCAATGTAAGACGCGGAGCAGGTTACATTGCTTACATTAAGTCTTTTCGTACGCCCGTGCTCTCAGTGGCTGAGGTTGAACAAATCGTGGCGCAGATTCAATCGGGTCGTTTGGCACAAACGCGGGCAACCAATCGCCGTCATGTTGAGCATCTGCAAACCCGTAACGATCCAAACGCTGAAAGAAAGTGTCGGTCATGCGGCAGCGCCATGCTGTTGCGCACTGCAAAACGTGGGCACAATGCAGGTAACCAGTTCTGGGGCTGCTCAGCATATCCAGCATGTCGGTCGATGCAAAATATCAAATAAAAATGCTTTTTAACGTCACTGCTGATTGGGTTTATATTATTCTGCAGCATTTTTATGCAGTGGCTAAAAGATTACCGCAGTTATGGAGCAGGCCGCCTGAGCACTTTCTTCTTGAGCGCGTTTCTGAACCTATCCCTTGGCACGGCGCCTAATCAATCGTAGCGTTTTGTTATGAGTGACCGTTGATTGTCTTGAAAATACACGGCAGCACTCGCATTATGTAAATACCAATCACCATTTATGGGGTAAGTACGATGTCGAATGAAGGTTATCATGAGCCCATTGAAGAGCTCTCCGACGAAACACGAGACATGCACAGAGCCATTACATCACTGATGGAAGAATTTGAGGCTGTCGATTGGTACAACCAACGTATCGATGCCTGCAAAGACGATGAATTAAGAGCAATCCTGGTACACAATCGCGATGAAGAAAAAGAGCACGCAGCAATGGTGCTTGAGTGGATTCGTAGGCGCGACAAAGTCTTGGATAAAGAACTCAAAGATTATCTATTCACCGATAAAACCATCGCACATAAATAACACCTTCCGTTTGCTACGGCTTGATAACCAATTGTTGGGCTTATCAAACGTGGCTATCTGATATTGGATTTGCGCATGGCATTGATCGCGATGCGCAAATCCATCAGTGATACTTTCTGCAACTAAGACGTGCTTTCCTGAATTAACGCAAGCGCTTGCACAGAGGGTCGAACGAGCATGACAAAAAAATACTCTTTCAAGCGTGTCACTATTATTCTCGTTATCGTGGCGATTGCATTGATCGCCTTGCGTGTCGCGCTGCCTGGACTGGTCAAAAATTATCTTAATCAACAGCTCGCCGAGATGGGTGACTACCAGGGGCGTATCGCTGACGTTGATATCGCATTATTTCGTGGTGCTTATGTGATTCGCGGGATGGAAATCGTCAAAATCAGTGAGGCTGTGCCAGTGCCTTTTTTTGAAGCGGACGATATTGATCTATCGGTCAGTTGGCGCGCTTTGTTAAGCGGTCGGGTGGTTGCCGAAGTCGAATTTATTCATCCCGAATTACACTTTGTTGATGGCGATGGCAAAGATTCACAGTCGGGTGCAGGTACGGACTGGCGTGATACTTTGCAGCAGTTAGTGCCTATGCAGATTGATCGTTTAGGGGTTGAGAACGGCACTTTACATTTTCATAATTTTAAATCTAAGCCCAATGTGCATTTGTTGTTAACCGAGTTAAACGGGGCGTTTACTAACCTTAGCAATGCTGACCGTAGCCAAGATGCGGTGCCAGCAGACTTTAAACTTGAAGGGCTACTGTTTGAAAATGCCCAAACCAGTCTGCAAGGTAAGCTTGATCCTTTGGGTGATTTTCGTAATTTTTCGATGAGTTTAAAAATTACTGGGATTGGACTGCAGCACATCAATGATCTCACTGAAGCCTATGGTTACTTTAATTTTGAATCAGGTACTGGTGATTTCGTTATGGAACTTGAGGCTAAAGATGGCCAGCTCAGCGGTTATGCTAAGCCTATTCTGAATAATGTGGTCATCTTTGATTTGAAAAAAGACCTTGAAAAAGGTGTTTTTAGTGCCGCTTGGCAAGCGATTGTTGGCGGTTTAGGGCAGGTTTTCCGTAATCAACCGAAAGACCGTATCGCCTCACAAATTGATATTCGTGGCAGTCTCGATCAGAAAAATATTAGTGTTTGGCAAGCATTTGTCTCGATCTTGCATAATGCTTTTGTTGAAGCCTATGAGGCGCGTTTTGAGCGCGAGTAAGGAAGGAGTTTTATGAGCCGCGACGCTGTCTCTGTGCCAACCATTGTTGACGATTTTGTGGCGCCGCTGTGCTCTGATGTTGTCAGTATTCTCTATCAAGATGACGATATTTTATTGATCAATAAGCCCAGTGGTTTGCTCAGCTTATCGGGTAAAAACCCGCTTAATTTGGACTCTGTGCATTATCGTTTGCTGCAGGGTCAGGACGGTGTTAGTCCTGCATTTGCACAGGCAAAACTGCCGCATCGATTAGATTTTGGTACATCCGGCATTATGGTGGTGGGGCTGCATGCCGAGGCTGCACAGCATCTGAATAAACAGTTTCAGGCAGGCAGCATCCAAAAGCATTATTTAGCGATGTTAGAAGGCTGGCTAAGTGATGATCAAGGGCAGATTACTGCCGCCATTGCTAAAGATAAAAATCTTTTTCCGCGCGTAAAGATTTGTCAGAGTAGCGGCAAAGCATCAGTCAGTGAGTACAATGTCTTGCAGCGTTTAGAGCAGCCACAGCGCAGCTTAGTGCGCTTTACGCCGCTGACTGGACGTACCCATCAGTTGCGTATTCATAGCTTGGCAATGGGTCATCCAATTTTGGGTTGTGATCTGTATAGCAGCGAGCAAAGTGAGCAGTTGGCTGAGCGTTTGCTACTGCATGCCAGTGATTTATATTTTCAGCATCCACGCACGGGTGAGCGCATGCATGGGCGGTGTCCGTGTCCTTTTTAACCCGCTCAATGTCTATCGGTGGATGACCAGGCTTTATGTCTGGGTAAACCCGATGATCTCGATTGATTAGAGTTTTTGATGAAATCCACAACCTGTCGACTTGATCGTTTTGTTAGCCAGAACAGCCTTTTTAAGGCGGCTGACGCACGGTTATTAATTGCGCAAAAACGCATTGTTGTTGATGGGCAGCCAGCGCATTCGATTCAACAAAAAATCACTCAGTTCAGCCATGTGCTGTTGGATGGGCAATGTTTGCAAGACAAACAAGCGTTGTATCTGATCCTCAATAAGCCCAAGGGTGTGGTCAGTGCCACCAAAGATCTGCAGCACATCACTGTGCTTGACTTGCTGGAGCATCCGCAGAAACACCAACTGCACATTGTCGGTCGTCTTGATTTAAACACCACGGGCCTATTGTTACTGAGCAACGATGGTGCATGGTCACGCAAAATCAGTTTGCCTGAGAGTAAGCTCACTAAAACCTATGAAGTGAGGCTGGCGCAACCCGTTACGGCTGAGTATGTTGAGGTGTTTCGTCAGGGCATTTATTTTGCCTATGAAGACATCACCACCCAACCAGCCTGCTTAGAAATACTTTCGACTTACAACGCTAGATTGACCCTGACGGAAGGCAAGTATCATCAAGTAAAGCGTATGTTTGGGTTTTTCCAAAACGAAGTATTGGCGCTGCATCGCGCTAGCGTTGGGCCGCTGCGCTTAGAGGGTTTGCAGCTGGGACAGAGTCGATCGTTGACAGAAGAAGAACTCACGGCCATTGAGTCTGAGTGTTGTCGCTAAGCAATCTAAGCGAGCAAAGTCTCGGGCAGTGATTGTTTGTGCACAAAGTCAATCACATTAACCAGCGTCGTTTCATCAGCCGGTAAGCCAGATAAAACATTACCACGCCTAACAGCAACAAATAGATCAGAGCAAAGGATCTGCTCGCCATACTGCCATCTTCCAACAGTATCGATTGCAAAGGCTCGAATAATTGGAAGGAGGGGAGTAATGGCGCAACTGCAGTCAGTTTTTGTGATACATCGGCCATGGCTGAGGGTAGCAAGTGTGGCAAATATACGATGACACCAAGGGTGCGCGCGCTGGCCTGATTACGGCACAGAAAGCCGAGAAATACGCCATACGCGCTAAAGCAAAAGCTACCCACTAAGATAAAAGCGAGATAGCTAAAAATATGCTGCGGCCAGACATTGCTTAATAGGTGCAGAAGTAGCGTGGCAGTGACCGCTAACGCCATTCCCGTGATCAGTTTTGCTGCGAGCCATTGCGCCTCATGGATGGGGGTTTGCAGTAAGCCAAGCAGCAGCTTCTTTTCTTTTTCTTCAGCGATTTGCGCTGGCAAAATGATAAAACCAACCAGCAAAATGACCATTAAGATCCAAGTGGGTAGTGTTTCGCGTTGCATGCTGCTGTGTTGCAGGGAGCTGATCTGTGAAACCCAACTTGGAGGATGGCCCTCAACGGCTTTCTGTAAGGCAGAAAAGCTTTGCACGATAGCAATGGTGTGCAGCGATTCTTTTTTTAGAACCAGCAAGGCTAAGCTATTGGGCTGATCCTCGTTACTGGTCACGATGCCATCGATTTTGTGGTCTTTGAGTAGGCGCAAAGCCTGTTCTTGATTTGCTAGCCAGGTGACCGCAAACACTTGATCGGCAGCCTCAATGCTCTGCGCCATCTCTGCTGGATAGGTTTGATCTTGCAGCATACCGATCTTAATGATGTTGGCTTCTACGTCAGCTTTGTCGACGAGATTTAGCGCGATAAAAACAAAGATAGGAATAAACAGCACCAGCACCAGGGTCTTGTTCTTTACTGCGATCGCCAGATCGTTAAGGGTGAGGACTAGAGTATTTTTCATTACGCGTACAGCTCAGCATGAATGTCAGATTGGAAATATTCTTCTGGCAATCCGTCGAAGATCACTTGGCCTTTATGCAAAACCATAATACGCGTTGCAAGGTTCTTGATTTCTTCGGGGCGGTGCGAGGTGAAGAGGATGGTTTTTCCGGCAGCGTGCATCGTATTGAGCAGTCGATAGATTTCTCGAGTGGTCTCGAAATCCAGTCCTGAGGTCGGCTCATCTAGCAGTAACACTGAAGGACTGGCGAGCAATGTACGGCCGATGCTGACGCGTTGCTTTAAGCCTTTGGAGAGCGTTTGCACTTTTGCTTTGCGAAAGGACAGCAGATTGAGCTCGGTTAAAATATCTTCCACGCGCAGTAGTGGTGTCTGCGCGAGCTTAGCGAATAATTTGAGATTGTATTCGACTGAGAAAAAATCAAACAGATTGGGATCTTCTGGGATAAAACCAATTTTCCTGACCGCTGCGGCTCTATTCTTCAGATCAATGCCATCGATGCTGACGTCGCCACTGTCTGGGACGATCCAGTTGGCAAGCATTTTTAGCAGTGTCGATTTACCTGCGCCATTATGGCCGACAATGGCTATCAGTTCGCCTTTTTCTACTGCAAAGCTGGTTGGCGTCAGGCCTCTGTTCTGGCCATAGATCTTGGTCAGATTGTTGACTTGCAGTTGCATAGATTAAGGTTCTATCTGGAAATCTGGGATGAGTATTAGATTCAGAGTAAAGAGTCTGCAGTGAAATATCTAGCAGGTGTGGCCGTGAAGCTATATCTAAACAGCTGAACAAATGTTGATAGAGCGACATGCAGGCTGGCGAACCAGCGGTGCATGCGACTTTGCTCATTAGATTATTTTGATTATCACTATAACTAGGATGATGACTACTAAAGCCGCTACCATGATTACCTCCCGTTCTTCTGCAGTTTGTAATGTTTGATTGGAGCATAGGCGTTTAAGTTCCATACAGCCACCTAATTAGCATAAAAGCCTGTTTACTGCTCTGTTGTTTTAAATTATTGAAGAGTGGAGCGACTACAAGCCGGTACAGTGCTTTTGGTTAAACAAGCTTTAACAGGGGTATGAGTCTTAGTTGTGCGCAGACATTTTTATAAGTTATGAGCGATGATTCGCACGATAAATATAAAAGCATCTAAAAAGTTGATAGGTATCAGCAGTAATTAGCGCTTTTTATCAATATTAATGTGGCTACAATAGTCACCATCAACAACATAAGAGAGCTCGTATGCAGTTGCTTAATTCTTCAAATCGCTATGGTTTAGTGAGTGTAGTCATACATTGGTTAGTCGCGCTGGCCGTATTTTCTTTGTTTGGCTTGGGTCTATGGATGACTGATCTAACCTATTACAGTGAATGGTATCGCACGGCACCTTCGCTGCATAAAAGTGTTGGCATCGTGCTGTTTGCAGTGATGTTGTTACGCGTACTGTGGCGTTTTTTAACAGCCAAGCCTGCGCCAATCAGTAGTCATTCGGCAACAGTGCGGATGTTGAGCAGCTTAGGCCATGGCCTGCTGTATCTAGGTATTTTTCTGGTGATGATTTCAGGCTATCTGATTTCTACTGCGAAAGGTCGTGGCGTAAGTGTTTTTGAACTGTTTGAAATTCCGGCTTTTATTACCGGTTTGCCCGATCAGGCGGATCTGGCTGGGGCGGTGCATTTCTATGTGGCCTGGGGCTTAGTAGTGTTTGCTGGATTGCATGGTTTAGCAGCTTTGAAGCATCACTTCATTGATCGTGATTCAACACTCAAGCGCATGCTGGGTTGTGGGCCGAAATAATTTTACGACTTAGATTCTTTTAATTAATTAGAGGTAAAAACATGTTTAAGAAAACGTTTGCAGCGTTGCTATTAGGTTCAGTATTAGCCAGTGGTGCAGTATCTGCAGCAGATTATGTGATTGACCAAGAAGGCCAGCACGCATTTGTTAACTTTAAAATCAGCCACTTAGGTTACAGCTGGTTATACGGCACCTTTAAAGATTTTGATGGCACTTTCAGCTATGACGCAGCACAACCAGAAGCCAGCAAAGTCAATGTGACCTTGCGTACTGCCAGCCTCGACAGTAACCATGCTGAGCGTGATAAGCATTTGCGCAGCGCTGATTTTTTAAACACCAGCAAGCATCCAAAAGCCACATTTGCCTCCACTAAAGTGGTCAGCACCGGTGAAGGTACAGCTGATATTGTCGGTGATTTAACCCTCAATGGCGTCACTAAAGAAGTAATCATCGCTGCCTACTTTATTGGTGAGGGTGATGATCCGTGGGGTGGCTACCGTGCTGGCTTTGAAGGCACCACAACCCTGCAATTATCTGATTTCGGCATTAAAGCCAACTTAGGCCCAGCGTCAGAAAGTGTTGAGTTGACCTTAGCGGTTGAAGGCGTGCGTAAGTAATACCTTGTTAGTCAGTGACGCTACCCTGTACAGGTAGCGCGCTGGCGCGAATACAGTCCACTAAGATTTGCGCCGCTTTCCCGAGCGGCTTATCTTTATGGCTATACAGATAAAACGGCTGATGACGTACCGCGCTGGTTTGCAAAGGCAGCTGTTTTAGTAAGCCGCTGCTTAAATCAGCGCTGACCATATGCTCGGGCAACCAAGCAAAACCTAAGCCCGCGCGAATAAACTCAGCAGAAGTGGCTAAACTGGCGACTGTCCAGCGTTGCTCGGCACCCAGCCAGCCGACGTCACGTGGTTGACGCTTGCCTGAATCACGTACCACCACTTGCATGTGTGCACGCAGATCGTGAGCTGTCAGTGTGCGCTGTAATTGATGCAGTGGGTGCTGCTGATGTGCTACGGCAATAAAGGTAATGGTACCCAGTTCAATCGGTAAATAACCGGTAATATCCACACCACTAATTGCAATATCAGCCACCCCGTCACGCAGTAATTCCTCGGCGCCGGATAACACTTCTTCGCGTAACAACACGCGGCAACCATGGCTCAGCGGTTTAAAGGCTTGCAGTGCTTGCACGATTTTTTGACTGGGATAGGCCACATCCACCACTAAACGCACTTCGGCTTCCCAGCCTTCTTGGATGTGCTGAGCTAACGCTTCCAATTGCGACGCATCGGCCGTTAATTGCCGTGAGCGCCTTAATAGAATTTCACCGGTTGCAGTTAATACAGCTTTACGCCCTTCAATGCGTAATAATGGCATGGCTAACTGCTCTTGCATGCGCGCAATGTTATAGCTGACCGACGATTGTGAGCAGTGCAGCGCTTGTGCCGCTTGTGCGTAGCCACCATGATCAATCACAGCTTGTAAGATTTTCCATTGATCTAAAGTGATACGTGGGGCTTTCATAAGCGGGCCATTATTCAGTGTTTGCGTGAGTCTAGCGTTTTTTATTCATGTTGTTGAGAGGAATAGAGTGGCAATGTCTGAGCTCAAATACTTAGCCGCCTATGCGCCAGAATTGCAGGCGCAAGTACGCAGCATGTTGGCGCAGGATAAGCTCGGTGCTTATTTGCAGCAGCGTTATCCCGAGCGCCATAGAGTGCAAAGTGATAAGGCGTTGTATCAGTTCACCACGGAACTCAAACAGCAATACCTGCGCAATTCTCCCAACATCGATAAAGTGTTGTACGACAGTAAGTTGGATGTACTGCGGCATGCTTTGGGGCTGCATACTGCGGTCTCAAGGGTGCAAGGCAATAAGCTCACGGCGAAAAAAGAAATTCGTATTGCCTCATTGTTTCGCGATACGCCGCCAGAGTTTTTGCAGATGATTGTGGTGCATGAGTTGGCACACCTACGAGAAAAAGACCATAACAAAGCCTTTTATCAGCTGTGTCAGCATATGCTGCCGGATTATCATCAATACGAATTCGATTTACGTATCTACCTGACCTGGCGCGATACGCAGAATAAAACTGCTCACCCATCTGTGATCAAGGACGTTTAACCATGCAACGAGTACCGAAGTTTTTAATGACTAGCCTGCTGCTGAGTTCAGTGTATGCAAGCTCAGCAGTGGCCGCCGCAACGCCCTTGATTGTCCCGCAGCTACTTGAAGTTGTGGCGCAGAAAAAGTGTCTACAAGAGGATGAGCAAGAGTATTGCGCAGAGATCCTTATTGATTTAGAAAGCACTGGCGTAGACTGGCTCGATCAAGCTTTGCTGGCGCGTTTGGCCATCACTAACCCAGAGACAGAGGCTTTGCCTGTTAATACGTCAGCACAGGTACAAGACATTAAACAGCAGGCCAATGCTTGGTTGGTTGAGAGTTATGCTGACATTAAGGAGGCGCGTGAGGCTGCAGAGCCTTATTTTGTTGGCTATGACCATAGTGACAGCATCCGTTTTATTGCCCAGCGCAATCATCTGGCTAGTTTCAAGCAGTTTAGCTACGGTTATTCCGGTGGCGCGCATGGCATGTACAGCACCAGCTATGCGTTGTTTGATTTAAATACCCATAAGCAATTGCTGTTGCCGGATATTTTGCAACGCTTTGCTGATGCCAAATTACTGCAAGCGTTACGTGAGCTCTATATCGAAAATTACGCCGAATATGCAGAAAGTTGGTTGAGTGACGATCTCGCCGAGCAGGCGCAAACTTTTCTAACCGATAATTTTGTCTTCAATGAGCAAGGTTTGACTTTCAGTTATGCGCCTTATGTATTGGGCCCCTATTCGGAAGGGGAAGTGCGCTTAACTCTGCATTACGCGCAGCTCAAAGAGCTGCTTAAACCCGAATATTTATTTGGTAACTAATTGCACTGTAGCGATGCTGCTTGTTACTAAAACTGCAGCATCTGCGTTGTGCTTGAGGTTCATGCAGGCGCGAGGGCTACCAAGCAATACGCCCGATTAACATATCTTTAAACATCACAAAGTCGCCTGCCAAGCTATAAAACGGATGCTGAAAGGTGGCAGGGCGATTCTTTTCAAAGACAAAGTGTCCGAGCCAGGCAAAACCATAGCCACACAGCGGTAGCGCCAATAACCACCATGCATTAATGACCCCGAAAAGAACACAAGCGGCAATGCTCAGTACAGCAAGGGTGCCGCAAAAATGTAAACGGCGGCTGGTGTGGTTTTTATGTTCGGATAAGTAATAGGGATAAAACTCTGCGAAGCTGGTAAAGGTGCTGGGTCTATTCTGCTGCATGGACTGCGCTCTCTTATTGTTATGGCTTGCTGATAGTTGTAGCGAGCGCAGTGTCGACTGTCAATGAGCCTCTTATTGCCGTTATAGATTGCTGACTAAGCTGAGTAGGTCAGTGGAAGCAATAAACTCTTCACCGTTTTTATCTGGGCCTTGGCTGTCCGGTTGCAATACTGCACGCAGATGGCCAATACCATAACGCTGGGCGCTGCGCAGCACTGGAAGGCTGTCATCAATAAATAAACTGCGCTCAGGCTGGTAGTCAATCTGCTGGCTGAGGCTGTGCCAAAAACGCTGATCTTCTTTGGGATAGCCGTAATCATGCGAGCTGACGATGATGTCGAGCAGTGGCTCTAAGTGTACTTTTTCAAGTTTAATATGCAGTGAATCCCGATGCGCATTGGTCACTAATACAGTGTGTTTGCCAGCCTGTTTGAGCGCGGCTAAAAAATCATCGGCATTGGCGCGTAGGTCAATTAAATGCGCGGTGTCGCGTTTCATTTGCTTGATCGGTAGGTCCAGCGTTTTACTCCAGAACTCAACGCAATACCAATTCAGCTGACCGCTGTAAGAGGCAAATAAAGGCTGTAAATACGCATCGGCTGCTGCGCGTGACAGCCCGTTTTTCTCGGCATAGCACTGCGGTAAGTAATCGAGCCAAAAATGATTATCAAAATGCAGGTCGAGCAAAGTACCGTCCATATCCAATAAAACGGTATCAATTTTCTCCCAAGGCAGCAGTTGCATAGTTAAATCTCTCTAAAACTGTGTGTGCAAGCGCGCTATGATACCTGCATCGGCATTGGGAGTTTTGTTATGCGGGAAAAACCAGTCATCTTGGCCAGCGAAGAAGTGGCGCGTAGTCGAATTTTTCGTGTTGAACAATTGCAGTTGCGTTTCAGTAATGGTGTAGAACGCACCTATGAACGTTTGCGTGGTAAGGCCGGCGGTTTAGGTGCGGTGATGATTGTCGCCATGCTTGATGCAGAAAATGTGGTGTTGGTGGAAGAATATTGCGCGGGCAGTGAAGCCTATGAGTTGTCGCTGCCTAAAGGCTTAATTGATCCGGGTGAAGATGCTTTGCAAGCAGCCAATCGTGAGCTGCAAGAAGAAGCAGGTTTTGCCGCGCGCTCTTTAGAGTTTATTACCGAGTTAAGTTTATCGCCGGGTTATATGAGTCAGCGTATTCAAGTGGTGTTGGCGCGGGATTTATACCCGTCGCGTTTAGCGGGCGATGAGCCGGAACCGATGCGGGTTGAAACTGTGAACTTGCGTAACCTGTTGGGCTTGCTCGAGCATCCACAATTTACTGAAGGCCGTGCTTTAGCGGCGATGTATGTGGTGCGTGACTTATTACAGCAGCGTGGTGAGTTGACCTTATGATCCATCCTCTTATTGATCCCGTGCTGGAGTTGGTACAGGCTGCCGGTCAAGCAACCTTGCCGTACTGGCAAGCCAATGTGGCTGTGCAAACGAAAGCGGATGCGTCACCGGTGACAGCAGCAGATATCGCCGCGCATAAAGTGCTGGCGGCAGGATTGACGGCTTTGGATGCAAGCATTCCGGTGCTCTCGGAAGAAGATTGCGCTATTGCTCTGAGCGAACGTCAACAGTGGACGCGTTGGTGGTTGGTTGATCCGTTAGATGGCACCAAAGAGTTTATTAGCGGCAGCGCTGAGTACACGGTGAATGTCGCGCTGATTGAGCACGGTCAGGTGGTGTTTGGTGTGGTCGGCGTGCCGGTTACCTCGGCGATCTACTATGGCGGCGCAGAGTTCGGTGCTTTTTGTCGTGATGCGGATGGCGCTACCCGAAGCCTACACATGCGCAGCGCGCCGCAGGATGAATTGGCTGTGGTCGCCAGTAAAAGACACAGCAGTCCAGAACAAGAAGCTTTGCTAGAGCGTTTGGCGGAAAACTTTCCGACGCTGCGCTTAGTGAATGTCGGTAGTTCGCTGAAGTTTTGTCAGATGGCAGAAGGCGCTGCGGATCTTTATCCACGCTTAGCGCCAACTTCGCAATGGGACACTGCTGCCGCGCAAGGTGTGTTGGAGGGAGCAGGCGGTCAAGTGCTGAATCTCCAAGGACAACCGCTGACCTATGCTGCGCAAGAGAACTATCTGAATCCTTTTTTTGTGGCGCTACCGCAGCAGGCCGTTTGGCGTGAGTCGTTCTTGGCGCATGTGTCGCGGATTGCCGCAATCACGCCATAGACGAGATGTACCACTAATGTCGCAAAGAACAGTGTTTGAAAGCACTGCAGACTGGCTTTTTAATAATAAGCACAATTTATGACTCAGAAAACTCCAGACTTGTTACGGGTGATCGTTGCCGGTGCCCTAGTGCTGCTTGTGGTGCACACCCTTGGGCGTTTTATTTATACCCCATTGCTGCCTTGGCTGGTTAAAGACGGCTTGTTGAGTCTGAAGCAGGGCGCTGATGTTGCCAGTTGGAATTATCTTGGCTATTTAATCGGTGCGTTACTGGCCATGCGTTGGCACCGCGTTGAGCAGATCCATAAAGTCTTGCCGTGGGCCTTGGCCATTAACGTGTTATGCACGCTGCTACAAACCCAAGCTGAAAGCGCTGAAAGTTTATCGGCTTTACGCCTGATTAACGGCATCACCAACGGTATTGTCTTTGTGCAAGCGCCGTCATTAATTTTGGAATGGCTGGCGCGGCATGGACGAGCGACGGCCAGTGGCTTGGTCTACCTGGGTGTCGGTGCCGGCTTGTTGGTGTCCAGTGCTTTGGTGGCGGTGCCTGCGCAGTGGCTGCAGGGCGCAGAACGCTGGTGGCCGGCCTTTTTACTCAGTGTGCCTTTAGCATGGTGGGGTTGGCGACAGCTAGCTGTGTTGGATATTCCTGCACCGGTGGTTTTACCGACAGAAAGTGGTGAAGCTCGCTCAACGCGCTTGTTTGATCGGGCCAGTACACCGCTGTTTTTGTCCTATGCTGGCGCGGGCTTAGGCTATATTTTGCCGATGACCTTTTTGCCGATGTTGGCCAGTATCAAGCTTGAGCCGGGCAGCTTTTTAGTCGATGGCAGTTGGCTGGTGGTGGCGTTAGTGACCTTACCTTCACCTTGGGTGTGGAATAAGTTAGGTGCGCGGATCGGTGATGCTTTAGCGCTACGTCTTAATTACATTTTGCAGTTGCTGGGCGTGCTGGCGGTTCTATTACTGCCTGCTGCCTTGGGTGTCTTACTTTGCGCCTTATTAGTGGGCGGTACTTTCTTGGGTACTGTACTGTTAACTCAGCGCTTAGCGCGCACTTTGCATCCGCATCAAGGTCCACGTTTATCAGCAGGGCTGGTGGCTTTATATGGTTTTACTCAGCTCACCGGCCCTTGGCTCACTGCTCAGTGGCTAGCGGCAAGTGGCACTCTGCAGGGCGCATTCTGGTTGGGTGCAGGCGCTTTGTTGTGGGGTTTGCTCTGGGCGTTATTGGTGCCCGAGAAGAGTTAAGGAAGCGCTGAATACTTACCTACGTTGTCAGGACGTTGTTAAAAATCAGCTCAAAATGCTCATTTACTACCTGTAAACTGCGCTTTTTCGCTGATTTTTGCCTAGCCCTGACTGCCTCGCTAACATTATTCAGAGCTTCCTTAAATAAAAATACTTATTGTGCATCAAGCTACTAAGTGGGCGAACACTGGCAAGATGCCAATCAGAATCCAGTAATGGATATGTTTTTTGCTTCTGTGCTTATGCCTGCAGCCCTGTTTCGAGAACCTTGGTATCAAGGTAGTATTGCTTTTAATTATCAATAATATGTTGAAGTGCTGCGCTTGATAAGAGCTTTCTTATTCGGTAGTTGGTGCTTGGACGACGACGTGCTTTAGGATGTTTCCAATGAGTAAACCTGCTGTTTCAATAGATATTGATCAACTGCGCGACAATGCTGACGAGGCCGGTCAGTTGCTGAAAGCATTGGGTAACCCTGATCGATTATTGCTGCTGTGTCAGTTGGTTGCTGGCGAGATGAATGTTGGAGAGTTGGAAGATCGTTTAAAAATTGTCCAACCAACGCTGTCACAACAACTGGGCGTATTACGCCGTGAAGGCTTAGTAGATACACGCCGTGATGGACGACAGATTTATTACAGTATCAGTAGTCCGCAAGCACTGGCTGTGATTGAAACCCTCTACCAGCTTTTTTGCAGCGGAACCGAATAACGTGTGTCGACTGGCAGCGTTGTAAGACGATACGTTAATTGAACAATTTATCATAATGTATAGTATATTGATGGTGTAGCACCTTTATAACAGCAAAGGGGAATTCATCATGAAAAGCAATATGGGTTCAATTGACCGCGGTCTGCGCATTATTGTCGGTCTTGTTTTAGTTGGATTGGCTTTGACTAATGTGATTGGCTGGTGGGGCTGGATTGGTATTGTGCCGATTATTACCGGCGCCATAGGCAGCTGCCCTGCTTACAGTATTATTGGCGTGAACACCTGCGGCACCAAGCAGTGTGATAAAAAATAGTTGGTTGCAGACTGCATTCTGTAACCAACACTCAAGGCACCCTCGTGGTGCCTTTTTTGTCTCGAAAATATGGCCATAGTTATCCATATACGAAACAGTTATAAGTATATTCTTTATTTTCGTGTATGATTTAATATCGATTTGTATAGTGTTTCAGTGAGGAGCGTGCGATGCGACCTGCAGTGACTGCTTTCTTTGATCCAGCTACCTACACCTACAGTTATGTCGTGCGTGATCCTGAGTCGCAGTCTTGCGCCATTATTGACTCAGTACTCGATTATGATCCCGCCTCAGGTCGCACCAACACTGACAGCGCTGAGAAAATTGTGGCCTTTGTCCGAGAGCAGCAGTTAACCGTTGAATGGTTATTAGAGACTCATGTGCACGCGGATCATTTATCTGCCGCGCCTTATCTGAAGCAGCAATTGGGTGGCACATTAGCGATTGGTGCTGAGATTACTGCGGTACAGAAAGTATTTTCCAAACTGTTCAATGTGGAGCCGCAGTTTGCGACCGATGGCAGTCAGTTTGATCGACTGCTCAAAGATGGCGAGACCCTGCAAGTGGGCGGCTTGACCGTGCAAGTCATGCACACGCCTGGCCATACTCAAGCCTGCTTAAGTTATGTGATTGGCGATGCGGTGTTTGTCGGTGACACCTTATTTATGCCTGATTACGGCACTGCACGCTGTGATTTCCCCGGCGGCGATGCGCACACTTTATATCATTCCATCCAGCGTTTATTCACCTTACCAGACAGCATGCGCATGTTTATGTGCCATGACTACAAAGCTCCAGAGCGTGAAGAATATTGCAATGAAACCACGGTCGCTGCTGAGCGTCTGCACAACATTCATGTGCGTGAGGGGATCAGCGCTGAAGAGTTTGTCGCCATGCGTAGCGCGCGTGATGCGACGTTATCGATGCCCACGCTGATTTTACCATCAGTACAAATTAATATGCGTGCAGGTGAATTGCCACCCGCGGAAGATAACGGTGTACGCTATTTAAAAATACCGCTCAACGCACTTTGATTTTGGAGAACGCCAGATGGAAGCGACCAAACAGCTCACACCTTTTTTATCGGTTATAGGGCAAATTCAGCCCAAAGATATGACCTCGGTTGCCGCTGCAGGCTTTTTGACCGTGATTAATAATCGTCCTGATCAAGAAGGTGAAGATCAACCAAGCAGCGCCGAAATAGCTGAAGCGGCGCAAGCGGCGGGCTTGCAATATCATTATTTACCGGTGATTGCAGGGCAGATCAGTGATCAAAATGTCGCTGATTTTGCACAGTTGCTTGCTCAAGTTAAGGGCCCTGTTTTAGCGTTTTGTCGTACCGGGACGCGTTCATCTAGCTTGTGGGCATTGAGCGAAGCGCATCGTCTGGATTCTCAACGAGTACTCGATACTGCTAAAGCCGCAGGCTATGACTTAGCTGGTTTACTACCGCGTTTACAGCAGCGTTGGAGTGAACAAGTTTGTGTGCCCAACGCAACGCAAACGGCACAAAGCAATCGCTATGATGTGTTAGTGGTCGGCGCTGGTGCTGCAGGTTGTGCGGTCACTGCGAGCTTGCTCAAACGAGATGCCAGTTTGCGTATTGGTGTGATTGAGCCCAGCGAGCAACATTACTATCAGCCGGGTTGGACCATGGTCGGTGCCGGCGTATTTACTCGTTCACAAACTGAGCGGCCGATGGTGCAGTGCATCCCAAAAGCAGCGCAGTGGATTCGCGCCGCCGTGACTGGTTTTCTACCAGAGCAGAATACTGTTGTGTTAGAGGATGGCCGCCAATTGGCTTATCGCTCGTTGATTGTCTGTCCAGGTCTTAAGCTGCATTGGGATGCAATCAAAGGCTTGCGTGAGACCCTTGGTAAAAATGGTGTGACCTCTAACTATGTCTTAGAGTTGGCGCCATACACTTGGCAGTTGGTACAAAACCTACGCAAAGGCCGGGCTATTTTCACCCAGCCACCGATGCCGATTAAATGCGCCGGTGCACCACAGAAAGCCTTATATATGTCTGCCGATTGGTGGCAGAAAGAAGGGGTGCTCAGCCAAATAGAAACCGAGTTTTGTACTGCCGGCGGCGTGCTCTTTGGTGTGGCTGACTTTGTTCCACCATTGATGAAATACATTGAGAAATACCAAGTGCAGTTAAACTTCCAGCAAAATTTAGTGGAAGTCGATGGTGAAGCGGGTAAGGCTTGGTTTGAAGTGACGGACGCCGAAGGCAATCAACAGCGCATCGAGAAATCCTTTGATTTCTTGCATGTTGTGCCACCGCAGCGCGCGCCACGCTTTGTCCGCGAAAGTGTGTTGGCCAATGCTGAAGGTTGGTTGGAGGTGGATCATGACACCTTACGTCATCCGCGTTTTGGCACGGTATTTAGCTTAGGCGATGTCTGCTCTGCGCCCAATGCGAAAACCGCTGCTGCCGTGCGTAAGCAAGCACCAGTGGTTGCTGAAAACGTCCTCGCGGTGCTGGCTGGTCGTGGTCCGCGTGCTATGTACGATGGCTATGGCGCTTGCCCGTTGGTGGTTGAGCGCGGCAAAACTATTCTTGCTGAGTTTGGTTATGGCGGCAAACTACTGCCTACCTTTCCACTTGATCCTCTGGTTGCGCGTCGCTTGGCGTGGATTTTGAAAGCCCGTTGGATGCCAACCATTTACTTCGATATGTTGTTGAAAGGCCGTGAGTGGCTGGCCAAGCCGACTATTTTAGATCACGAACCGCATGCTGCAAATGAACCTGCGGCCTGTGATTTTGAGGCGGATAAACATAAGTGAAACTGCAGCGTTGGCTGCCCTGCTTAGACTGGGCCGCTACCTATGATCGAGTCACCGCAGGTAAAGATGGTTTAGCTGCGGTGATCGTCACCTTGATGTTAATTCCGCAAAGTTTAGCTTACGCCATGCTGGCAGGCTTACCACCCATCACTGGGTTGTATGCCAGTATTGCGCCGCTATTTTTGTATGCGATTTTTGGTTCAAGTCGTACTTTAGCGGTGGGGCCAGTGGCGGTCATTTCACTGATGACGGCTGCGGCGCTAGGCCCTCTGTTTGCCGCTGAGTCTGCGGCTTATATCGGTGCAGCAATGTTATTGGCCGCGTTATCTGGGCTGATTTTGTTACTGATGGCGTTGTTACGTTTAGGCTTTCTGGCTAATTTCTTAAGCCATCCGGTGATCTCAGGTTTTATCAGTGCTTCAGGTTTGCTGATTGCTTTAAGCCAGTTCAAACATATTTTAGGCGTCAAAGCCGACGGACAAACGGTGTCGCAATTACTGCCGTCCTTGGCTGAACAGATTCCTTATGTGAATTTTCCAACTTTGCTGATTGGCGGTTTATCGCTGTTATTTTTACAGTTGTCGCGTACCCATTTAAAAGGTTGGCTGCTGCAGTTAGGCTGCACTCCAGTCTGGGCCGATAGCCTGACGAAAATGGGGCCGGTGGTCACTATTATTGTCTCGGTTGTTGTGGTTACTCTGGGCAACTTAGAAAGCAGCGGTGTGCAAGTGGTCGGTGCAATTCCAGAGGGCTTACCAGTATTGCGCTTGCCAACGCTGGATTGGCAATTGGCCATGCAGTTATTACCTGCAGCTTTATTGATTAGCTTGGTAGGTTTTGTTGAATCAGTTTCGGTTGCGCAAACCCTAGCTGCCAAACGCCGCGAACGAATTGATCCAGACCAAGAATTAGTTGGTTTAGGTGCTGCTAATATTGCCGCAGCAGTCAGCGGTGGTTTTCCAATCACCGGTGGTTTTTCACGCTCGATTGTTAATTTTGATGCAGGCGCGAGAACGCCGATGGCAGGTGTTTTAACTGCGATTGGTATTGCCGTTACGGCACTATTTTTTACCCCGTTATTTCACAATTTACCCCATGCGGTATTGGCTGCGACCATTATTGTGGCAGTACTCAGTCTCGTCGATTTAGGCTCTTTAAAGCGCACTTGGCGTTTTTCTAAACAAGACTTTTTTGCTCAGGCCGCAACCATTTTTGGTGTGCTGTTTATGGGCGTGGAAATCGGCATCATCATGGGCGTTAGCTTATCGCTGTTATTGTTTCTGTGGCGTACCAGTCGTCCGCACATTGCGGTGGTTGGGCAATTACCGGGTAGTGAGCACTTTCGCAATATCGAGCGTTTTAATGTGGTGCAGAGTGAGCAGGTGGTGTCTTTGCGCGTCGATGAAAGCCTGTACTTTCCCAATGCTCGCTATTTGGAAGAAAGCATTACGCGTTTGATGGTGGATTACCCCAACTGCCAGCATTTAGTGTTGATGTGCTCCGGTGTGAATTTAATAGATGCCAGCGCTTTAGACAGTTTGGAGGCCATTACCGAGCGCCTCACTGCTGCCGGTATACAGTTGCATTTGTCTGAGGTGAAAGGTCCGGTAATGGATCAGTTGCACCGTTCGGAATTCTTGCAACACTTCGGTGGCCAAGTTTTTGTTAGCCAATATGCGGCGATGCAAGCATTGGATCCGTTAAGTGTTGCGCAAGCGCAAGCAACATAAGTGTCAAGGGCTCGCTTCACTTCACTTTGGTAGCAGTTAAGAGGCCTTCAATATGAGTTCATCTGCTGCATCCTCGTGTGCTTTGACCAGGGTCAACTCAAAGGTATGAACTATCCATCATTATGCTTACAAGAAATATATTAAGTTCCAGAGAGGAATAACCTGATGCTTAGATTATCTGTATTAGCGCTCACTGTGAGCATGAGTGTGGTTGCCTTTGCTGCACCACAAAAAAACGAGCCGATTCAACCGATCGAGCCTGCAGTGGTCACCGACCAAGCTAAAGTTGAGTTGGGTAAGCAGTTATTTTTTGATCCACGTTTATCTAAGTCAGGTTTTATTTCTTGTAACTCATGCCACAACTTAAGCATGGGTGGCAGTGATAACTTGCCGTCATCGATTGGTCATAATTGGCAAGAAGGGCCAATCAACTCGCCAACCGTATTGAACTCAAGCTTAAACTTGGCGCAGTTCTGGGATGGCCGTGCTGCTGACTTGAAAGAGCAGGCTGGCGGTCCGATTGCTAATCCTATGGAAATGGGTTTTACCCATGATTTAGCAGTGGACGTTCTGGCCTCTATTCCACAGTACGTAGAGTCGTTTAAAGATGTCTACAAAGTCGACAAGATCACTATCGATGAAGTGACTGATGCGATTGCTGAATTTGAAAAAACCTTAGTCACACCGAATGCGCCTTTTGATAAGTGGCTCAAAGGTGATGAAGCAGCACTTAGTGCTGATGCAAAAGCAGGCTACAAACTGTTTAAAGATGTCGGTTGTACTGCCTGCCACAATGGTCCTGCAGCGGGTGGTAATTCGTTCCAGAAGATGGGCGTGATTGAAGCTTATGAAACTAAGAACCCTGCAGAAGGTGTTGCCGGTTTGACCGGTGATGACTTAGACCGCTTTAAGTTTAAAGTGCCAACCCTGCGTAACGTCGAACTCACTTACCCATACTTCCATGATGGTGCCTATTGGAATCTGGAAGAAGCAGTGGATGTGATGGCGCGTTTACAGTTAGGCCGCAAACTCGAGAAAGAAGAGATTGCGCAGATTACCGTTTTCTTGAAAAGCTTAACCGGTGAGCAGCCAAGTTTTGCAATGCCGATTCTGCCGCCATCAACAGCAGCAACACCGCGTCCAGCGCCTTTTGCTAAATAAGGTTCTTGGAGTAATAAAAAATGGCCCTTCGGGGCCGTTTTTTATATTGGGTAGATGATTTTATTTTTTCAGCTTCGGGTTGGGAAAAAACTGCAGTGCTTGGCCTTTTGTGTCTTTAGGCTTTTGCAGGGCACTGACGTTCACCCGTGTCGCCAATTCATTAGGAATTGAGTTGCCGTCGGCATTTAGCGTATCGCTGTAGCCGCAATGCACGCAGTCGCGGTTGGGCACGCCATCGACTTCCCACATGCGAATGCCATCCATGACCTGACAAGCTGGGCATACTGCACCGGCGATAAAGCGTTTTCTAGTTTCATTCTCTGGAATCTTGTCTGACGTCGTCATGATCATCTCGCCTGTTATGCCGCGTGAGGGTCGCTAAGGCCGCTGTGACGCAGTAATGCATCAATGCTTGGCTCGCGTCCGCGAAATTCAATAAACAGCTGCATCGGTGATTGTGAGCCACCTTTAGCGAGGATGGCATCACGGAAAGCGCGACCGGTAACTGGATTGAGTACGCCTTCTTCTTCAAAGCGTGAAAACGCATCAGCCGATAACACTTCAGCCCACTTGTAGCTGTAATAACCAGCAGCGTAACCGCCAGCAAAAATATGGGCAAAACTGTTAGCAAAGCGATTCCACGACGGTGGTGCCATTACTGCCACACGCTCTCGTACCGCGTTTAGAACATCCAGTACGCTACGACCATCACCATGGCTGCAGTGCAGCTCAAAGTCGAACAGAGAGAACTCAATCTGTCGCAGCATGCCTAAACCCGACTGGAAGTTACGTGCAGCAAGCATTTTATCCAGCAGTGCTTTAGGCAGCACTTGTTGCGTTTCATAGTGCCCGGAGATCAGCGCTAAACCTTCTGGTTCCCAGCACCAGTTTTCCATAAACTGACTTGGCAGCTCGACTGCATCCCAGGCCACGCCGTTGATTCCGGAAGCACCAGCAAATTCAATTCGGGTCAGCATGTGGTGCAGACCATGACCAAACTCGTGGAATAAGGTGGTGACTTCATCGTGAGTCAGTAATGCAGGCTTGCCTTGACTGGCTGGGGTGAAGTTACAGACTAGATAAGCGATTGGATTGATCAGCGTGCCATTGGAATCGCGGTATTTATCCCGTGAACCATCCATCCACGCGCCGCCACGTTTGTGCGAGCGGGCATACAGGTCAAAGAAGAAACGTCCGACATGTTTGCCGTCTTCAGTGATTTCAAACAGACGCACGTCTGGATGCCAGCTATCAAAATCGCTTAGCTCAGTAATTTGAATGCCGTAGAGTTGTTCAACAATGGCAAATAAACCGCTGAGCACTTTATCGATGGGGAAATAATCGCGCAGCTCTTCTTCGCTGATGTCATAGCGCTGCTCACGTAGTTTCTCGCTAAAATAACCAATATCCCAGCTGTTTAAATCATCGACATGATGCTCTGCCGCAAAAGCGCGTAATTCAGTTAAATCTTGCTGAGCAAAAGGTTTGCTGCGCTCGGCTAGATCATGCAAGAAGGTTAGAACCTGTTCGGTAGATTCAGCCATCTTCGTGCTCAACGACAGCTCGCTGTAGTTTTTAAAATCCAGCAGCTGCGCCAGCTCTAGGCGCAAATCAAGGATCTCTGCCATCACTGGGGAGTTATCCAATTGGCCAGCATTGGGACCTTGATCAGAGGCGCGTGTGCTGTAGGCGCGGTAGACTTCTTCACGCAAATTGCGGTCATCAGCATAGGTCATCACAGCGTAATAGCTTGGGAACTCCAGGGTGATTAACCAACCATCGAGTTCTTTATCTTGCGCGGCTTGAGCCATTTGCTCTTTGGCTGAGTCGGTCAAACCCGCCAGTGCTTGCTCATCGGTGATGTGCTTGGTCCAAGCTTGGGTCGCATCCAGCAAGTTATTAGAGAAGCTGCTGGATAACTCTGAGAGACGCATTTGGATTTCGCCGTAACGCTTTTGTTTAGCGGGCTCTAAATCAATACCAGACAAGCGAAAATCACGCAGTTCATCTTCTAAAATGGTTTTTTGTGCAATCGAAAGCTGCTCAGCCGCAGGGCTTTTTGCTAGGGCTTGGTAGGCATCAAACAATGCACGGTTTTGTCCCATTTCTGTCCAGAATTCAGACAGTTTAGGCAGGCAGGCTTCATAAGCCACGCGTAATTCTGGGCTGTTGCACACGGCATTCAGGTGGCTGACCGGACTCCATGCTTCGCCCAAGCGTGCACCAAGCTCGTCCATCGGTAACACTAAGCTGTCCCAGGTTGGTTGCTGCTGGTTACTTAACAGCTGCGCAATCGCGGCACGGCTTTCGGCGAGAATTTTATCAATGGCCGGCTCGATATGCTCTGGGCGAATCGCTGAGTAGGTTGGTAAGTCGAAATCTTGTAGGAGGGGATTGTCTTGATCAGTCACGTTAATACCTGTAAATACAAAAGAGGGATGGCGTGTGTACAGCCAATTATGTGTCTATCTTAATACAAATCAGCGCCCACGCGGCCTAAGGTTTCCATTGTGTCGATTCGAATCTATAACCAAATATTACCACAGTGTGGCAGTCGGGTATTAATTGATCCCAGTGCTGTCGTGATTGGCGATGTGCATTTAGCCGATGATTGTTCAGTTTGGCCACAAGCTGTGATCCGTGGCGATATGCATTCGATTCGTATTGGTGCGCGCAGCAGTGTGCAAGATGGCAGCGTATTGCACATTACCCATGCCGGGCCATTTAACCCAGAAGGCTATCCGTTGACGATTGGTGAAGATGTCACTATTGGCCATCAAGCCTTGCTACATGGCTGCAGTATCGGCTCGCGGGTGTTAATTGGCATGGGCTCGATTGTGATGGATGGTGCGCGCATCGACGATGATGTAGTGCTCGGTGCCGGCAGTTTAGTGCCGCCGGGTAAGCATCTAGCCAGTGGTTACTTGTATATGGGGCGTCCTGCCCAGCAAGTACGTGCGCTGACCGAGCAAGAAATGGCGTACTTTACGTACTCCGCAGCGAATTATGTGCGTTTAAAAGATGAGTATTTGCTGCAGCAGGACTAAGTCTATAACTTGCGCTGGCACAGCATCAGAGTGCTGCCAGCGCTAGAGTTTAATAACGCCAGAAAGCTGGGGATAATAATACCAGCAAGGAAAACACCTCAAGACGTCCCAGAATCATCGCCAGACTGAGAATCAGCTGCGCCGCATCGGGTAAGTTGCCGTAGTGCGCGGTGGCATCGCCCAGTGCAGGGCCAAGATTATTCATGCAGGAGGCCAGCGCTGAAAAAGCCGTAATTGGGTCCAGCTCGCACGCCAGCAATCCCAGCATTAAAGTAAAGAACGTCACCATATACACCACACAGAAGCCCCACACCGACTCAATCACCCGATCCGGTACTTTGCGCTTGCCCATTTTAATAGTGAACACACCGTTGGGGTGCAACAGACGTTGTATCTCACGCTGACCTTGGCGATACAAGAGCATCACTCGCATGACTTTCATGCCGCCACCGGTGGAGCCAGCGCAGGCACCAATAAAGGTGGTGTAGAGCAATAAAAAGGGTAAAAAACTCGGCCAGCCGCTGAAGTCAGTAATACCAAAGCCAGTGGTAGTGGCTACTGAGACCACTTGGAACGCGGCGTAACGGATCGACAGTAATGGGTTGTCGTGATGGTTGTAAATCATCAGGACGGTTGCGGTAACTATGATGGTTGCCGCTAAGATTTTTAAATAGGTTTGGCACTCAGGATCGGCTAAATAGGCTTTCAGCGAGCGGCTGCGCAAGGCTAGAAAGTGCAGAGCAAAGTTCATCCCGGAAATGCCCATAAAAAAGATACAAATTATTTCTATCAGGGCGCTGTCAAAATAACCAATACTGGCATCGTGGGTAGAGAATCCGCCAATCGCAATGGTTGAGAAGCTATGGCCAATGGCATCGAACAAGGTCATGCCTGCAGCCCAATAAGCAAGAGCGCAGAGCAGGGTTAAAGCGCAATAAATGAGCCATAAGGTTTTGGCCGTGTCAGCAATGCGCGGTGAGAGCTTATTGTCTTTGAGCGGACCGGGCATTTCCGTACGATAGAGCTGCATGCCACCGACGCCGAGCATCGGCATAATGGCGACCGCCAAAACCACAATACCCATACCGCCAAGCCATTGCAGTTGCTGACGGTAGTAAAGAATTGAGCGGGGTAATTGATCGATCCCTGTCAGTACTGTGGCACCGGTGGTGCTCAGGCCAGAAAAAGCCTCAAACAGTGATTCGGTCACGCCCATATTAGGGCTGGGCGATAGCATAAATGGGATCGCCCCGAATGAGCCCAGTACGATCCAAAATAACGCAGTAATTAAGTAACCATCGCGCACCCGTAATTCAGCGCGTGCTCGACGCACCGGCAGCCAAAGAAAAAATCCAGTCAATAAGGTGATCGCAAACGCCCAAAGAAAGCTTGAGCTGGAGCCGCCATCGTCATACAGAGCAATCAGTAATGGCGGTACATGACTGATACTGAAAAGCATCAAAAGAACGCCAAGAATTCGACCAATCGCGGCAAAGTGCATTGAGGCTACTCGTTAAAAGAATATGTAAGATTATAGGCTAAAAGAAAGTCAGGCCGGGTTGGAACAGGCGTTCTACATCACGGATATACTTTTTATCGACCACGAACAAAATAAAGTGATCATCGGCTTGAATAACAATGTCTTCGTTGCCAATCAGTACTTGATCGTCGCGAATAATCGCACCAATGGTGGTGGCCGGTGGTAAATGAATTTCACTGACCTTGCGACCAATCACTTTACTGGATTTACGGTCACCGTGTGCGATTGCTTCGATCGCCTCTGCTGCACCACGGCGCAATGAATGCACGCTGACAATATCGCCACGGCGTACGTGGGTGAGCAAAGTGCTGAGTGTGGCCAACTGTGGACTGATAGCAATATCAATTGCGCCGCCTTGGACTAAGTCTGCGTAAGCCGGATTATTAATAATCGCCATGACTTTGCGCGCACCAAGACGTTTTGCCAGCAACGAGGCCATGATGTTGGCTTCATCATCATTGGTTAAGGCTAAGAAGATATCCACTTCATCGATATTCTCTTCTACCAACAAATCGCGGTCGGAAGCACTGCCGTGCAGGACCACAGTGGTGTCTAAACTGTCGGATAAGTAACGGCAGCGTGCGGCATTGATTTCAATGATTTTAACTTGATAGCGGCTTTCAATCGCCTCAGCTAAGCGCTCTCCAATATGGCCGCCACCAGCAATGATCACTTTGCGATAGCTGTCTTCCATGCGGCGCAGTTCACTCATCACCGCACGGATATGTGTGCGCGCAGCAATAAAAAACACTTCATCATCGACTTCAATAATGGTGTCGCCAGTGGGGAAAATAGGGCGGTCACGGCGGAAAATAGCGGCTACGCGAGTATCGACATTAGGCATGTGTGCGCGTAGCTGACGGAGTTCTTGGCCCACCAAAGGACCGCCGTAATAGGCGCGTACGCACACTAATTGTGCTTTGCCCTCAGCAAAGTCGAGCACTTGCAGCGCGCCAGGGTATTCAATTAAACGCTTAATATGATTGGTGACGGCTTGTTCTGGGCTGATCAAAACATCAATTGGAATCGCGTCAGTATCAAATAACTCAGAACGGGTTAAATAGGCTGACTCGCGCACCCGGGCAATTTTGGTGGGCGTGCGAAACAAGGTGTGTGCGACTTGGCAGGCGACCATATTGGTTTCGTCACTGTTGGTCACGGCCACCAGCATATCGGCATCATCGGCACCGGCTTGACGCAAAATAGTTGGGAAAGAGCAGTGGCCAACCACGGTACGAATATCAAGGCGATCACCTAAGTCACGCAGACGTTCGGTATCAGTATCAACCACGGTGATATCATTGGCTTCATTGGCCAAGTGTTCTGCAAGTGTGCCACCCACTTGCCCTGCGCCAAGAATAATAATCTTCATGCTGATGTCCTTAAGTGCTCTGGGTGGCTGCTTGTTTGATCAGACGAGCATAATAAAAACCATCGTGGCCGCCCACTTGTGCAAGTAATTGCTGGCCGTGAGGTTGTGCTTTGCCAAAGGCTGCTTGGAAAGGCAGTTCTTGCGCATCGCTGGTGCGTTGTAAAAACGCAGCAATCACCTCGGTGTTCTCAGTGGGTAATGTAGAGCAAGTGGCATACAGCAAGATACCGTTTTCTGCGAGTGTTGGCCAAAGTGCGTCAAGTAGCTCACCTTGCAGTTGTGCAAGAGCTGCGATGTCATCGGTTTGCCGAGTCAGTTTAATATCTGGGTGGCGACGAATCACCCCAGTCGCAGAGCAGGGCGCATCGAGCAAAATACGCTGGAAAACTTGCCCGTCCCACCACTGATCAACCGCACGGGCATCGCCAGCCACAATGCTAGCCTTGAGTTTTAAACGCTCAAGGTTGGCTTTAACTCGATCTAAACGCTGTGGCTCGAGGTCAATCGCAACCACTTCGCGCAGTTGTGCTTGGCTTTCTAAAATATGGCAGGTCTTGCCGCCAGGCGCACAACAGGCATCCAGCACACGCTGCTCAGGCTCAAGCATCAGCAAGTCAGCGGCTAATTGCGCTGCTTCATCTTGCACGCTCACTGCACCGTCAGCAAAACCCGGTAGCGCAGTGACATCACAAGCGGTTGCTAAAGTAATACCATCTTTGCTGAAAGGTGTTGCCTGGCCAGCAATGCCGCAATCCAGCAGTTCCGCTAAATAGGCATCGCGACTGGTCACGCGCTGATTAACCCGCAGCGTGAAGGGCGGATGGCTATTATTGGCCTCACAGATGGAGAGCCAATCGTCAGGCCAAAAAGCTTTTAAGGATTTTTGCAGCCAGCGTGGATGTGCGGTGAGCACGACAGGATCTTTTTCAAGTGTTGGCAGCAGTGTTTCAGCTTCACGTTGCGCGCGGCGTAAGACCGCATTGAGTAAACCTTTAGCCCAAGGCTTTTTTAACGCGGTAGCGCAACCAACAGTTTCGGCAATTGCCGCATGCGCTGGAATGCGGGTATAGAGCAGTTGGTACAGGCCTACTAATAATAATGCCTCAACATCTTGGTCAGCTTTGCGAAAAGGCTTGCTCAGTAGCGCTAAGGCTAATGCCGATAGACGTGGCTGCCAGCGTGCAGTGCCAAACGCGAGCTCTTGAACTAAGCCTTTATCTCGATCGCTGACGCGTTCCAGTTGGGTCGGTAAGCTGCTAGCTAACGAGGCTTTACCCGCTAGCACTGCAGCCAATGCGCGCGCTGCTGCGAGGCGTGGGTTCATAAGCCGAGTACCTGCCCGGGCTGGAATAAATCTTTTTTACTGTTGAGTAAGTCGCTGAAGGCTAAGGCCTTACCATTAGGTAACTGTAGATGGGTTAAACGTAGCGCTTGTTCACCACAGGCCACTAATAAACCTTCGCGGTCAGCGCTGAGAATCTCGCCGGGTTGGCCTTGCCCTTCGCTCACGTGCGCGGCGTGAATTTTTAGCGCTTCGCCAGCTAGAGTGCTGTGTGCAACGGGCCATGGGTGCATGGCGCGAATCTGGCAATCGAGTGCTGCAGCCGGGCGTTGCCAATCAATCAATGCGGCTTGTTTATTCAGCTTATGCGCGTAAGTGGCTAAACCGTCGAGCTGTTTTTCAGCGCTGATACTACCGTCAGCTAAACCTTGAATAGCTTGTAAAACTGCGGCAGGACCCAGCGCGGCTAAGCGATCGTGCAAACTGCCGCCGGTGTCAGTGGCTAAAATCGGTGTTGTCACTTTCAGCAACATAGGGCCGGTATCTAAACCTGCCTCCATTTGCATTACGGTAATGCCGCTTTCAGTGTCACCGGCTTCAATCGCCCGCTGAATCGGTGCGGCGCCGCGCCAGCGCGGTAGCAGCGAGGCATGGCTATTAATGCAGCCTAAGCGCGGGCTGTCTAACACGGCCTGCGGCAAGATTAAACCGTATGCCACCACCACCATCAGATCAGCATTAAAACGAGCCAGTTCTTGCTGAGCTTCAGCGCTACGCAAGTTAATCGGTTGCAGCACCGGAATGTCGTGCTTGCTTGCCAGCTGTTTGACTGGGCTTGGGGTCAGCTTCTGACCGCGTCCAGCGGGACGATCAGGTTGCGTATAGACTGCGATCACGCTGTGCTCGCTATCAAGTAGCGCTTGTAAATGACTCGCGGCAAACTCAGGCGTGCCGGCAAACACAATACGTAAAGACGTAGACATACAATTACCTTGCGAAAACAGAAGGGACGCCACTGCACAGCATTCTTATTGAAAGGTATTTAATCTTTCTGCTGGCGATGGATTTTCTCTAGCTTTTTCTTAATGCGATCACGTTTCAGCGATGACAAGTAATCCACGAAGAGTTTGCCATTTAAATGGTCGCACTCGTGCTGGATGCAAACGGCTAGTAAGCCTTCTGCTAACAGCTCAAAGGGTTCGCCATTACGGTCAAGGGCGCGTATTTTAACCTTTTGTGGGCGCTGTACGTCTTCGTAAAAGCCCGGCACTGAGAGACAACCTTCTTGATAAAGATCGGTTTCATCAGTGAGAACTTCAAACTCTGGATTGATAAATACTAGCGGTTCAGATTTATCTTCTGATAAATCCATCACAACTAAGCGAATATGATGGTTGACCTGTGTCGCAGCTAGACCAATACCAGGTGCGGCATACATGGTTTCTAGCATATCATCAATCAGGAGGCGGATTTGGTCATCGACCTGCGCTATAGGTTTAGCTATGGTGCGTAATCGAGGATCGGGAAACTCAAGAATATTTAAAATTGCCATATGCGTTTGTGATGTACTTATGGAATAAAGTTAGAAAGCACTGCTACTATGATACGCAGCATAATAAAGAATTGGCTGTAAAGCCAAAAAATCGGGTTCTGGAATTGTCATTAGGCGTTCCATTGTCAACATATGATAAAGGGATTCACCGCATGAGGAAAACATTACTTGCTCTGTTATTGCTTGCGACTGCTGCAGTACAAGCACAGGTACAGTTAAAAGATGGCCATCCAGACAATTACACAGTGGTTAAAGGCGACACCCTGTGGGATATCTCCGGTAAGTTTTTAAGCAAGCCGTGGAAGTGGCCAGAAATTTGGCATGCTAACCCACAGGTGGCGAATCCACACTTGATTTACCCAGGTGACCGTTTGAGCTTGGTTTACGTTGATGGCCAGCCGCGCATCATGTTAAACCGTGGTGCCAGCCGTGGCACTATTAAATTATCGCCTAAAGTTCGTAGCACGCCAATGGCTGAAGCCATTCCTACGATTCCTTTAGAAGCAATTAACAGCTTCTTACTCAGCAACCGTATTGTGAATACACCTGAAGAGTTTGCCAAAAAGCCTTATGTGGTTGCTGGTAACGCTGAACGTGTGATCAGTGGTGCGGGTGATCGTATTTATGTACGTGGCGATGTTAATGAAAATGCTATTTATGGCATTTTCCGTCAAGGCCGCACTTACGTTGATCCAGTCACTGAAGAGTTTCTCGGTATCAATGCTGATGATATCGGTGGTGGTGAAGTTGTTGCCATTGAAGAAGATATTGGCACCATGATACTTTCGCGTACAACTCAAGAAGTACGTAATGCTGACCGTCTGTTCCCAACCGAAGAGCGCGCCATCAACTCAACTTTCTTACCAAGTGAGCCAAAAGAAACAGTTGAGGGTGTGATTTTAGATGTGCCACGTGGCGTATCACAAATCGGCCAGTTTGATGTGGTCACCATTAACAAAGGCGCGCGTGATGGCCTTGTTGAAGGTAACGTCTTAGCGGTGTACAAAACCGGTGAGACCGTTCGCGATAATATTGGTGGCGATTCAGTAAAAATTCCAGACGAGCGTTCTGGTTTACTGATGGTGTTCCGCACCTATGACAAGCTGAGCTATGGTTTAGTTTTGTATGCGAACCGTCAGCTAGCAGTGATGGATAAGGTTAAGAATCCTTAATTCTACTGCAGTGGTTTGATGTAAATAGAAAGCGTCCTTGAAAAAGGGCGCTTTTTTGCTTTTTAGCGGCTTATTACTACACTGACAGCTAGGAATGACAGGACGTCATTCTCTTCTGAATAAGGATATTAATATGACGCAATGCTCGCCTGCCGAACTTGAAGCGCGTTTGCGCTTACATAGTCTTCCCGATATTGGTCCGCAACGCTTTTATAAACTGCTAAAGGTTTTTTCTTCAGCCTGCTCAGCGTTAAGCGCTCCGGCCGCGGCATGGCAAGTTATAGGTATGCCGCAGAGCAGCATTGATGCACGCCGCAGCGAAACTGTTCGTGAGCAGGCACTGCTTGCGCTGCGTTGGTCAGAACAGGCGCAGCAGCATGTACTCTTGCATGATATGTCGCAATATCCAGCGTTGCTAAAAGAAACCGCTGGAGCACCGCCGGTGCTTTTTGTAAAAGGTAATCCGGCTATTTTAGAGCAGCCGCAGATCGCTATTGTTGGCAGTCGTCGTGCCACACGTCCCAGTTTGGATACTGCACAGAGTTTTGCCCGTAGTTTGGCCAAAGGCGGCTTTGCGGTGACCAGTGGGTTAGCGCTCGGCGTTGATGCGGCAGCGCACCAAGGTGCTTTAGATGTGCAAGGTGTAACGATTGCGGTCGTGGGTACAGGGCTTAATCAAGTCTATCCAGCACGGCATCGCAGCTTAGCGCAGAGCATTGTTGAGCAAGGCGGCGCGCTTGTATCTGAGTTAGCCTTGCAGAGCGCCCCACATGCCAGTCATTTTCCTCGGCGTAATCGCATTATCAGCGGTTTGTCTTTAGGTGTTTTAGTGGTTGAGGCCAGCCCATCCAGTGGCTCGCTGATTACCGCACGCTTAGCTGCTGAGCAAGGTCGTGAAGTTTACGCCATCCCAGGTTCCATTCATGCGCCCGGCGCGCGTGGCTGTCATCAGTTGATTCGTGATGGTGCAACGCTAATTGAAACGGTAGGGGATATTTTAGAATCATTACAAGGTTGGCAGCTAACAGCGCCAGCCGAGCAGTCAGCCGTCCAGCAAAGTCTAGCCCTGCATCATCCACTGCTTGATTTGTTAAAGGTACAACCATTGGATGTTGATGCGTTGGTTGATTTGAGTGAGTTGCCGTTGTCAGAAGTGCTAGCGCTGCTGACTGACTTTGAAATTGCTGGCAATGTCAGTCGCGAGGGCAGTTTATGGCTGTATCGTAACGCTGGACAGGTTTAAGATAGGCGCTTGATTGATTCAGCAATAAAATACTTACGAGTAGATTTGATGACCAGTGCTTGGCAAATTCAACAGATTGCGCAAAAAGTTCGTGACGGTGCTGTGATTGCTTACCCTACCGAAGCCGTTTGGGGTTTGGGTTGTGATCCGTTTAATGCCACCGCGGTCGCGCGTCTGTTAGCGCTAAAAGAGCGGCCTGTGCATAAAGGTTTGATTTTGGTTGCGGCAGACATTGAGCAGTTTGCTGAATTGTTGGAGGGCTTATCGGCAAGCGAGCTGGCGCAGCTACAAAAGAGTTGGCCAGGCCCCAATACTTGGCTGGTGCCACATCATAACCGAGTGCCTGAATGGATTACTGGCGCGCATGACAGTGTGGCGATTCGCGTCAGTGCGCATCCTTTGGTGGCAGAGCTGTGTCGGTTAACTGGACCATTGGTGTCGACTTCCGCAAATCCCAGCGGGCTTTTACCAGCGAAAAGCCGTTTACGCATTGAGCAGTATTTTCATGGTCAGTTGGATGCGGTATTAAGTGGTGAGCTCGGCCGGAGCAGCAATCCAAGCACTATCCGCGATTTGCGCACAGGACAAGTATTGCGCTCGGCCTAAGCTTTATAGCTGCGCGCGCAGTTGTTGCAGTACCGGAGCTGGATTAGGACGCACGCCAGTCCACAGGTAAAAGGCTTCTGCCGCTTGCTCAACCAGCATGCCTAAACCATCCAAAGTGCGCGCCGCATCTTGGCTTTGTGCCCACTGATTAAAGATGGTGGTCTGTCTGCCGTACATCATGTCGTAGCAAATCGTGTGCTTGGCTTTAATCAAAGTGCTGGCCAAGGGCGGTAACTCGCCGCTGAGACTGGCGGAGGTACCATTGATAATGATATCCACCGGGGCATCAATCCAATCGTAACCACAAGCAGTCATTGGGCCTAAATCAGCAAATTCGCGGGCCAATTGCTCCGCTTTCTCAACGGTGCGGTTAGCAATACAAACCTCGGCCGGATGCTGCGCCAGTAAAGGCTCTAAGACACCGCGCACAGCACCGCCGGCACCTAGAATTAAGATGTTTTTCTTCGCTAACTCAACCTGGTTATTGAGCAAGTCATTAACCAAACCCGCGCCGTCGGTGTTATCACCGAGTAAACGGCCATCCGCAAGTTTTTTTAGGGTGTTGACTGCCTTGGCGCGTAAGGCGCGCTCGCTGAGTTGATCGGCCAGCACAAAGGCTTGCTCTTTAAAGGGCACGGTGACATTGGCGCCGCTACCTGCTTTAAAAAACTGCGTGACTGCTTCAGGGAAGCCATCGAGAGCGGCTAACAAAGGTTCGTAACTGATCTGTTGTCCTGTTTGCTCGGCAAATAAGCGATGAATTAACGGAGATTTACTGTGAGCAATGGGGTTACCAAAAACGCCGTAATAGTTCATTTTGCCTGCGCCTCGCCCAACCAATCGCGGTCTTGTAAAAAGTATTCAGTTAAGCGCGCTTCGCGGCTGTTCGCTTCTGGCTTCCAGTCGTAACCCCAACGTACTTGTGGCGGCAATGACATTAAAATGGATTCGGTGCGGCCCCCCGATTGCAAACCAAATAAGGTGCCACGGTCAAACACTAAGTTAAATTCAACATAACGGCCGCGGCGATGGGCTTGGAACTCACGCTGTTGTTCGGTGAATGGAGTATGGCGGCGACGCTCAATAATCGGCATATAGGCTTTTAGAAAGGCATCACCGACGGCGCGCATAAAGGCAAAACTGCTGTCAAAACCCCATTCATTCAGATCATCAAAAAACAGACCGCCAATCCCGCGTGGCTCGTTACGATGCTTCAGGTAGAAATACTTGTCGCACCAGGCTTTATAGTCTGGATAGACATTATCGCCAAAGGGCGCGCAGGCATCATGCGCAACTTGGTGCCAATGCACGCAGTCTTCTTCTTCAGCATAGTAAGGGGTCAGGTCAAAACCACCGCCAAACCACCAGATCGGCTCTTCACCGGGTTTTTCCGCAACAAAAAACCGTACATTGGCGTGCGAGGTTGGAATATGCGGGTTTTCTGGGTGAATTACTAAGGACAGGCCCATCGCTTGGAACGTACGTCCCGCCAGTTCTGGGCGGTGTGCGCTGGCGGATGGTGGTAAAGAGTCGCCATACACATGAGAGAAATTGACTCCACCTTTTTCAATCAGTGCGCCGTTTTCTAAAACACGGGTGCGACCGCCACCGCCGCCTGGACGCTCCCAGCTTTCTTCAAAGAAAGTGCCGCCGTCGGCTTGCTCTAACGTCGCGCAGATCTGATCTTGTAAGCTCAGTAAATAGTTTTTTACGTCATCAATTGTGGCTGTCAAAATAAACTCCAAAAAGGGTGTACAGCACCACTGAAAGTATTTTAGTTTAAGAAAAATTATTTAATTAAACTAAGCATACCATCATCAGAATGATCGGCTAACTGAATACGGCAAACTCGGCTGCAGTTGTTATTGCTGGGCGCTTACCTTAGTATTCGCCCGCCGTATAAACGGTTTCAGAGAAAATAAAGGCTTTATGGAAAGTTCTTGTATAAGTCCCTGTTGGACTTCATTACATTTTATGATCAGCGAGTGTGCTGACGGCTTCCTGTGGATTAAAACCAGCCTCGTCTGAGTTGTAGTCTCCTTAAGTTGCCGGATGCTGGCCGCTTGGAGAGACACAATGAGCAACATCGATAACAATCTTGTACTCGTCCTGAGTCATGCGATTGAGCAAAATAAGTTTGCTGACGCCTTAGCTGCAGTTAAAGGTTTACCCCCCGTCGACTTGGCTGATGTTTTAGAACAGCTCGATCCAACTTTAGGCTGGCGCTTGCTTGAGTGCTTACCTGATCGGGCTGATGTCTTTAGCTACTTTGAGCCTGAGCAGCAAGTACGCATGGCACGTGAGTTTCCGCGCGCCACTCTGGCTGAACTGGTCAGTGAAATGCCTGCTGATGAGCGCACTGACTTATTTAAACGTTTTGATCAAAATCAGCGCGACATACTTTTGCCGGCTTTAGCGCATGCGGAGCGAGAAGATATTCGCCGCTTGTCTGCCTATGTTGAAGGTACTGCCGGCGCTTTGATGACGTCTGACTACGCCACGTTAAAGAAAGATATGACGGTGCTGCAGGCGATGACGTATTTGCGCGATGAAGCGCCTGATGCAGAAACCATTTATCAAGCTTACGTGATTGATGAGCAGCGCCGCCTATTAGGTGCTGTGTCATTACGTGATTTGATTCTGGCAGATCTGAATAAGCTGATTAAGGATCTGATGAGCAGTGATGTGGTCAGTGCTCATGTCACCGATGATCAAGAAGACATTGCCAAGAAAATTGCCCGTTATGACTTGCTGGCGCTGCCGATTATTGATGAGGATGACATCCTGATTGGTATTGTCACCTATGACGATGCGATGGATGTGGTCAGCGCTGAAGCGACTGATGATATTCATAAATCCGCTGGCGTGAGCACGGTGGTTGGTAATATCAAAGATGCCAGCATTGCCTTGTTGTACCGCAAGCGGATTTTTTGGTTGATACTACTGGTGTTTGGTAACTTGTTTTCCGGTGCAGGTATTGCGCATTTTGAAGACATCATCGCTGCCAATATTGTTTTAGTGTTTTTCTTACCGTTACTGGTCGACAGTGGTGGTAACGCTGGCTCACAGTCTGCCACTTTGATGGTGCGCGCCCTCGCCACCGGTGAAGTGGTGATGCGTGACTGGCTGTATTTAATTGGCCGAGAGGCTCTAGTCGCTTTGGCCTTAGGTTGTACGATGGCGGCCGCCGTATCCGTTTTAGGCTATATCCGCGGTGATGAAACGGTCGCTTTAGTGCTGGCTTTGAGTATGGTTTCGATTGTGATGATTGGCTGTATGATCGGCATGAGTCTGCCATTTATTCTCAGCAAGTTTAACTTTGACCCTGCCAGTGCCAGTGCGCCATTGATTACTTCAGTCTGTGATGCGACTGGTGTGGTGATTTATCTGTTTATTGCCTCACGCTTGCTGAGCGACTTAACGGTTGTACCTGTTTAGCAGATTAGCCAGTGTCGTTCACAGCATTTTTAGCGGTTGTCTGTACATGTAAAAAGCCCCAGTCCTAGATAGAACTGGGGCTTTTTTATTCAGCGCGGATTCATCCGCTGTGCACGTACTGCCTGCGATTAAAGCAATTCGTCCAGCATCGCTTTATTGCGCACTGCACCTTTATCGGCACTGGTGGCTAATAAGGCGTAGGCCTTAAGCGCTGTAGTCACTTTACGTGGGCGCACTTCAACCGGCTTCCAACCTTTGGCATCTTGGGCGACGCGGCGTTCAGCCAGTTCTGCATCGCTGATTTGCAGGTTAATTGTACGGTTAGGGATATCAATTAGAATTGTATCGCCTTCCTGCACCAAGCCAATTGCACCGCCGGCTGCCGCTTCTGGAGAAGCATGACCAATGGATAAGCCAGAAGTACCACCAGAGAAACGGCCATCGGTCAGCAAGGCACACTCTTTACCTAAACCTTTAGATTTTAGGTAGCTGGTTGGGTAGAGCATTTCTTGCATACCCGGACCACCTTTCGGGCCTTCGTAGCGGATGATAACAATATCGCCAGCTTGCACTTCGTCGGCCAAAATGCCACGTACCGCCGAATCTTGGCTTTCAAAAATTTTGGCTTTGCCTTCAAAGACGTGAATTGATTTATCGACACCTGCGGTTTTCACCACACAGCCATCCACCGCGATATTGCCATAGAGTACTGCTAAACCACCTTCGTGCGAGTAGGCGTGTTCAACGTTGCGGATACAGCCTTCTTTACGATCTAAATCTAGGGTTGGCCAGCGTGTTGCTTGGCTAAATGCAGTCTGGGTTGGAATGCCGCCAGGGCCTGCTTTAAAGAAAGTGTGTACGGCTTCATCGTCAGTTTGGGTGATGTCCCATTTAGCAATCGCATCGGCCATGGTTTTGCTATGTACGGTTGGCAAATCAGTGTGTAAGAAGCCACCACGGGCCAATGAGCCTAAAATACTGAAGATACCACCGGCGCGGTGTACATCTTCCATGTGGTATTTTTGGATATTGGGAGCCACTTTACACAACTCCGGTACTTTGCGTGATAAACGGTCGATATCCAGCAGGTTAAAGTCCATCTCTGCTTCTTGTGCAGAAGCCAAGAGGTGCAGAATCGTGTTGGTTGAGCCGCCCATAGCGATGTCCAAAGTCATCGCGTTTTCAAAGGCTTTGAAGTTGGCAATATTACGTGGCAGAACGGATTCGTCGTTTTCTTTATAGTAGCGGTGGCACAGGTCAACAATGGTGCGACCGGCTTCTAAGAACAGCTCTTTACGATCAGCGTGGGTCGCCAATACGGTACCGTTACCCGGTAAGCCTAAGCCTAGGGCTTCAACCAAGCAGTTCATTGAGTTGGCAGTAAACATACCGGAGCAAGAACCACAAGTTGGACAAGCGCTGCGCTCGTATTCAGCAACTTTCTCATCTGAAGCGTCATCGTCAGCAGCGATCACCATGGCATCGACTAAGTCTAAGCCGTGGTTGGCCAGCTTAGTTTTCCCAGCTTCCATTGGGCCGCCAGAGACAAACACCACTGGGATATTGAGGCGCAACGCGGCCATCAGCATGCCAGGAGTGATTTTGTCACAGTTGGAAATACACACGAGGGCATCGGCGCAGTGGGCGTTGGCCATGTATTCAACTGAGTCAGCAATGATTTCACGACTCGGTAGTGAATAGAGCATGCCGTCGTGGCCCATCGCGATACCGTCATCGACGGCAATGGTATTAAATTCTTTGGCAACACCGCCCGCGCGCTCAATTTCACGAGCAACCAATTGGCCCATATCTTTTAGGTGCACGTGACCTGGAACAAATTGGGTGAAAGAGTTGGCAACCGCAATAATCGGCTTTTGAAAATCTTCGTCTTTCATGCCGGTTGCACGCCAAAGAGCGCGAGCACCCGCCATATTGCGGCCGAAGGTTGAGGTTTTCGAACGATAATCAGGCATCAGAACTTCCTGCAAAAAATAAAATAAGGGCGGTAAGCGCATCTGCAACTGTTGCTGCGGGGTGACCGTGCGGTTGGCAAAGCATGCGTTGGCTCGCCGAGGGTAGTGACGAGAATGTTGCTGATTCTACGCTGCCCTGTGCAGGTGGGCAAAGGGCAGCGCTGTTTTGCTTGAGCCTAGTTAACGCTGTTGACTTAGCTGTTGGGCAAGATGCGACACACGGTGTATTTCAGATGACGTGTTTCTGGGATGGCCGGATGCATTGGGTGATCGGCACTTTGCCCGCTTTGTTCAAGAATCTGAATGTTGCGATCGAGGTGTCGAGCGGCTGCCAGTAAGGTGCTGTGCATGCTTTCTTCAGTGAAAAATGGTGAGCGCGATGAGCAAATTAAAATACCATCACGGCTGAGCAAGCGAATGCAGTGCTCATAGAGTTTACGGTAGCCAGTCTCACCGGTTTTCACGTCTTTTTTGCGTTTAATAAAGGCTGGTGGATCAACAATGATCACATCAAAACGCTCTTCATCGGCTTTCAGAGCTTGTAAGGTTTCCAGCACATCACCTTCAGCGCAAAGCAGGGTTTCACCGATATCATTGAGCTGCGCATTTTGCTCTAAAGCATCTAAGGCTTGCGCAGACGCATCGGCACACAACACTTCCGTAGCGCCGGCTAATGCCGCAGGAATCGCCCAGCTACCGACATCGCTGTAGACCGACAGCACGCGTTTGTCGGTGCAGTAGACAGCAGCCTGCAAACGATTAAAACGCTGATCAAAATGCCAACCTAAAGCTTTTTTCTGCATCAGCGGAGCGACATAGACTAAATCATTTTCAACCAACTGCACCCACTCTGGGACTTCGCCGTATGCCACTTCTAAGTAACGCTCTAAACCTTCGGCATCGCGAGTGTTGGCGTCATTGCGCCAAAGTACGCCAGTCGGTTTACAGACCTGTAATAAGGCTTCAAGAATAATGTCTTTGTGCGGCTCCATGCAGGCTGCGGTGATTTGCACCACGACAATGTCGCCAAAACGATCCACTTCCAAACCCGGTAAAAGATCGCCTTCACCATGTACTAAACGGTAAAAAGGCGCAGTAAACAGTCGCTCGCGTAATGACAGAGCAATATTGAGGCGGTGTACTAACAGTGATTTATCGAAGCGGTGCTCGGTTTCGCGTGAAACGATGCGTGCGCAAACCAACGTTTGTGGGCTCATCACCGCAACACCCATAGGTTTGCCTGAAGCTGTTTCGACAATCACCTGATCACCGGCTTTAAAATCGCTTAAAGGTGACAGTTTAGTATCAATTTCATTGCTGTACAGCCACAAATGACCACTGCGTAAACGGCGGTCAGCGTTGGATTTTAAGCGTAAAGAAGGCAGCGACATGGGACTCTCCGAAAAAACAATACGCAGAGTATAACGATTGTCTTAAGCGCAGGTCTGATTTTCGCAGTAGGATGTCGCGCTTAATAACAACCTGGCGTCTTAGGTTGGTCTGCGTGCGTTCAGCCGCGTATTTGCAATGATCGTTTAGAAGGTTGTGAGCATGTTTAAGGTGTTTAAGTTGTACCCCAAGTTATGCCTGCTGGGTATCGCAGCTATTAGCCTTCTGATAGGGCTTGTCCGTTATTGGCATTGGGATGATCGCTTGCTGTTTTTGTGGCAAGAGCAAGGTGTCAGTTTGCAGCAACAGGCCGATAGCGTTTGGTTGCCCGGTTATCGCGCGGTGATACAAGCCAAACCTTTGGCTGGTTTGCAGGAGTCGGAAACATCAGGGTTGAGCTGGAGTCCGCTGAGTAATACCTTGTTTACCGTCACTGGGAAAATACCTAAATTGGTTGAGTTGTCTTTGGATGGTGACGTGCTGCGTGTGGTTGAGTTGCGTGGCTTTTCTGATCCGGAAGGTGTTGAAGTGCTCAGTGATGGCCGCATTGCCATTATTGATGAGCGCCGTAGCCAGTTAACCGCCTTTTATTTGCCGCTCGATGCCGAGTTTATTGATGGTGATGCGTTGCCAGCTATTCACTTAGGTTTTAGTGATGCCGGTAATAAGGGCTTTGAAGGCATTGCTTGGGATGCACGTAATCAGCGCATGTTACTGGCCAAAGAGCGCAGCCCGTTTGGCTTGTTTAGTTTGCCATTCCCTGAGCTAGAAGAGGGTGCAGTGCCAGCTATACAAAGCTTGCAAGAATTATCTTCAAACCAGATATTTATGCGCGATTTTTCTTCACTGACGATTGATCAGCGTACTGGGCATTTATTGGTATTGTCTGATGAGTCGCGTATGTTGCTAGAGCTCGATGAGCTAGGCAATCCAGTCAGCTTTATCAGTTTAGCGATGGGCTTTAACGGTTTAGCTCGCAGTATCAATCAGGCTGAAGGTGTGGCAATGGATGGGCAAGGTACAATTTACATTGTCAGCGAGCCCAATTTATTCTATGTATTTAAAAAGGCTGCGTCAGAGCAAAAAACGGCTGAACAGTAAGTTCAGATAGATGCCCATAGCATAAGGAAATCTGTAAATGAGTGGTCATGATACGTTGTTTCGGCATTTAGCTATGCTGCAGTTAATTCCGCGTAAACCGCACTTTAAAGCGACAACGACGATTAAAGCGCTGCTTGAGGAACGTGGCTTTAGCGTGGAAATGCGCACGATTCAGCGGGATTTAGAGCGCATGTCGAGCTTTTTTCCATTGGTGTGTGATCGTGAGCAGAAACCCTTTCGCTGGAGCTTTTTAGCCGATTTCAAAAGTAACTTACCGGCACTCGATCCAGCCACGGCGTTAACCATGGTGTTAGCTGAGCAGCACGTCAAAGGCTTACTGCCACAAGTTGCTGCGGATCAGCTGAGTGTGCAGTTTCAAGTGGCGCGCCAGTTTTTAGACAGCCTCACCAGCAATGGTTTTGCGCAGTGGAAGAATAAGGTGCGGGTGGTGGCTAACGGTAAAGCTTTATTACCGGCTAAAGTTGCACCGCAGAACTGGCAAGCAGTGACTGAAGCCTTACTGATGGGACAAGCACTGGATGTAGAGTATCTGGCGCGCACCAGTAACAGCGCCAAAACCTATGTGTTGCACCCGCAGGGTTTAGTCACCCGCCATAGCGTGACGTATTTGTTAGCAACGGTGAATGACTACGACGATGTTCGCCAGTTTCCTTTACAACGTATTTTAGCCGCCGCGCCTAGTGCTCAGGCATACCGCTTGAAAGCAGATTTTGATATGCAAAGCTATATCGATAACGGTGGCTTTGGTTATGCAGCAGAAGGTGCGGAAAAATGGGTCACCTTGCGTGTGCGTATTGATCAAGATGCCGCGCGGATGCTCAGTGAAACGCACTTGAGTGAACAGCAGAGTTTCTCCGAGCCAGCAGCTGATGGCTGGGTTGAACTGACTGCAGTAGTGCCAAACGACCAACAAACCTTATGGTGGCTGCAGGGTTTTGGTGCGCGTTTTGACGTGTTAGAGCCGCAAGAATGGCGTGAGGCGATACGCGAGCAAGCTCGGCAGATTTTAGCTCGTTAAACCAGGGTTTTCAGCACTCTAGGCTGCGCGATAAGCAGCCCAGAGTGGTTGTTTTACTTTTCGCGAACTAGGGTTTCGACACCATTGCTGGTACCCAGTAGCAAAACATCAGCTGGGCGTTGAGCAAATAAGCCACTGCAGACAACGCCAACCAATGCATTGATTTTTTCTTCGAGGCCGCGAGGATCAGTGATCTGCATATTGTGTAGATCCAAAATCACGTTGCCATTATCTGTTACGACACCAGTACGATAGACCGGATCGCCGCCGAGCTTGAGCAGTTCACGTGCGACATAACTGCGCGCCATCGGAATCACTTCAACCGGCAATGGAAACTCACCCAGTACGCCGACTTTTTTGCTGTCATCGGCAATACAAATAAAGGTTTTGGCGACTGCGGCAACAATTTTTTCACGGGTCAGCGCCGCGCCACCGCCTTTGATTAATTCCAGATACTTATTGCACTCATCTGCGCCGTCGACATAAAACTTGAGCTCTTGCACAGAGTTAAGATCATGCACGCTAATGCCATGCTGCTTTAAACGTTCAGCTGTCGCTTCCGAACTGGCCACGGCACCGGCAAAGTCATATTTGTGCTGGGCGAGCAAATCAATAAAGTAGTTTGCCGTGGAGCCTGTGCCCACGCCAATGATGCTGCGTGGCTCAAGATGCGGAAGAATATAATCAATCGCTGCTTGAGCAACGGCTTGCTTAAGTTGGTCTTGGTTCATGGCAGACTCCGAGAAAAATAAATTATGTGCTAATTATAGCGACTTACATAGTATCTATGTGGTTGAGTTGTTAACGGTGGAGTAGACTGTTTGACTTTGTCGCACAGTTTAGTGAATCCGTTATGCTCGAACATTATGTGAAAAAAATCCTTAACGCCCGTGTCTATGATGTGGCGCAAGAAACACCGCTGCATGCAGCGCCGCAGCTGTCAGAACGTTTAGGCAATACTGTTTTGCTCAAGCGCGAAGATTTACAGCCGGTCTTCTCATTTAAAATTCGTGGCGCCTATAACAAAATTGTGCAACTCAGTGCTGAAGAGCGTGCTTGCGGCGTGGTCACAGCCTCGGCCGGTAATCATGCTCAGGGCGTGGCCTTGGCGGCGAAGTTTCTTGGCATTAAAGCCACCATTGTCATGCCGAAAACCACTCCGGAAATTAAAGTGAAAGCAGTGCGCGCACGTGGCGCGCGGGTGGTGTTGCACGGTGATGCCTTTCCTGAATCCTTGGCGCATTCGCTGAAACTCGTTGAAGAAAAAGGGTTTGTCTACATCCATCCTTATGACGACCCGGATGTGATTGCTGGACAAGGCACGGTAGCGATGGAGATTTTGCGTCAACACCAAGGCCCGCTGCATGCGGTATTTGTTCCTTGCGGCGGCGGCGGCATGATTGCGGGTGTGGCGGCTTACATTAAATATGTACGTCCTGAAGTAAAAATTATCGGGGTGGAACCGGATGATTCCAACTGCCTGCAGCAAGCGATGGCCGCTGGTGAGCGAGTGATCTTGCCGCAAGTGGGTTTGTTTGCTGACGGTGTTGCGGTGACGCAAATCGGCAAATATACCTTTGATATTTGCCGCTACCATGTTGACGAAGTGATCACCGTAAGCACCGATGAAATCTGTGCGGCGATGAAAGATATTTATGATGATACTCGCTCTATTACCGAGCCAGCAGGTGCTTTAGCCGTAGCTGGGATTAAAAAGTATGTTGAACGTACAGGTATTGTCGGTGAAAACTTAGTGGCGATTGATTCTGGCGCTAACGTTAACTTTGACCGTTTACGCCATGTCGCCGAGCGTGCGGAACTGGGTGAACAGCGCGAAGCGATTATCGCAGTGACCATCCCAGAAAAACCTGGCAGCTTTAAGCAGTTCTGTGAGGCAGTGGGCAAGCGTCAGATCACCGAGTTTAATTACCGTTACCACACCGATGGCACCGCACATATTTTTGTTGGCGTGCAGACCCATCCTGAGCTTGATCCGCGCTCTGCGCTGGTGGAAAGCTTGCGGGATCAAGGCTTTCCGGTACTGGATTTGACTGAGAATGAACTGGCTAAACTGCATATTCGTCATATGGTCGGTGGCCATGCGGATGCGGTGACCAGTGAGCGGGTATTTCGTTTTGAGTTTCCAGAGCGTCCGGGCGCACTGTTTAACTTCTTAAATAAACTCGGCGGCCGCTGGAATATCTCGATGTTCCATTACCGCAACCACGGTGCTGCCGATGGTCGGGTGCTGGCTGCGTTGCAGATTCCGTTAGAAGAACAACCATTGCTTGCCGAGGCCTTAGATAAAATTGGCTACCCGTACTGGGATGAAACTGAAAACCCGGCTTATCAGTTGTTTTTAGGTTAGGGTGAGCACGCATTAGGCTGGTCGTCAGTTTAATGCGCCATTGGTTTATAGATTTTAGGAGTAATAGGGTTTGGACAGTTATTTAGTGTTGCGTATCAGTCACAGTGTGCCGGCTGTTTTGCTGCTTCTGGGTGTGCTGGCGCATATCATCATTGTTTGGCGCGCTAAAGGTAAAGGTTCTGCTGTGTTGGCAGAAAAGTTACGTCGCACCCGTGTTATCAGCTTACCGATTTTTACCGCCTTAGCAGCAACCTTGCCGATTACCGGCTGGTGGTTAAGTCACCTATCAGGCCGACCTTTGAGCCAGAAATGGTTGATGATCAGCATTGCTTTATTGCCATTGCTGTTTATTTTTGGTGGTTTTTTATACAACAACCTCAGCCGCTGGCAAACACAACTGGCCAATCAACAAATTGCCAGCCGCCGCCAGCAGATTTTTGCTGTGCTTTGGGCTGTTTTGGTATTGCTAATTTTATTAGCGACCAGCGCGCTAATGGGTGCTAAACCTATCTAAATCAGAGTTTTGCAGACTGCAGTTGCTTGGCTTGACCGAGCGTTTGCAGCTCTGCATCAACTAAGTGGGTTAGCAGCAACTGACCTTCAGGGTTAACTCGAAACAGGCCGTACTTGGCTTGCTGGTATACACTGCCAGTGCCTTCTTGAAAGAAAAACGCATTGGTGGCGAACTTGATTTGGTTATTGCGCAAGCGAAATTGCAGGCGCAATTGCCCTTGTTCGAGTGTTGCGCCCGTATCAAGCCCGACCAAGCTGGCGCGCTTGTCTGCATCTAATTGCACAATCACCTGACCCGTGAAGCGCTCATTATTACCTTTGAGTTGCTGGCGTATCGCGTCGGCCATGGCAAAACGCAGCGCCATATAATCGCCTTGCATTAGTGAGCGTGGATCCACTGGCACCAGTTCCAATAGCACGGTTTCGCCCTGCTTAACTAACCTTTCATTTTGCCAAATAGCAAGGTTCACCACCGCTAATATCAGCGGCGCGCAGAGCAGGATCAGCCATTTACGCATGATTTTTTCGCTCCGTGTGCAAAAGATGCGCAGAGTGATTTAACAGTGCATAGAGCATCAGCAGCACGGTGCCACTGACGCAAAGTAAAATCGACTTGTACAGTAGGCTGTTGTTTAAGCTGTAGTAATAGAGCAGTAAATAAACGCCTAATAAGAACAGGTTAAGCCATATCAAGCGGGTATGGGCGAGGGCAACACCGATGCATAACAATAGGCATAAGGGTGCAAGGCCAGGCATTTTTAGATTGACTAAGCCAATGCCAACACTGATCAATAGCGCGAAAGCGGCGAGTTTCGGCTGCAGCACTCGGCGCTGAATGAGCTGCCAAGCGAAGAGTACACACAAGAGGCTAGTGAGCGCTGCTGCTATCCATAATTGGCTGAGCCAGTTGTCTTCAGCGATGCGTAACCACTGCAACTCAGTGCTGTTACCTAGCAGCGCAACAAAGATCATGGCCCATAACGCTAGCGTTAAACCAACGCTGGCTGGCTGCAGATAGGCGCTGTTTGTATAGATGCTTAAGCGCTTGAGCCACAACCAAGCGACAGCCGCGCTGAGTACCGGAAGAGCATAGAGCCATGCTTGCTGCCCCAACAACCAGAGTAAAGCTGCGGCTGCGAGAAATACCGCCGTGGCACGCTGACTGCGAATGCCCATCGAGACAAACAGAGTTAATTCTAGCGCCAGCATACAGGCTGCAGTCACTTGGTTACTGTCTGAACTTTCCCAGACGCCAAAAACAATAAATGCTTGTCCAGCAAGACTGCAAGCAAAGACAAACTGCTCTAAGAACAAAGGAATTTTATCAAGACGACTGATCCAGATACTGATGGCGCAGAGGATAATACCCAGCCCCCAGATGTTTTGGCTGTCGGTGAGGAAGCTGACAAAAACAGCGGAAATAAAGCCACAAAAAAACAGCGCCGATAACCAGCCGGAAACGCCGAGTAACATGCGCAGAAAAAATGCCGGTTGCGGGTCGTTAGGTGCCAGAACGGGTAGTTCTCCTGTGACTAAGCCCGCCTGTTGCAACTGCTGCCAAAGTACCTTGGGCTCAGTCATTGCATACTCCCAGACTTATTACTGAGTTTGCTAGTGCGTTGGCTGAGCTGGCGTAACCAGACCGCAGCGGCACTGGATAAGCCCATTACGCTTAAGGTCAGTAGCAGAAACAGAACCTCAGTCGCGATAATGTCTGATAGCGCCTCTGCTAGGATAATCACGCATAAAATAATAGCGGCCATAGCCAAGGCCGAGAGCATTGTCAGCTCAAGTTGGCGCAGACGATAGAGATACAACCAGAGCAGACTGAAGCCTAGCCAGACAGGCAGTGTTAGCGCATCACTGCTAGTCCAAGAATAGATTTGACCTATGGCTAAGCCAGTAATGATCAGCAAACAGAACAGAGCAATAACCCGCTCGCCCCAACGCAGTAAGGCAGTGCTAGCTGAGCCTTTAGTCGTGAGCATCCACAGGCCAGTGGCACTGATGTTGAGAGCAAAGACCGACCACAACGGATGAGTAAAAGGCTCGAAGAGATGGCGGATTGCAAGATTAACCAAGGCCAGTCCTAAGCTTAGGTTGAGCAATAGCAGTAACAATAGCCATAACGCTGGCATGCGCGCCAAAAGCACCCAAGGCGTGATTAAAGTCGCCCACACTAAAAACAGTTCGTAAGTGTCGGCGCCGCTTTGATAGGTTTGGCCAATCAATGCCAGTAACGCGCCGACTAACAAGCTGGCAGCAAACAAGGCCGTTTGCCCAGCGGGTTGCTGTAGATTTAGCCGTAACAGCGGCAGCAAGGATAAAATAAGCGCACCTTGAGCAATGGCAAACTTGCTATAGCGGCTTAAATCATCCCAGTTGTAAGCGAAGAAAAAAATCACACCACTGCACAGCAGTAACATGGCAAAGGTTAGAACCACACGGCTGAGAAAACGCAGATTGTCGGCTGGGCTGGGCGCGCTATGAGTGACCTCGAGAGCGTGCTCAAACTGACTTGCCGCTAGATGGCCGCTAGCAACCCAGTCGAGTATCTGCTGTTTATCGTTCGACATAGGCTCTGGTTACGGCGCTAAACGTGCGTTAAGACTGTTTTCAGCCAAGCGTTTGGCTTGTTGCTGAGTCATACCTAAACCCGTATGCAACGCTTGAAAGTTCTCAGTGAGATAGCCACCAAAATAGGCAGGATCATCGGAGTTCACCGTCACCATCGCACCTTGCTCAAGCATTTTTAAAATAGGATGTTCGCTCATGTCTTGGTAAACACGCAGTTTGGTGTTTGATAGAGGGCAAACGGTGAGCGGAATTTGCTCTTCAATCAAGCGCGCCATTAAGCGTGGATCTTCCCAAGCGCGTACACCGTGATCGATACGGCTGACTTTGAGTAAATCTAAGGCTTCCCAGACATACTCAGGTGGGCCTTCTTCGCCAGCGTGGGCGACGGCTAATAAACCTTCCGCACGGGCCTTAGCAAAGACATTGGTGAACTTGCTCGGCGGGTGGCCCATTTCCGAACTGTCTAAACCAACGGCAAAAAATAAATCTCGAAATGGCATCGCTTGTTGCAAGGTATGGAAGGCATCGTCTTCGGGTAAGTGGCGTAAAAAACTCAGAATCAAGCCACTGCTAATGCCCAGTAAATCCCTAGCATCGCCCAGCGCTTCGCTGATCCCAGTGATCGCCACTTCCATCGACACACCGCGGGCCGTGTGGGTTTGTGGGTCAAAGAAAGGCTCAACGTGAATCACGTTTTGTTCTTCACATTTTTTTAAGTAGGCCCAGGTCAGGTCGTAGAAATCTTGTTCAGTCTGCAGAACATTGGCACCTTGGTAATAGATGTCCAAAAACTCCTGTAAATTATTAAAGTCATAGGCACTGCGTAGGGTTTCCACGCAATCCCAAGGCAATTTAATACGGTTACGCTCAGCCAGTTGGAACATGAGTTCTGGCTCTAAAGAGCCTTCTAAGTGCATGTGCAATTCTGCTTTAGGTAATGCATTGAGCCAGTCGTACATGGAGTCAACCTATTAGAGGCAATACTGCAGGCAACGGGCATTGTCTGCAGTATTGTTGTGAGTTAAGACGCTGTGTGGTTATTCACAAAAATATCACGGTACGCACAAAATAGAGCGCCGCAGAACAAAGGTAAATAAATAATTGCTACAGCAATGCCTACCAGCCAGCCTAAAAACGGGATGGCGACAAATAAACCGATGACGAAGAGAGCGGCCGTTAAGATCATAAAAAACACAATGAACGGCAGGATATTGCGCAAGCTGCCGAAAAAACTACGCTTGATCGCCTCGATTACAGGAACTTGATGCTCATGTACTAAGACCGGTGCAAAGATAAATGCCATGGCTAAAGCCAATGATGCAGGGATTGCGATGAGCGTGAGAATAACCAGGCCGACAACCATACGACCCATATCAATTTGACCATTCATTATTGCGGTGATCGACCCCAGACTTAAAAAGGCCACAAGCGCAAGCACCAGAAACAATACAATACTGGCCAATAAGTACATGCCGCCCACGCCGATTAAGCTGGCAGGGGCTTTAAAGGGTTCAAATAAATCATTGGCAGTGACTGCTTGCTTTTGCTTTGCATGTTTAAAAGCTAAGAAAAAGCCCGCCATCATGGCTGGCCAAAGTAGAGTGACTGCTAAGCTACCCAGCAATGGCACCAGACTAATAATAAAAATAGCCACTAAGCTGATCACGCTCATTGCAGCGAAAACCAGCGGCTCTTTCATTATCAGCGCCCAGCCTTCAGTCAGCCAGTTAAGTCCGCGGCCCGCTGCTACTTTTTGTGGCTCGCTATGCAGTTCTGAAGCAATCTTGTTGGTCACGGTGTCCAGCGTTAATTCAGGTGTTGGTTGTGCTGTATCGGTCATTGATGTACGTCCTTTTAGTGAATCAATTATTGAAGCAGCATGGTAGAGCAAAGCGGCTCAATAAACAGTGAATAGAGCGCAGTCCTTAGTGTTAAACAGCAACCTGGGCCTTAATATGCGGATGGGCTTGATAATCACACAACTCAAAATCTGCAAAGGTGAAATCAAAAATAGACTTTACTTGCGGGTTAATACGCATGGTCGGTAGCGGCAATGGCTCACGGTTCAACTGCTCTTCCACTTGCTCCATATGATTGGAGTACAGATGGCAGTCGCCACCGCTCCAAATGAAGTCACCGAGTTGTAAATCGCAGACTTGCGCCACCATCATAGTGAGCAAGGCGTAGCTGGCGATATTAAAGGGCACGCCAAGGAAAATATCAGCCGAACGCTGATAGAGTTGGCAACTGAGTTTGCCGTCAGCCACATAAAACTGAAACAGTGCATGGCAAGGCGGCAGCGCCATAGAGTCCACCAATGCAGGGTTCCAAGCGCTGACAATGAGACGTCGCGAATCAGGATTGCTTTTAATCATCTCAATCAGCTTACTGATTTGATCAATCGATTCACCATTGGGTGCAGGCCAGTTGCGCCATTGATAGCCATACACAGGACCTAAGTCACCGTTCTCGTCAGCCCATTCATCCCAAATCCGCACACCATTGTCTTGCAGGTACTTGATGTTGGTATCGCCCTGCAAAAACCACAGCAGCTCGTGAATAATGGATTTGAGGTGGCATTTCTTGGTGGTGACCAAAGGAAAGCCTGCGTTTAAGTCAAAACGCATTTGATGGCCAAACACGCTGCGCGTGCCAGTGCCAGTACGGTCACTTTTATCCATGCCGTGATCACGTACGTGACGCATTAAATCCAGATACTGTTTCATTGTGCAGCCACCTCTTGACGCTTATAGGCCAATACAATTAAGCCGATGCCGCCGAGAATCATCGGCACGCAAAGTACTTGACCCATGGTCAGCCAATCAAAGGCTAAGTAACCCAGTTGTGCATCGGGTACGCGGACGAATTCGACGACAAAACGGAAGATACCGTAAAACAGCGCAAACATGCCCGACACAGCCATGGTAGGACGTGGTTTGCGTGAGTACAGCCAGAGAATGACAAACAGCGCGACACCTTCCAAAGCAAACTGATAGAGCTGCGAAGGATGACGCGCCAGTTGCGCAGGATCGGTAGGGAAGACCATCGCCCAAGACACATCAGTGGCTTTGCCCCAGAGTTCGGCGTTAATAAAGTTACCAATACGTCCAGCACCTAGGCCGATGGGTACTAACGGCGCAATAAAGTCCATCAGTTGAAAGAAACTTTTGTTGTGCTTGCGGCCAAACAGCCAGACCGCCAGCATCACACCGAGGAAGCCGCCATGGAACGACATGCCGCCTTCCCAAATTCGCAGTACCAGCAGTGGATTGTCGATATAAGCAGCAAGATCATAAAACAGCACATAACCTAAGCGACCACCTAAAATAACCCCCATCGCCACCCAAAAAACCAAGTCAGACAGAGTGTCTTTCGTCCACTGCGCATCGAAGCGCTGTAAACGCCGGCTGGCCAGCCACCAAGCTCCGCCGATGCCGACTAAATACATTAAGCCGTACCAGTGGATTTTTAGTGGACCAAGGGCAATCGCCACTGGATCAATATTGGGGTAGGTGAGCATGAGTCATCCTTAATTAAGCAAAAAGCTGAGGCCAACCAGGGTTAGCAGCAGTGCAAATAAACGTTTTAACAATACCGGTGAAAGCTTGTGCGCAAGTCGAGCACCAAAACGTGCAAAAAATACCGACGTCAGTGCTATACCGAATAATGCAGGCAAATACACAAAGCCAAGGCTCCACTCTGGCAGTTGGCTATTTTGCCAACCGGTGACCATAAACACGATGGCGCCCGCTAAAGCAATGGGAAACCCGCAAGCGGCTGAAGTGGCAACGGCTTTTTGGATGGTGACACTGCGCCAGACCAAAAACGGTACCGTCAGCGAGCCACCACCAATGCCGAAAATAGCTGAAGCCCAGCCTATGACGCTACCGGCAGCCATCAGTTCAGGTGGCTTGGGTTGCCGACCGGTGGCTTTGGGACTTAGATTGAGTGCCAGTTGAATCGCAATACAAATTGCGAAGACGCCGATGATTTTTTGTAAGGCAGGCCCGTTAATCAGTGCCGCGGTGGCACCGCCGAGTACGACGCCGCCCAGAATACCTGGCGCAATCCAGCGAAATAACTGCCATTGCACCGCACCACGGCGATGGTGTTCGCGGATTGAATTAATCGAGGTGAAGACAATGGTGGCCAGCGAGGTACCTACGGCTAAGTGAGTAAGGACGTCTGGAGCAAAGCCCTGTGCGCTAAAGCTGAAGACCAGTACTGGTACAATAATCAGCCCGCCACCCACGCCAAATAAACCAGCCAATACCCCAGCGGCAGCGCCGAGCAGCATATAAAGAGCAAATTCCATACAGTGTCCTTAATGGGTTAATCGTGGTTCACTTAGGCAGATTGCCCTGTTTTTGAGTACTTATCACAAGGCTTTTTGCATATAAACCGCAGGCACCCCATAGGAGTCTAATGCAGCTGCTTGTTGAGGGCTAATTGGGCTTTGCGCTCGGAAACCTAAGTGCTGCCAAAAAGGAGCTGAATTCTGCACTGAAACTAAGCTGCAATGCTTGAGACCGGCTTGACGTGCAATGTTCAGTTTATGTTTAACCAAGCTTGGACCGATTCCCCGTTTTAGTGCGCGCGGGGCCACGCCTAAATCATGCAGATACAAACAATCACTCTGCGCTGGTTCAACAAACAATCCGTCCAGCGGGGTGATTGCACCGCGCTGTGAACGATAACTGAATAAATAGCCACAAATCCCCTGAGTATCTTCCGCCACCAAGGCTAAGTCCGGCACTTGAGCGAGACGCTCAGCAACGATTTCTGTGCTTTCTTGCAGTGTATCGCTGTAGATCTGTAGTTGAATATCCATGATTTCAGGGATATCGTCGGGACGCATGAGGCGAAGTGTATGCATAATGATTGACATGAATTGGCATGCAAAAACTCTATTCTAAAGTGCTGGCTTTGTTTTGTCAGGTCTAATGTGGCGTGTACATCGATCCAACATTGAGCGCCGGTCTAATGCTATTGGCTCAACACCGAGCGCAGTGATCATTGTAGTATTTGGCCATTATTGCTGTTTTGCTGCAGAGGATTTGGTTGATGCTGGATATGCCACTAGAAGATACCGAAGCGCAGCGCTTAGCGGCTCTGCGCAATTTACAGATTTTAGACACAGAGGCTGATCCGGCTTTTGATAACCTCACTCAAGTGGCGGCCAGTTTATTTAATGTGCCGATGGTGCTGGTCTCGTTGGTGGACGAGCATCGGCAATGGTTTAAGTCACGTATTGGTATACTTGCCCCGCAACTGCCACGACAGGATTCATTTTGCTCTTATGCTGTGCAGTCGGATAAGCTTTTTATCGTTGAAAACGCGCTGCTAGACCCACGCTTTGCTCACACGCCGTTTGTGAGTGGTTCGCCGCATATTCGCTTTTATGCCGGCATGCCAATTCGTTCTGAAGATGGCTTTAATGTGGGTACATTTTGTTTAATAGGTACCGAGCCGCGCCAATTAAGCGACATTGAACAACACCATTTGATCTTGTTAGCTAGGCAAGCTGAACAGCTCTTGTATTTGCATTACCGTACGATTCAACTGGCGCTGCAAACGCAACAAAGCACTGCCAGCAATGCACGTTATGCCGCCATTATTGAGAGCGCGGCGGCGGGCATTGTACGCATAGATGGGCGTGGACGTATTCTCCAATTAAATGACTCTGCTTTGCGGATGCTCGGTTACCAGCCTGAAGAAGTGCTCGAGAAAAACGTTAAAATGCTCATGCCAGAGCGTTGGGCTACCCAGCACGACGAATATTTAGCGGCCTATCAAACAACCGGCGAAAAACACGTGATTGGTATTGGCCGAGAAGTGGCTGCGCAACACAAAGATGGTACACAGATTCCCGTGCATTTAGCGGTCAGTGAGGTACAACATCAGGGTGATCTGACGGCGTCGGAAAGCCGCGAGTTTATCGGTATTTTGTCAGATCTACGTGCGGTGGCTGCAGCGCGTGAACGCGAGCAACAAGAGCGCTCGCTGCTGCAAGTGTTGCACCGTGGGCTGACGGACTACCATGCACTCTTGTCGGGGAACACTCTTTGGCAGTTTTTAAAAGAAGCACTGAAAGAGCTGACTCAGAGTGAATACGCACTGATTGGCGAAGTGATTTGTCGTGAGGGTTCGCCAGCTTTAAAAATACATGCGATCAGTGATTTGTCGTGGAATGAACCAACACGGCAACTGATGCAGAAGCTGCGTGACGGTGAGATGTTCCTAAGTAACCCGGACAGTATGCTGGGACAGGTGTTTGCAGGTGGGCAAACCGTGCTGAGCAATAACATGCTTGATGATTCGCGTGGCGGCGCATTGCCGAAAGGCCATCCGGTGTTGCACCGTTATTTAGGTGTGCCGATTATTGATCGTGGTGAAGTGATTGGTATGTATGCGATTGCCAATGCGCAGCAGGATTACGATGACGTCTTAATCGATTGGTTAAAACCTTTTACTTCTACCTGCGCTTTGTTGATTAATCTATATCGACAGATCAATGAACAAGAGCGCTTTACTGAAGAGTTGAAAGTAGCACGTGATTTAGCCGAGCGTTCGAGTAAGGCTAAAACCGACTTCCTCTCGTCAATGAGTCATGAGCTACGTACGCCTCTCAATGCAATTTTAGGTTTTGCCCAATTACTGGGCAATGGCAAGCAGCCATTGGCGGAACGCCAGCAACGACAAGTGGATCAAATTCTACGCAGCGGCAGCCATCTATTAAATTTAATCAATGAAGTGTTGGATTTGGCGCGAATTGAATCAGGGCATACGCAGGTCTCACTTGAGCCGATTAATCTACAAGAGGTGATTGAAGAAACTCTGGAAATAGTGCGAGCACTGGCAGTTAACCAAAATATTGGGCTGCAAGTACAGCTTGAGGGTACTCAGAACTGCTTGGTTGAAGCCGATTACACCCGCCTGAAACAGATACTGATTAACCTGCTGAGTAACGCGATTAAATATAACCGACTTGCTGGAACCGTTATTTTGCGCTGCCAGTTACGCGAGAATAGGGTGCATATCAGTGTCAGTGATACAGGTATAGGCATTGCCGCCGAGCAAATGTCGATGCTATTTGAACCCTTTAATCGCTTAGGTGCGCAAAACAGCAGTATTGAGGGTACGGGCGTAGGGCTGGCGTTGACGCGTAAGCTGGCACGCTTGATGCAAACTGATATTTTTGTTGAGTCAACAGTGGGTGAGGGGAGTGTTTTTTGTTTCGAGTTGCCGTTGGTTTCGATCAGCTCGGCGCGACCGCTGGATACGGCTGCAGTACCTGAGTCTGCGACCCGTGAGTCAGCAGCTAAAAAACACCAAGTTCTGTATATAGAGGATAACCCTGAGAATCAGCGCTTGATGCAAGATATCTTTAGTGAAATCGCGACGGCGCAATTACGCTGCGTATGCTCGGCGGAGGCAGGTTTTGAAATCGCTTGTTCAGAGCAGCCTCATTTGATTTTGTTGGATATCGATTTACCTGGAATGAATGGGTTTCAGGCCGGTCGGATGCTCAAAAATAATCCGTTGACCAGTAAAATTCCGTTGTTAGCTATTTCGGCCAGTTGTTCTGCGGAAGACCAGCAGCAAGCTAGCGCGCTTGGCTTTGCTGGGTTTTATAGTAAGCCGTTTAATTTGCATGCACTTGCCGAGCATATCCAACAACTTTTATCTGAACAGGAAAGTCTATGACAGCTCTTGGTGCGCTATTTAGTAGTGCTGATATTCTGGTGGTGGATGACAACCCAGTGAACGTTGAGTTGCTCATGGACTTACTTGAGGATGAGGGGTACCAGGCTGTCGAGGGCATGACGGACCCTTTATTGCTTGAATCACGCGTACAAAAAAAACGTCCTGACTTGATTTTGCTTGATATTCGTATGCCCAGTATCAGTGGCTTAGAGTTGTTGGAACTGCTGAATAAAACCTGGGGTGAACAGGTGCCCGCGGTGATTGTCCTCACCGCACAAATCGATGAAGCCACCCGTCACCAAGCATTGCAATTAGGTGCGCAGGACTTTTTAACCAAGCCGTTTAATCATATTGAAGTCTTGCAACGTATTCGTAACACCTTGCAACTGCAGCGCTTGCTCAGTGAGCGTTTTGAAAAAGCCGCCTTGCTTGAGCATTTGGTTGTTGAGCGAACTCGAGAGTTGAGTCTTCTTTCGCGTCAAGATCCGGTTACATCGTTACCGAACCGTAGCGTCATCTTGGAAACCATTACCCAATTACGCATCGAGAAAAGAGGTTTGCTGGCTTTCTTTATTGCGCTGGAGGGGCTTGATGAAATTGAGCGTCTACATGGCTATGAGGCGATGGATCAAACGGTGTGCGCGTTATCTGCTCGTATACAACAATTAATCGATTTACCAATCCGCATCTTTGGAGTGTGGAGCACAGATACTTGGGTGGTGGTGTGTGAAACCACTGTCAGTGAGCAGCAGGCTGAGATCTTTGCTACGCGTTTTCTGGACGTGATACAGGTGCCATTACAGTTACAGCAATTGTGTGTGTATGTCCGTGCCCGGATTGGTGTGAGCGGCTCAATTGCTGAGCGTAGTCCGGAGCAAATAGTGCGTATGGCTGCGGTGGCTTTGCCTGAAGCAGACAGCCAATGGCAGGGATATGACCAAGCGCTGGAAAGCACCTTATGGCGTAAAAATCAGCTTAGCGATGCATTGTATGCAGCGATCAGTAATAGCGAGCTGCACTTGCTATATCAGCCTAAAGTGGATGTGCGTAGCGGTCAGGTGCGAGGTGTTGAAGCCTTGCTGCGTTGGGATAGTCCAACCTTTGGACGGGTCTCACCGGCCGAATTTATTCCGATAGCAGAAGCCAATTGTTTTATTATTACGCTCGGTCAGTGGGTGGTTCGAGAAGCCGTGAGCGCCATTGTACGCTGGCGCGCGCAGGGTGCCGTTGATGAGTATTTTTCTGTTGCGGTGAATGTCGCTGGTGCGCAATTGATGCAACCTGATTTCGCCGAGTGGTTGATCGATGTTGTGCAGCAAGCAGGTTTGCCAGCACATGCGTTAGAGGTCGAGGTCACTGAATCTGACTTGATGCAAGATATGCAACTTGCCATGATCCAGTTACAGCGCTTGGCTGCAGTAGGCTTACGTATTGCAATTGATGATTTTGGTACGGGCTACTCTTCGCTGGCATATTTAAAAGTATTACCTGTTTCGGTGCTGAAAATTGACCGCGCTTTTATTTCCGAAATGCATGTAGATACTCAGGACCAGAGACTCACCAGTACAGTAATTGATATGGCTCGACACTTTGAGTTTTTAACGGTAGCTGAAGGAGTTGAAGAGCCTGAACAATTTAAGTTACTACAAGCGATGGGCTGCGATTTAATTCAAGGCTTTTTATTTGCTCCGCCGCTCAAGGAAAGCATGATGCTGCAATTGGTGGCTAGCGGTTTTGCTGATACGCCAGCCTTTACTGGGCAAGGCCACTCTTTTAAATAGATATGCTTTGTCTTAAGAATACCGTTTTTATTTAATGGCGCGCTGTGGCGTTGGTTAATAAAGCAACAGCTATAATGCAGCATCAAAGCTTCAAACAACTACGATCAGTTACTCACATCTTGAACAAAAGTGTGAGTCTAAACTGCGTTCAGTTGGCTAAACATCAGTAGTGCTGCTCTTCAGACATTTCGCCAACATCAGCTAGAGGGCTGTCTTGCATCTGTTCTTGTACGTGGCTTTCTTCGATCCGAGGATCAAGCGCTGCTGCTAAGGGCGAACTACTAATACCATCAGGCATATAGATGTGTTGCAAAGGTGCTTCATCGCTGAGGGTATCACCGCTAATGGCTTGTGGTCTTACGCGTATCACAATCAGCATGGCAAACAAGCTGAGTGACACATAAAGCATATTAGGGCCAAAAGACTTCATCAACACACCGATCAGTAGCGGGCTGATACTGGCACCGATACCAAAAGTGGTGAGTAACACGGCCGTTAACGAAACACGTTTTTCTGCTTCAATGTTGTCATTGGCAAACGCCACCGCTAAAGGGTAAAGGCTAAACAGCAGCATGCAAGATAAACTACCACCGATAAAGACGAAGACAATAGGTAAGTCAGTGAAAATCGCTTGCGGCAGGGCAATCAGCATTAATAAGGCGCTACCAACACGAATCAACGTGGGGCGATCTAAGCGGTCAGATAGCCAGCCCAGCGGGCCTTGCACCAGTAAACCGGCAACAATGCATGTGGCCATAAAGAGACCAATCATTTGTGTCGGTAAGCCAATCCGGCTGGCATATAGCGGCGCTAAACCGTAAAAAGCCCCAACCATTGCGCCCGCGACGATGCTGGTGAGCATGGAGAGCGGTACGCGCTGGAGAAAGTAACGTGGCTCAAGTGGCGCAGGGTGCAAGGGCTCCGGGTGAATACGGCGTGTTAGCGCGACGGGTACTAAGCATAGAGCAAAGCATAGGGCGACAAATAACAGCAGATTAATATTCAGGTCAGGCATCGCCGCCAATACTAACTGGCCTAAAACCATACCCAGGTAAGAAGCCATCATGTAGCCTGAAAACACCATGCCGCGCTCATCGGAAGTGCTTTGTTCGTTGAGCCAGCTTTCCACCACCATATACATCGACATCATGCCAAGACCTACCACCACGCGCAGTGATAGCCAAGCCGGCAAGCTTTCAGTTAGCCCGTGCAGTAACACTGCTGCGGTGACGATACCGGCACTGGCCACGTAGGTACGAATATGTCCGACGCGAGCAATTAAGCGGTGACCGAGTTTGCCGCCCAGTACCAAGCCTAGATAAAAGCCGGTCATCAAAGCACCCACCCAGATACCGTCTGCACGTTCAGCAACATGCAGAGCTAAGTATGTACTCAGTAAACCTGAGCCCAATAGCATCAGTAGCGTGGCGAAATACAGTGACTTAAACGACTTCCATACAGACATGCGGCATCCACCTAGGGTAAAGCGTGAAGGGGGTTTTGCTTATAACTCAACATTCTGCGCTAGCAAACGCAGAATGTTCTGATAAGTCTACGCGCCACACAGCTTGACGGCCAACGCAATGCAGTAATTTCTTGATTTAAGCGGCGAGGCGCTTGATCAGTTGCTCTGTGAGCAAAGCACACAGCGCGTAAATCGACAGTTGTGGATTAGCGCCAATACTGGTAGGGAATAAAGAACCGTCGTGAATGGAGAGGTTTTCTAATTGATGATGCATGCCTAGGCTATTGGTCACACCCTGCGAGGCATCATCACTTATTGCGCAGCCACCCATCACATGGGCACTGCCTAAGCGCGCGCGGTATAAAGACAGGTCTAAGTTATCAATCAGCGATTTAGCACGGTTTAAGCTTGTGACATAGTCAGCATCCGCATGCACAGGGAAGACCCGTTCAGCACCGGCTGCAAACTGAATCTCAGCCATGTTGTGATAGGCGCGGCGGATACCATTCCAAGTATAAGGCGTCATTTGATAATCCAACACCGGACTGCCATCGCTACGCAATTCAACGGTACCGCTGGCGCTGTCTGGATGAAAGCCGTCACGCATCAAAGCAATCATCATATGGGTGTTGGGCAGTTGCGCCATACGCTCTGCGTTGACCTCGCCGTAACCTCCTAAAATGGTCGCGGCAAAGGCTGGGTGCAAGGGAGGCACTTCAAGCTTGTAGCCGAGAGGCCCTTTGGCACCATTAAGCCACTGGAAATGGTCGCTATAAATGGATTGAGGGGCACCGTAAAAAGGATTGACTGGCTCGGAAAACTGCGCGGCAGAAAAGTTCGTTAAATGTAAAAAGGTGCGTTTGCCGCAACGCTTGTGCGGGTCAGGCGCTTGCGAGCGCAGCAATATTGCCGGTGTATTGATGCCGCCACCGGCCAAAATATAATGCTTGGCGCGAATAATGATTTTACGACCAGTCGGCTCAACGCCGCGTGCATCAAGGGCTTGGCACTCTAAGTGCTGGACACGGTTCTGTGTCATCTGTAAGCGTTCAGCGCGAGCTAAATAAAGCAGGCTGCCGCCATTGTTTAAGCTGGCCGGAATGCACGTGACCAGCATTGATTGTTTGGCGTTCACCGGACAACCCATGCCGCAATAGCCTAAATTCATGCAGCCACGTACATTGCGCGGAATCACTGCCCAGCTCAGATCCAGTGCCTCACAGCCACGCTTGATCACTTCATTGTTGGCGTTGGCAGGCATGCTCCAAGGGGCAACCCCGAGACGTTGTTCCATGCGCTCAAACCAAGGTTGCAAAGTATCCTTGTCTAAACCACTGACCGCATGTTCGCTGGCCCAATGCTTGAGGGTTTCGGGCGGCGTACGAAAGCTCGAGGTCCAGTTAATTAAGGTGGTGCCGCCCACAGCGCGACCTTGCATAATGGTGATAGCGCCATCTTTGCTCATGCGGCCCATGCCTTCCTGATAGAGGTCAGCGTAGGCTTGTGGCTCTTGCATTTTGAAATCAGTACTGGTGCGCAGCGGTCCTTCTTCAACAATCAATACGCGCAGCCCGGCAGCGCTTAATAACTCAGCACTGGTGGCCCCGCCAGCACCGCTGCCAACAATCACTACATCAGCTTCAAGCTGCAGATCGTTTTCAAGCAGGGAGGCGTTTTGCACCTGCCAGCCACTGGCGATGCCTTGTAGGAAAGGGTCTGCAATAGGCATAAGTGTTCTCTATTATTGTTGTGATAAAAGTGACTTGAACAAGCTATTTAAAATTACTGCAGCACCGGTGGGCCAGGATAACCGCAGTGTTGCCAGGAACTTGGCTGTCCATAGTGAGCCAGCATCGCCAGTTGCAATAGAGCGTTATGACCCATTTTTAATAAATCAAAACGACTGTTTTCCCAGCGTTTGAGAAACTGTTGAACATCGGCTGATGACGCTTGCGACCAAGCCCCCCAAACACCCGTGAGTGGGCCGCGCGTTAGCGGGTTATTGAGCACATCAAAGAGTTGCACGGTCAGTTTGCGCATCTCGGGCGAAAAACTGGCGAGGCTATTGTCGATGGCGCGCAGCGTGCTGTGTAGGTTGCTATTCATCTGCTCAGCAGCAACTGCGCCGCTATACAGCACCGGCAAGATCGCCGATAAACACAGGATGTCATCACTGCGCAGCACAAGAAAACCGTTGCTGGCAGGATCGTTGCTACAGCCGGTCAGACTTGCCGATAAACTGAGCACACTTAAGCTCGCCGCAGAAACAGCGCTAAGTTTGAGAAAGCTGCGCCGAGAAAACTCGGTACTCTGAGCAACATGCGACATGCTTTGGCCTCGTCGTCTTAACGTAAAAAGAATTTCAGAATCAGTTTCTGCAGCCAACCGCCGTAAGGTGGGTAAATCAGTTTGGCGGCATTTAAACGCTGTTTGCTAAACACCGACTTGCTGTGGCTAAAGGTTAAGAAACCTTCGTGAGCGTGATAGTGGCCCATACCGGATGGACCAATACCGCCAAAGGGTAAATCATGCTGCGCAACATGCAGCAAAGTATCGTTGATGCAGACGCCACCAGCATGACTGTTGTGCAGTACATGCTGCTGCTCGCTAGACTCATAGCCAAAGTAATACAGCGCTAAAGGACGTGGACGCTGGCGAATATAAGTTAAGGCGTCATCCAGGGTTTGATAGCCCACGATGGGTAACACAGGCCCAAAGATTTCATCCTGCATGACGCGCATGTCATCGCTGACATTCAGCAGTAAAGTGAGGGGTAAACGTTGACCTTGGCCTTCGGCGTGGATAGCAATCGCCTCTGCCCCTTGGCTGGTGGCGTTATCAATGGTGTCTTGCAAGCGTTGTTGGTGTTGTGGATTGATAATCGCAGTGTAATCAGGGTTGTCAGCCAGTTTTGGATAGAATTTGCGTACAGTGCTGCGCATCGCCTCAACAAACTCATCGATGCGCGCGTGCGGCACTAAAATATAATCAGGTGCGACGCAGGTTTGCCCAGAGTTAACCATTTTACCAAAAGCAATTCGCTCTACGGCGTCGGCCATGGGTATATCGGCGCTGATAATCGCCGGTGATTTACCGCCGAGTTCTAATGTCACAGGCGTGAGGTTTTTCGCCGCGGCGCGCATCACATGTTTACCGACCTGGGTTGAACCGGTAAACAGTAGGTGATCGAAAGGCAGCTCAGAGAAAGCTGCAGCGAGATCGGCTTCACCTTGCACCACGCAGACTAAATCTTCTGGGAAAACACGGGCTAATAACTCTTTTAGCAACTGCGCGGTGCGCGGGGTGTGCTCGCTCATTTTGATCATCACCCGATTGCCAGCAGCCAGTGCGCCAGTTAATGGGCCAATACTTAAAAAGAGTGGGTAGTTCCACGGCACAATCACGCCGACGACGCCGAGCGGTTGGTAGACGATTTTTGCTGAGGCAGGTTGAAAGGCTAAGCCGACTTTACGTTTAACCGGTTTCATCCAGCGCTTAATGCGCTTACAGGCATAATCAATGCCTTCCAAGCTAGGCATTAATTCAGCTAAGAGTGTTTCGTCGTGGCTGCGATGACTGAAATCCGCACTAATGGTGTCGCATAGCAACTTTTGTTCGCTGGCGAGTACTGTGCGTAAAGCCTTAAGCCATTCAATGCGTTGCTCAGCACTGGGCATCAACTGTGCTTGATAAGCGTGTTGTTGCGCGCTTAGTAAGTCATTTAAAGCACTGATCGGCGTGTTGTTGGGCATGATTAAACTCGCAAACAAATAAATATAACTGATGTTTTAGAGTATTTGCTCTAATTGGTCAAGTGCATTAGAGTATTTGCTCTAAGTGCTCAAGTGATAATGCAGTAGAGCAGGCGTGATGTGTCCAGCGGATAGCAAAGAGAGGCTAGATTGGTAGAGCAAATAGCAGAACATACGCAGCAAAACAGCAGATTAAGCACGCGTCAGCGCATTGTGCAGACTGCGCTTGAGTTGTTTAATCAACAGGGTGAGAGGCAGGTCACCACCAATCATATTGCTGCGCATCTAGGTATCTCACCTGGCAACCTGTACTACCACTTTCGTAACAAGCAGACGATTGTGCTCGAGCTTTTTAGTCAATATGAGCAATTGGTTGATCAGTTTTTACAGCGCCCTCAAGATCGAGTGATGACCGTTGCTGATAAGGCCTTTTTATTGGAAGCGCTGCTCACCGCTCTTTGGGGTTATCGCTTTTTGCACCGTGATATGCAGCATTTATTAGCCGCCGATACTGAGTTGGCTCAGCGTTATCAAACTTTGGCACAGCGCTGCTTGAGCAATGCGCAAGGCATTTATCAAGGCTTTGCTGATGCCGGTATTTTGCGTATTGATGCGGCCAGTATTGAGGCTTTAGTTCTTAACTCTTGGGTGATACTCACCGCTTGGGTACCTTTTGTATGCAGTATGCAAAAAGATTCAACCGATCTAACTCCGGCAATGCTACGCCGCGCCATCTATCAAGTGCTGATGCTCGAGCGTGAATATGTCAGCGCACAAGCACGTCCCGAAGTGGATGAACTGTTACAAAAGTATCAGTTATCACTCAATGAGATTTTTCCTCTCCCTAGCCAGTAGAGACAAGTTCCATAGTGACCTGATATTTTTTTGGTCATTATTTCTGCGATATTGGAGTTTATAATGATAAAAACAATATCTTCGGCAGCTACTTATGTTTGTGCTCAGAGCTTAAGTCGACTTTTACTTTTGAGTGGCAGTTTATTGATAACAGCCTGTGATCCGTCTTCGCTACACATCAGCGTTGATGAGAGCGAGCGTGCTGCGACTGTAGATACCATCAAGGCTAACCGCCAAGTTGGTAAGCAGTTGAATTTGGCCGACCAGCAGGATTTTGAGGATGCACGTCGCGGTCTAATTGCCAGTCCTGAAAACTTACAGATCAAGTCTTTGCGCGATCCGACTAAAAACGTGTGGGACATGCCCGCTTATGGTTTTATCCAAGGGGATGCGCCTGATACGGTAAACCCGAGCCTATGGCGACAGGCTAAGTTGAATAATATTCACGGTCTGTTTGAAGTGACGCCCGGTATTTACCAAGTGCGTGGTTTTGATTTATCTAACATGACCTTGATTAAAGGTGACAATGGCTGGATTGTCGTCGACACCATGACATCCAAAGAAACTGCGCGTTACGCGTTTGATTTTGCCATGCAACATTTAGCGGAGCGTTATCCGAACAACACGAATATCAGCGCTATTGTATTTACCCACAGCCATATTGATCATTTTGGTGGGGTGTTAGGTATTGTCAGCCTGCAAGATATTGCCGAGAAAAAGATTCCAGTGATCGCGCCAGCTGGGTTTATGGAAGAGGCTACCAGTGAAAACATTCTTGCCGGTGTCGCGATGGGGCGTCGTGCAGTGTATATGTACGGTAAAAACCTTGAGCGTAACCCGTTCGGCCATGTTGGTAGCGGCCTAGGCAAGGGACCTGCTTTCGGTGGCTTTAGTATTGCTGAGCCGAATCAGTTAGTCAGTAATACACCCACAGATTTGAATATAGATGGTGTTGAGTTTCAGTTTCAGTACACGCCAGACTCGGAAGCGCCAGCGGAGTTTACTTTTTACTTGCCGCAATACAAGGCCTTTGGTGGCGCAGAGGTGGTGTCACGCAATATGCATAATCTATATACCCTGCGTGGTGCCAAGATTCGTGACGCGCTGAAGTGGAGTGGTTACATCGAAGAGGCGCGTAATTTATTTGCGGATGCTGATGTGTATTTTGCCAGTCATCACTGGCCGATGTGGGGGCAGGAGCGGATTCAGACATTTTTAAAGCAACAGCGCGATACCTATAAATTTATTCATGATCAAAGTGTACGTCGCATGAATAAAGGCATGACTCCAGGCGCAATTGCCGAAGACATAACGTTGCCAGCCAGTTTGGCTACGGTGTTTTCTAATCGTGAATATTACGGCACTGTTAAACATAATGTGCGCGCTGTGTATCAAGCGTATTTAGGCTGGTACGATGCCAATCCCGCGCACTTAGATCCATTGCCGGACTCTCAGCGTGCTGTGGCCTACGTTGAGCTGGCAGGCGGTGCGGAGAAAATGTTGGTACAGGCTCAAGTTGCCTTTGATCAGGGCAATTATCGCTGGACTGCTGAGCTGCTAAACCATTTAGTATTTGCTGATGCCAGTCATATTGCCGCTCGTAAACTACTGGCAAGCACCTATGATCAGCTAGGTTACCAAGCTGAGTCTGGACCATGGCGAGACGTCTATTTGACCGCAGCTTTGGAGTTGCGTGAAGGAACATCTGCTGCTGGAGTTGAGTTGGCGGCGATGAAAGACCCGTTTTTGCAAACGCCACTAAGTAACTTTTTCGATACCCTTGCGGTTCGTTTAAAGGCTGAAGATGCGGCTGACAAAAACTGGCATATTAAAATTCACTTTACCGACCTGAATGAAAGCTATTTATTGTGGATTGAAAACTCAGTTCTGCATCACCGTTTATTGGATGATACAGCGCCGCTAACCGAGAAAGTCCACGCCACTCTGAATTTGACTCATCCGTTATTCGTCGACATGTTGATTGGTGAGGCTGGCGCTAAAGAGATGCTGCTATCCGATGATTTAAGCATTGATGGCAGTAAGATCGATTTACTACGATTTTTCAGTTTGTTTGAAAAGCCGGTGGCCAATTTTGGCATCGTGCTGCCAAATTAAAGAAGCAAATAAAGCGGATATCAATATCGGTGCTTGGCGTATCTCGGGAGTGCCGTTTTCCCCTCAACGGGCCATCCTAGCTCAATTCGGGCGCTGCGCCATCCATAGCTGCGCTTGTCACGTCACCCGCGAGACACTTCTCAAATATTTGTATTGTTTGCGCTATTTTTATGAGGCTCTTTGCGAGCTTTTGATGTGCAAAATCGATGCACATGATCAACATGCAGGCCTGCGCCGATAGTGCCCGCTCAGCCAAGTGCGATCTAGCTGGCAGCACAAATGATCAACGAGTGCTGCGCTATAGTTGTGACGAGCGAAGTCATGGATGACGTAGCGCCGGAGTTGAACCTTGGATGGGTTCATCGACGGAAAACAGCTATAGCGCAGTACGTTTTACGCAAATATGCACAGCACACTTTACGCAATCTAGATGTGTGAACTGGTTATATCGCAGCTAAAGAATTACTAAGGCTGAGATAAAGTGAACAAACCCCGTCATTCAACATCAATAATGCGCTTTAACTGAGCAATACCCGCTGCGGGAACACCTGTATTTGGGGTATACTCTTGAACTTTCTGCCCGTCTTTAATAGTGGATATATACCGTGACCCAAACAACCGCCCCCGTGCGTACCTTCCAAGATCTGATTCTCACCTTGCAGAGCTTCTGGGCTGAGCAGGGCTGTGTGGTGTTGCAACCTTATGATATGGAAATGGGTGCTGGCACCTTCCATACTGCAACCTTTTTACGTGCTCTCGGACCGGAAACCTGGAACGCTGCTTATGTACAGCCTTCGCGCCGCCCAACCGATGGTCGTTACGGTAACAACCCCAACCGCTTGCAACATTATTATCAGTTCCAAGTGGTGCTTAAACCTAACCCAGACAATATCCAAGATTTGTATTTAGAATCTTTACGTCATATTGGTATTGACCCGCTGGTGCACGACATCCGTTTCGTTGAAGACAACTGGGAATCGCCAACTTTAGGTGCTTGGGGTTTGGGTTGGGAAATCTGGCTCAACGGCATGGAAGTCACCCAATTTACCTACTTCCAGCAAGTCGGCGGTATTGAGTGCTACCCGGTCACTGGTGAAATCACCTACGGTCTTGAGCGTTTGGCCATGTATATCCAAGGTGTAGATTCGGTGTACGACTTGGTTTGGACCGACGGCCCATTTGGTAAAGTGACCTATGGCGATGTCTTCCATCAGAACGAAGTGGAGCAGTCCACCTATAACTTTGAACACGCCAACGTTGATAAAATGTTTGAGCTGTTTGATTTTTATGAAAGTGAAGCCAGTCGTCTAAGCCTGTTAAATCTGCCGTTGCCCAGCTATGAAATGGTGTTGAAAGCCTCGCATACCTTTAACTTGTTGGATGCACGCCGCGCGATTTCTGTAACTGAACGCCAGCGCTATATTTTACGTGTGCGCACTTTGGCGCGCGCTGTAGCACAAAGCTATTTAGAAGCACGGGCGAAATTAGGCTTCCCGATGGCACCTGAAGCATTACGTGATGAAGTATTGGCTAAGCTGGAGATTGAACAATGAGTGCGCGTGATTTTTTAGTGGAGCTGGGTACCGAAGAGCTACCACCCAAAGCCCTCAATACCCTAGCCAAGGCATTTCGTGATGGCATTACCAAAGGCCTCAAAGCGGCCGGCTTAAGCCATGGCAATGTCCAGGTTTTTGCCGCACCGCGTCGTTTAGCAGTGCTGATTAGCCAACTGGCTGAGCGCCAGGATGATCGTAGCCAAGCCATTGATGGTCCGCCAGTACAAGCCGCGTTTGATGAGCAAGGTGAGCCGACGCAAGCAGCGCTAGGTTTTGCGCGTAAATGTGGCGTGGATATTGGTGAAATTGATCGCAGCGGCGCTAAATTACGCTTTGAACAACATATTCCAGGGCAGGCGACTGTAGGCTTGTTGCCAGCGATTGTTGAAGAGTCGCTCAGTGCTTTACCGATTCCTAAACGCATGCGTTGGGGCGCTCGTAAAGAAGAGTTTGTGCGTCCGACCCAATGGTTGGTGATGCTGTTTGGTAACGATGTCGTGGATTGCACAATTTTGGCGCAAACCGCCGGTCGCGCCTCACGTGGCCACCGTTTCCATCACAACAGTGATGTCGTGCTCAACCAGCCCTGCGATTATGTCGAAGCGCTGCGCAAAGCCTATGTGCTGGTCGATTTTGCTGAGCGTCGCAGCTTAATTCAAAAGCGTGTTGATGTGCTTGCTGCCGAGCAACAAGGTACCGCGATTGTGCCGCCAGCTTTGCTGGATGAAGTGACCGCATTGGTGGAGTGGCCAGTGCCGTTGGTGTGCTCATTTGAAGAGCATTTCTTGGATGTGCCACAAGAAGCCTTGATTATCACCATGCAAGACAACCAGAAGTATTTCTGCTTGTTGGATAGCAAAGGTGCGTTGCTGCCACGTTTTATTACCGTCTCGAATATTGAAAGCCGCGATCCGCAACAAGTGATTTCCGGTAACGAGAAAGTTGTGCGTCCGCGTCTCACCGATGCCGAGTTCTTCTATCTGCAAGATCAAAAGCAGCCTTTAGAGGCGTTTAATGAGCGCCTACAGAATGTAGTGTTCCAAGCGCAGTTGGGCAGTGTTTACGATAAAGCTGTTCGCGTTTCTAAACTGGCGGCAGTGATTGCTGAGAAAATCGGTAGTAATCCTGAGCATGCTGCACGTGCTGGTTTACTGTCGAAGTGCGATTTAGCTACGGAGATGGTCGGTGAGTTCCCGGAAATGCAGGGCATCGCCGGCTTCTACTATGCGCAAAATGATGGTGAGCCTGGTGATATCGCTTTAGCACTTAATGAGCAATATATGCCACGTGGTGCTGGCGCTGAATTACCGACAACCTTAACCGGTGCGGCGTTAGCAGTGGCGGATAAGCTGGATACCTTGGTGGGTATTTTTGGAATTGGCATGTTGCCAACCGGCAGTAAAGATCCTTACGCCTTGCGCCGTGCTGCTTTGGGTATTTTGCGTGTATTGATTGAAAAAGATTTAGACATTGATCTGGCCTATTTGGTGGCTATCGCGATTACCCAGTATGGCGATAAGATCGAGAGCAAAGGCTTGGCAGAAAAAATCCTCGACTTCATTTTTGATCGTCTGCGCGCCCGTTATGAAGATGCCGGTGTTGATGTTGCGGTGTATCAAGCAGTGCGTGCGGTGCACCCTATGTCGCCCTTGGACTTTGATCAGCGTGTGCAAGCGGTGCAAAACTTCCGTGCCTTGCCAGAAGCGCAAGCTTTGGCTGCAGCCAATAAGCGTGTATCGAACTTGCTGGGTAAAAGTGCCACCGAGCAGAGCACAACGGTGCAAGCGCATTACTTCGACAGCCCAACCGAATTTGCTTTGTACGCAGCCTTACAGCAGGCGTTGCAGGCGGTACAACCATTGGCTGCCGAGCGTCAGTACACTGAAGCATTAACCCGCTTAGCCAGCCTGCATGAGCCGGTGGATGCGTTCTTTACCGCAGTGATGGTTAACGCTGAAAATCCTGAAGTACGTGCCAATCGTCATGCCTTATTGGCGCAGTTGCGCGGCTTGTTCTTAGGTGTAGCAGATATTTCTGTACTGGATTAATGCTCGACAAGAAAGACGATGAGCTTAAGGAGTCTCTGTTGAGCTCATCTTGAGTAGGGATCAAGTATGAAATTATTAATTCTCGATCGTGATGGTGTGATTAATTACGATTCGGATGCTTACATTAAAACAGTGGCTGAATGGATTCCTATGCCGGGTGCTTTAGATGCCATTGCGCGTCTCAGTCGCGCCGGTTGGACGGTGGCTGTGGCGACCAACCAGTCCGGCTTAGCGCGCGGTTATTACAGCGTGCCAACTCTCGAGTCGATGCATCAAGTTTTACGTGATGAAGTGCAGCAGCGCGGTGGTGCTATGGGGCTGATTAGCTATTGCCCACACGGTCCAGATGAGGGCTGCGCGTGCCGTAAACCTTTGCCAGGCCTGCTGACACAAATTGCCGAGCACTACCAAACCTCACTGGATGGCGTATGGTTTGTCGGTGACAGCCTGCGTGACTTACAGGCCGCGGTTGCCGTCAATGCCCAACCAGTGTTGGTCTGTAGCGGAAAAGGCGAACAAACCCGTGAGAAACCACTACCAGACAACACTCTAATATTTGCTGATTTATCAGCAGTGGCAGATCACTTATTAGGCTAAAGGTTAGAGATATGGGCGTCATCTACGGATTAAGAACGGTAATTTTCTATGTTTTACTGGGCTTAAGTGCGCTTATTTGGTGTTCGATCAGTTTGCTGATCGCACCCTTTTTACCTTTCCCTGCGCGCTATCGCTTTATCAATGTGTACTGGTGTCGTTTCGCTGTCGGTTTAGGCAAGTACATTATTGGTTTAAATTACCGTGTGAGCGGTGCCGAAAACATTCCCAGTGAGCGCTGTGTGATTCTGGCGAAACATCAAAGCACTTGGGAAACCTTTTTCTTATCAGCGTATTTTCAGCCACTGAGCCAAGTGTTAAAGAAAGAACTGCTGCGTGTACCGTTTTTTGGTTGGGCGATGGCGATGCTCAAACCTATTGCAATTAACCGTGATAATCCTAAGCAAGCCTTAAAGCAACTGGCTAGCCAAGGCGCTGAGCGTCTAGAGCAAAACTGTTGGGTGTTGATTTTTCCAGAAGGCACGCGCATTCCAGTTGGTAATATCGGCAAGTTTTCCCGTGGCGGCGCCTCGTTGGCAGCGAATGCTGGCTTGCCGGTATTACCTATTGCACACAATGCTGGGATGTTTTGGCCAAAGGCTGGCTGGGCGAAAAAGCCCGGCACGATTGATGTCGTAATTGGTCAGCCGATGTATGCCGAAGGTGAAGGTCCGCGAGCGATTGCTGAGTTAAATCAGCGCGCTTTTGAGTGGATTGCACAGACCCAATTTGACTTGGGCGCGTTAGATGCTGAGGTCTTGGCTGAGACTCAAGAGAAGACGGCTCAGTAAATTCGCGACAAGCAGCACTCACTGATCATTGATATTGCTCGCGTACTTGGCGGCTACTGTTCTCGTGAAATTAAACGGGCTATGCCGACTCTGGAAGCGCGGACGGCTCGCCCGCAAAAGCTTAATTCAAAGTGCATTTCTGACTGTTAAAATTGCGCTTGCCGTACTGTGCGGTGATTGTTTTTGCATCGATGAGCCCGTTCGGGGCTCAACTCCGGCGCTGCGCCATCCCTGGCTGCGCTGATCACAACCACTGCAAAGCACTCGTTGACTATTTGTGCTGTTTGTCAGCGGCGCTCAATCATTTGAGCTGTCTGAGAGTTGTTTTTAAGTTGCGCGGATTAACTGCGCCAGTAGTTATTGGCTGCAGAGACGGTTTGAAAGTTAATGGCGATGACTTGCGATGCCGCCGTCAAGCCGTCAGCAGACTCTGCATAGGCAGAGCGTAGCGCCTTCAGGGTTTCCATATCAGGTTGAGTGTATTTCACACCGCGACGGCTCAGCGTAATGGCCAGCTCAAAGCCTTCTTGTGGTGTGGCAGTAATTAGGGAAGGAAGCCAAGTATCGGTCATCGTTATATCCTTCTTATCTGTTGCTTGCTAAGCATTGCATGGGTCGGCAGAGTTGCCTTGTACGCCACAAATGCAGCGATAAAAATACTCTGCCAGAGCCCTTGCAGGACAACAAATAATTCTCAGGAAAACTTAACTAAACGCAAGAACCCAGCTTTAGTAAGATGAGTTTGGTGTGTGCTCTGGATTGATTTCGCCGTAAACTTCTTCCGGGTCAATATCATTGAGCAAGAGCATTTCCTTGACCGTCTCAATGTGCTCCAGCACGACTTTATAATGCTCTCCGTATTCGTACTTGGTCACTTCAATCGCTTTAGGCATGTAGTTGAACGCGATTTTTAACGCTTGTAGGGCATCGGGGTGCAGTTTATCGCTCATCTTAAAATCCTCATTGGCTAGAGCAGCTGTTTGTCGCTGCAGGCATGGTCTGCCGGTCATGCTAGCAAAAACTGTGCAACACCGCAGGTTGACCAATCCTATTAGCTCACCAACCAGGGTAGCGTTGCCATAGCGCGGTGTCTTCGCTACGGTTATTGAGGCTGACTTGATGCGGCACTAAACATAAGTCAGTGGCGATTTGTTGGATGCTGTCGCGCATTTCTAAGTGAGCCAGCCATTCGCTTGGCAAAGCGTGCGCGCTCAGTAGCAGTCCAAGAAAGTGTCCAGCGATAAGGCCGGTACTATCGCTGTCACCACTGTGGTTGACGGCTTTGCACACACCATCAGTAAAGTCTTTGGCTGATAATGCACACCACAAACCTATCGCTAGCGCCTCTTCGGCAATCCAGCCGCCGCCCAAATGCGCCTCAATCAGCTCGGGGTTGGGCTCGATGTCAGCATGGTGCAGCTCCAGTACTTTTTGCAGAATATTATAGGTTTCATGCATGCCAACTTTATCTCGATGTTCATGCAAACTGCTGTGTGTGGCTGCTGCCAGTGACAGGGCTGGTGTTTGCCATAAGCGCGCAAGGATATCGGCAAATATCCCTGCCGATAAATAACCGGATGGATGTCCGTGGGTGAGGTGTGCGGCTTGCGCAGCTGAAGTAAAGGGATAGGGCATAAAAGCACAAGGAGCAACACGCATCACACCGCCGCAACCTTTACTGTTGTTTTCGGCCATCGCCCCAAGCTGCTGAGCTGATTGCAATGAGTTTAAGCACGTGGAGCCGGGTGCGCGTCGTGCCCAGAGGCGTTGGTCTGCAATTAACCAGCCATCACTGACAGTCTCAGCGAGGTACGGATTGGCGGATACATTTTGCGTGAGTAACCAGCGCATATAAGCGTTATGAATAATGCTGGGGGTATGCGTTGTGCCGCGTAGATGCTCGCGTACAGTAGCGCGCAATAAACCTTCTGCAGTAAACAACATCATTTGCGTGTCATCGGTTACTGAACCAAGCTTGCCATAGGCTGGCTGTAAGTCTTGGATGCCGCTCTCACCAAAGCGCTTTTGGATTTCAAACCACTCGAGAAACTCTACCGGCGCACCGCAGGCATCACCTAAAGCGCCTCCCAGCAAGCAGCCAAGCAAAGCGCTAGGGTCGCGTACTAAACGCTGCTGCGGTGCATGGCTTAAATGGCTTTTCTGGCCATCTTCTAGGGTGAGTTGACGTAGTAAACCGTGCGCCCCTGATACGGTAATCTGCCCGTTGTTATTGCCGACTGGCTGCAGACTGATGACGCTCATGGGATTGGCGTTGCGAGTGTCGGCAATCAAGTCAAAGGCCTGTATTTGATCCAATAACAACATAAAAACCCCTGTAAATTCGGCAAGCTAGAGCTCATCATCCACTGGTAATGCGTCATTCTGTGTCGCAGAGAGATAAAGGCGATGCTTGCGTGGCTTGTGCTGTGCAAATCTCCCATAGTCCTAATCTACACATATAATGTGTTCGTTTGTTTTGTTCCGGCGCAAGGAATGCTGTTATTGATGATTGCTTGAACACATGTCTGGCATTTCTAAGTTGTAGCACTGTGTCGTGCAGTGGGAGCCAATAGCGATTGCCTGTATGCTTGTTAACTCAGTAATGTGTTACTCATTTGGTTGTTTTTGTAAAGGTTGAATACCCGCATGTCTCAAGCCCCTTTAGTTTTAGTTGATGGTTCATCGTATTTGTACCGCGCGTTTCATGCGCTGCCACCGTTAATGACATCAGCAGGGCTGCCAACTGGCGCCGTGAAAGGGGTATTGAATATGCTGCGCAGTTTGCGCAAGCAATATCCTGAGAGCGTGATTACGGTGATTTTTGATGCTAAGGGACCAACCTTTCGTGATGCATTATTCACTGAATACAAAGCGCAAAGACCGTCGATGCCGGATGATTTGCGTGTGCAAATTGAGCCGCTGCATGACTGCGTTCGGGCGCTGGGTTTCCCGTTTTTATGCGTAGAAGGCGTGGAAGCCGATGATGTGATTGGCACTTTGGCGCTCAGCAGCACTCTGGCCGAGCGTCCGGTAGTGATCTCCACTGGTGATAAAGATATGGCGCAGTTGGTCAACGGTCATGTCACCTTAGTCAATACCATGTACAACACCACGTTAGACAGTGATGGCGTGGTGGAGAAATTCGGCATTGGCCCAGAACTGATCATCGACTATCTAGCTTTGATGGGGGATAAATCCGACAACATTCCCGGCGTGCCAGGCGTCGGTGAAAAAACCGCGCTGGGCTTATTGGTTGGCCTTGGTGATATGGATGCTATTTATGCCAATCTTGATAAAGTTGCGACTTTACCCATTCGTGGTGCGAAAACACTAGGCTCTAAATTATTAGATAATCGTGATATGGCCTATTTATCACGTCAGTTGGCCACGATTAAAACCGATGTTGAGTTAGAGCTGAATATTGACGACATGCACATGCAGGATCCGCAAGACGAGATTTTGATGGAGTTGTATCAGCGCTTAGAGTTTAAAAGCTGGCAAGATGAGATTCGTCGTCGCAGTGCTGCTGCGCCGAGCAGTCCTAAACCAAAGACAGCAGTTAGCAGCGTCTCGGATGATTTGTTTGCCGAGCCTGTGGTTGAGACTGAAAGTTCAGCCGACAGCGCAGCAGCCGAAACTGCAGCAGTCGAACATCAGGCTAAATTTCACACTATTTTGACTGAAGAAGCATTTGCCGATTGGCTGCAGCGCTTAAGCCAAGCCAAGCTGTTTGCTTTCGATACCGAAACCACTAGCGTCGATGCGCAGCAGGCGCGCTTAGTGGGCATTTCTTTTGCAGTAGCTGAAGGTGAAGCGGCTTATGTGCCCTTGGCGCATAGTTATATGGGCGTGCCAGAGCAGTTGGATGAGAAAAAAGTGCTGGATGCGTTGCGTCCACTGCTGGAAAATCCAGCGATTAGCAAAGTCTGCCAAAACGGTAAATACGATATTAACGTGTTAGCCCGTTATGGCATTGCGGTACAGGGCGTACGCTTCGACACCATGCTTGAATCCTATGTGCTCAATTCCACCGCCACGCGGCATAACATGGACAGCTTGGCGCAGCGTTATTTAAATCGCAGCACGATTCTTTTTGAAGAGGTGGCCGGTAAAGGCGCTAAGCAACTGACCTTCGATCAAGTTGACCTGAGTATTGCTGGGCCTTATGCCGCTGAAGACGCTGAAATTACCCTGTGTTTGCATAATTGTTTAATTAAAGAGCTCGAAGAGATTCCAACACTGGTTGATGTGTTGGCTAAGATTGAAATGCCTTTGATGCCGGTGCTAGCGCGGATTGAGCGTTGCGGTGCCTTAGTCGATGCACATCTCTTAGGGCTGCAAAGTTTAGAGCTGGCGGAGAAACTCACTGAGCTGGAGCGCAAGACCTTCGAGATTGCCGGTGAAGAGTTTAATTTGGCTTCGCCTAAACAGCTGGGTGTTGTGTTGTATGAAAAGCTCGGTTTACCGGTCTTGGCGAAAACCGCCAAAGGTCAGCCCAGTACCGCCGAAGCGGTGTTGTCAGAATTGGCGGAGCAAGGCCATGAGTTACCCGTATTACTGATGGAGTACCGCAGCTTAAGTAAACTTAAAAGTACTTACACTGACCGCTTGCCTGAGCAAATTAATCCGCTGACTGGGCGTATTCATACCAGCTACCATCAAGCCGTCACCGCGACTGGACGCTTATCGTCGAGTGATCCTAACTTACAAAATATTCCGATTCGTACCGCTGAAGGGCGTCGTATTCGTCAGGCGTTTATTGCCCCTACAGGCTATAAACTACTGGCGGCTGACTACTCGCAAATTGAATTACGCATCATGGCGCACTTGGCGCAAGATCCAGGTTTACTGGATGCTTTCCGTAATGATCGTGATGTACACAAAGCGACCGCCTCTGAAGTGTTTGGTGTTGAGTTAGAGGATGTCACCACTGACCAACGTCGCAGCGCTAAAGCGATTAACTTTGGTCTGATTTATGGCATGAGTGCGCATGGTCTGGCTAAGCAAATTGGTTGCGACCGTGGTCAGGCGCAAATGTATATGGACCGTTACTTTGCCCGTTATCCAGGTGTACTCGACTATATGGAGCGCACTCGCAAGCAGGCTAGTGAGCAAGGCTATGTTGAGACTTTGTTTGGTCGCCGTTTGTACTTGCCAGATATTAACGCGAAAAATGCGGCGATCCGTAAAGGGGCTGAGCGTACTGCGATTAACGCGCCGATGCAGGGCAGTGCTGCCGATATTATTAAGCGCGCGATGATTACTGTGGACAGCTGGTTAGCAGAATCGGGTTTGGATGCGCGCGTTATCCTACAAGTGCATGATGAATTGGTGCTTGAGGTCCGCGAAGATCAAGTGGACGCGTTGCGCGCAGGCTTATTACCATTGATGAGTGCTGGCGCCGCTTTGGACGTGCCATTACTGGTTGAAGCCGGTGTCGGCGATAATTGGGATCAGGCACATTAAATTTTTTTAAAACAATCTAGGAACTAATTTTACAAAAGCACAGTCAGAGTATTTGAATGGTTAAGGAATACCGTTGTTGAAACTCCTTGATGTGTTTTATGTTGGCAGATATCCGGACTACCCCTAGCAGTCCGGACTTATACTCCGAATCTCTCTCCCCCCCCCGTGAGATTCGGAGTTTTTTTTGCCTTTTTTTCGGCCATCTGCGACAAAAGTTGCTCAGTTGATTTCCCTCTGCTTTTTTAGAAATATTCATGTAGTATTTATGGTTGTGCACTACATGGCCTACTGGCCGTTCTATTTGAGGCTTTTCCAAGCAGAGTGAGGCAAAAATGACTGATCGCGTTCAAGTCGGTGGCTTGCAGGTCGCCAAAGTTTTATATGACTTCGTTAATAATCAAGCTATTCCGGGCACTGGTGTGACTGCAGAGCAATTCTGGGAAGGCGCAACGAAGGTGTTAAAAGACCTTGCACCGAAAAATCGTGCCCTGCTAGAAAAACGTGATGCCTTACAAGCACAAATTGATGAGTGGCACCTTGCACGTAAGGGCCAGGCTCATGACGCAGTCGCTTATAAAGCATTTCTGCAAGAGATTGGATACTTGTTGCCAGAAGCAGCAGACTTTCAAGCCAGCACACAAAATGTTGACGACGAAATTGCTCGTATGGCAGGTCCACAATTAGTGGTACCTGTAACTAACGCACGTTTTGCCCTTAACGCTGCGAATGCGCGTTGGGGTTCTTTGTATGACGCTTTGTATGGCACTGATGTCATCAGTGAAGAAGGCGGCGCAGAGAAAGGCAAGGGCTACAACAAAGTACGTGGCGATAAAGTCATCGCTTATGCACGTGCTTTCTTAGACAAATCTGCACCTTTAGCAGCGGGCTCGCACGTTGATGCAACCGGCTACCGCATTGATGCAGGCAAACTGTTGGTTAGCCTAAAAGGCGGCAGCAACACCGGTCTGCGTAATGATGCGCAATTGGTTGGTTTCCAAGGTGATGCAGCAGCACCCACTGTTGTTCTGTTGAAGAACAATGGCCTGCACTTTGAGATCCAAATTGATGCAAACAGCGTTGTCGGTAAAACCGATGCTGCAGGCATCAAAGATGTTTTGGTTGAGTCAGCCTTAACCACCATCATGGACTGTGAAGACTCGATCGCTGCGGTTGATGCCGATGATAAAACATTGGTTTACAGCAACTGGTTAGGCTTGATGAAGGGTGACCTGTCTGAAAGCGTGACCAAAGGCGATAAAACCTTTACTCGCGTAATGAATCCAGATCGCGTGTATACCGCAGTCAATGGCGGTGAAGTGAAGTTGCACGGCCGTTCATTATTGTTCATTCGTAACGTTGGCCACTTAATGACCAACCCAGCAATTTTGGATGAGCAAGGCAACGAGATGCCAGAAGGCATCATGGATGCATTGTTCACCAGCTTAATTGCGATGCATAACTTGAAAGGCAACACCAGCCGCCAAAATAGCCGCACTGGCAGCATGTATATCGTTAAACCGAAAATGCATGGTCCAGAAGAAGCAGCGTTTGCTAACGAGCTGTTTGCACGTGCTGAAGATGTATTAGGCTTGGCGCGTAACACCCTGAAAATGGGTATTATGGACGAAGAGCGTCGCACCACAGTTAACTTGAAAGCCTGTATTGCTGAAGCTAAAGAGCGCGTGGTGTTCATTAACACAGGTTTCTTAGACCGTACCGGTGATGAAATCCATACCTCTATGGAAGCGGGCGCAATGGTTCGTAAAACAGCCATGCGCGGCGAGAAGTGGATTGCAGCCTACGAAGATTGGAACGTTGATACAGGACTGGCTACCGGCCTGTCTGGCGTTGCACAAATCGGTAAAGGTATGTGGGCAATGCCTGATTTGATGGCAGCCATGGTTGAGCAAAAAATTGGTCACCCAAAAGCGGGCGCCAATACAGCGTGGGTTCCATCACCAACAGCGGCAACGCTGCACGCTCTGCATTACCACGAAGTGGATGTGTTTGCTCGTCAAGAAGAGTTGAAGAAACGTCAGTTTGCTTCAATTGACGAGATTCTGACTATTCCATTGGCACCAAGCACAGACTGGACTGCCGAAGAAATTCAGCACGAGCTCGACAACAACGCGCAAGGTATCTTGGGTTATGTTGTGCGCTGGATTGACCACAGTGTTGGTTGTTCTAAAGTACCTGACATCAACGATGTCGGTCTGATGGAAGACCGCGCTACTCTACGTATCTCAAGCCAGCACATGGCGAACTGGTTGCGTCACGGTATCGTTACCGAGGCACAAATTGTTGAGACGATGCAGCGTATGGCTGTTGTGGTTGATCGCCAGAATGCTGATGATCCAATCTACAAACCAATGGCACCGAACTTCGACGACAACGTCGCGTTCCAAGCTTCACTGGAATTGGTACTGCAAGGCCGCGAGCAGCCTAATGGCTACACCGAGCCAGTATTACACCGTCGTCGTCGCGAATTTAAAGCTAAAAACGGCTTATAATTTGTAACGCTCTACAGTGTTGACAAGAAACCGCCTTCGGGCGGTTTTTTGTTGTTATTTGCTGTTCCAGCACTTTTTAAGGTATTTGCGAGTGAGTAAATACCGTATTCTTAATCTGCAGTTTACCTGCTTTCAGATGAAGGGTGACTTGATGCCTGAGCGGATTATAGTCGATTGCTAAAGCTGATGAACTTGTTGTATTTGACCGCCGCGTTTGGTTTTAGACGCTAAGTCTATTGTCACGCTCTCTAATCCGCTTTCTAAGTATTGCTACGGGGTTCTCAATAAATTTAACGATCAATAAAGATAATAAAAGGCTAATAATCGTAGAGACAGCAAGCGTATCCCATCCTAGTCTAGGCAGGTCGAATAGCTCCATAGATATCCGAATAGCAAACATATGAACTAAAAAGAAAGGGTAGCTTATTTCTCCTGCGAGCTTTGACCAATAGCTTATCTTTCCAGTTTTAATTAACCATGGAAAAGCCAAGTAAATAAATACTACGGATCCCAGTAAGCTGTAATTTACTCCAGTACTGTTAGATTCATATGCAGATAGTCCTAAATATATAGGAGCTATAAACATGGTTATCAATAACGAAATAAGCGCAGTTATTTGTATGAATTTTGGAGGGGTTAAGCGTGCATGATAAGTTAATGCCCCAAGAGCAAAAGCAAAACCTGCGCCGCCCACATATATAGCTTCAGTAGAAAAATAAATAATTATAAACGGTAATATAAGATTGGCACTTAGAAATAACAGTAACCATCTTAGGGGTAGCATGCTTCCAATAAATAAAATAACATACCAGTTTAGTTCAATTGCTAGTGACCACGCTGGTGTTACTACAGCTGAGCCAGGCTGTAATCCAAAAATAAATAGGTTAGACATCCAACCATTTAATGTTTCTGGTGCATAAAAGAAATATGAATCAAAAGCTATTGCAGCCTCTGGGTTTATTTTGATCATTATGATTCCCATGGCTAGGGAAAACCAGTAGGTGGGAAATATTCGTAAAAAACGATTTACAACAAAATCTGCATGCCTGTTTTGATAGCGACCATAGAGTATGGTGCATACAAGATATCCACTGATAAAGAAAAAGCACCAGACAGCAATCATTCCTGCTATGGGTACTATAAGAATATTGGAGTGAAAGGCTAATACAGACCAGGCAAGGAATAAGCGAAAGTAATTTAACCTTGGATACATATTTTAAGAGATCCTATTTATAAGTTGTTTTTATAATTTTATTCTAACCTGATTTTTTTACGCTCACAATTGAAAAGAATCAGTGAAAATCTGCTCGCATGCGTTGCTTTTTTTGAATTTTGTTAAAACCCATTAGTGGGTTACTCAGTACTTATCAGGATTGGCTCTTTTTAGGTTGCACGGCGAGTGCTTTCAAGAGGTAGGCGTACGGCTGAACATCCTGCATTGTGCTGCTGTCACACTTACGTCCAATAGGATGCGTTAATCTAAAACTTTAGGATGGTTTGATCTAATAGGGGAGTGCTCCATGAGCAGGAATGATGCCTTTGCAAAAACAGGCAAAACCGCAGTGCAACAAAATATACAAGGCACGCTGGAATTCTTGCAAAAATATCCACCTTTTAACCAGATGGATATTGCTCATCTCAGTTTTCTGGTAGAAAACTGCCAACTGCGTTTTTATGCTGAAGGTGAAAAAATCGTCAGCCCAGAAGATGGGCCAGTCGAGTTTTTTTATATTGTTAAGCAAGGCAGTGTCCACGGTGAGCGCCGCAAAGGTCAGGATGCCAGTCAAGAAACTACGTTTGAAATTACCACCGGCGAATGCTTTCCGATCGCGGCTTTGTTAGGCGAACGAGCTACACGTACCTCGCATGTTGCCGAGACAGATACCTTTTGTCTGCTACTGGATAAAGCCTCTTTTGTGAAGTTATTCGGTAAGTGCGAAGCGTTCCGTGATTTCTCCGTGCGTGGTATCAGCAGTTTGCTCGAGCACGCCAATCAGCAAGTGCAAAGCCGCGCTGCAGAAACGCTGGGCTCGCAGTACTCGATGGAAACTCGGTTGTCTGAGTTGGCTATGCGTCAGCCAATTACCTGTGAAGGGCATTTGCCTTTGCACAAAGCCGTGCAATTGATGCATGAGCAACAAATCGGCAGCTTGGTGATTACTGATGAAATGCAGCGTCCGCAGGGTATTTTTACGTTACGTGATTTACGTCGAGTGATAGCTGATGCCAATGCTGATTTGCGCCAGCCTATCAGTGAGTTGATGACGCTCAATCCATTCCATTTGCCGCCACAAGCCTCTGCCTTTGATGCGGCGCTGGCGATGACTGAGCGTCATATTGCACATGTATGTTTGGTGCAAGACGGGCGTTTAGTCGGGGTGATCTCTGAGCGCGATCTGTTTTCCTTGCAGCGCGTTGATTTGGTGCATTTAGCGCGCGCTGTGCGACATGCTGTATCGATCGATAAATTAGTGCAGTTGCGTGATGAAATTCGCTCCTTAGTGGATCGCATGATTGCCCATGGAGCCAACTCTGAGCAGGTGACACGCTTAATTACTTTGCTCAATGATCACATGGTCTCACGAGTAATTGAGTTGTGTGTTGAGCGACACGGTCATCCGGGTGTTGATTTCACTTGGTTGGTATTTGGCAGTGAAGGACGTAAAGAACAGACTCTGTATACCGATCAAGATAACGGTATTTTATTTGAAGCCGATAGCCAAGAAGAAGCCAACGCGATACGGCAAAAACTACTGCCTCTCGCACGTGAAATTAACTTAGCGTTGGATGACTGCGGCTTTATGTTGTGCAAAGGCAATATCATGGCCGGCAATGCGGAGCTGTGTTTATCACGTCAAGAGTGGTCACGGCGTTTTAGTAAAATTGTCCGCGAAGCGACACCAACAAATCTTCTGTATTCGACGATATTCTTTGATTTGCGAGCCATTTGGGGACCGCTAGAAGGTTGCCAAACGTTGCGTCGCGAAATGCTGTCGATGGTTCGTGGTAACGATATGTTCCAGCGCATGATGGCGCAAAATGCCTTGCAGTATAAGCCGCCGCTAGGTGGATTGTTCCGTAACTTCGCTTTGGACAAAAAAGGTCTTGAAAAAGACACTCTTGATCTGAAAGTTAAAGGTTTAACGCCGTTTGTTGATGGTATACGCGTTCTGGCGCTCGCCAATGGTATTGAGAGCAGTAATACCTCAGAACGTATCCGTCAGTTGGTCAGTAAAGGCGTGATTGAGCGCTTAGATGGCGATGCCTATGCTGAGGCGTATCACTTTATTCAATTGATCCGTATGCAGCAGCATCAGCAGCAAGCACAGAATGAATTAGCTTACAGTAATCGGATTTATCCTGATGAACTGAATCATCTAGACCGCCGTATTTTGCGTGAGTCATTTCGTCAAGCGCAGCGTTTGCAAGCCAGTTTGACCTTTAGGTATCAGCTGTGAGGTTTATCAACTTGTTTCGTAAAAGCCCAGAGCTGAGAGCTTCTGATGCTTTACGTTTAGCTGCACTAACGCCGCCAGCAGCGCTGAGCGAGCAACCCCTGGGCGAGCAGCGCTTTGTTGTAGTGGATTTAGAAACCAGTGGTTTGAATACCCTTAAAGATAAGATTCTATCAATCGGTGCAGTGACCATTGAGCATTCAGCGATTGCTTTAGGTCAGCAGTTCAGTTGCACGCTGCGTCGGGTGAATCATGCGGTCAGTGAAAGTGTGTTGATTCACCAAATCCCGCCGAGTGAAGTGGCCGCAGGGATACGTGCAGAAAAAGCGCTGTTGAATTTTATGGAGTACGTAGGCAGTAGTCCGCTCTTAGCTTTTCATGCAACCTTTGATCAGCGCATGCTGGTGCGTGAAATGAACGATGCCTTCGCCTATAACTTGCGCCATCCATTCTATGACGTGGCTGAAATCGCACCGTTACTCTGTCCTGAGCACAATATGCGCAACCCTGGTTTAGATGATTGGGTGAGTTTCTTTGGTTTGCAGGTTTTACAGCGCCACAACGCTAGCGCTGATGCCATGGTTACCGCAGAGTTGATGTTGATTTTACTTAAGCGTGCCGAGCGACAAGGTATCCGAAGCTTGCAGGCATTAGATATCAGCCTACAAAACTGGCGACGTCGGCAACAAAATGTTTTATAAAAATGTAGTTTTACAAACTTGAACGACATAAAGTCGTTAATCATTCGCTGCTTTAGCTTAGGGGCTAACGGTCGATAACTTCTCATAGCGCACACTATGAGGGTCGGCAGATGCGAATTGTATCAACTGAGCAACATGCACTGAGCAGTGATTATCAAAAGCTGTTTGGTCGTGAAATCAATGAATCACTCGACTTGCAAGTTAATGGTCAGCGCTTGCAAATGCAACGTCATGAGCGCGTATTGGTTGCTGAGCAAGGTTCAGCGGCGTTATTGAGTCGTTCCGCGCAGCCTGCGATTTCACCACAAGCATTAAAACGCTTGGTTGCTGAGAATGAGCCACGACAGGCTGCATCAATACCCAGTGTTAGTGCAGCCGACAAGGCTCTTGCAGATTTTGCGCCCAAAGAAGCAGATCTGGAAAAACTTCGTGTATTGCTTGAAGCCTTGGCGCGTTTAAATGGCGAGTTAGACAGTTTTTTTAAACTTGCTAGACCACAGCCTATGGAGCCCTCTGCTATCAGCACCGCGCAAGCCGTTGTACCAGTCGCAGAAGCACCTAGCAGTGATGCATTTCAATTGAGTTACGATTACCACGTCACTCAGTGGCACACTCAACAGTTGCAAGTAAACAACAGCGGACGTGTGACCACGGCTGATGGTCGCCAAATTGATTTTGATATGAGCCTGCAGATGAGTCGCACTGAGTACAGCAGTGAATCGATCAGTCTTCGCGCTGGTGCTGCTTTGAAAGATCCTTTAGTCGTTAACTTGCAGGGTGCGCCAGTGCAGTTGCAAGGAGGGCAGAAAATCTCTTTTGATTTGGATGCGGATGGGCAGCTCGATAGCATGGCGCGCTTGGCGCAAGGCAGTGCTTTTCTAGCTTTGGATCGTAATGGCAACGGCCAGATTGATGATGGTCGTGAGTTATTTGGTGCGCTTTCTGGTGATGGTTTTGCCGATTTAGGCGCTTATGATGATGACGCTAATGGTTTTATCGACGCTGGTGATGCAGTCTTCGCTCAATTAAAGCTGTGGGTGCCGGATGACCAAGGCCAGGGCCAGTTGTTGAGTTTAGCCGAGGCAGGGATTGGTGCGCTGAGTTTGAAAAACGTAGCAGGCGGATTTGATTTAGTTGCTGATGGCGAGCTGCAAGGGCAAGTGCGCAGCACCGGTATGTTTTTATTTGAGGATGGCCGAGTCGGCAGTATGCAGCAGATCGATCTAGTGGTGTAATCCGAACAAGTGTCTTGATTGCAACACTGGGTGACGCCTGATATTGACGGCACCCACCGCTGCAATGATGTTACTCCGCGCTGGCTAAATAATCCGCCATGTACTCATCAAAGCTGCAGTTGTCTTGTTGCTCTATCGCTTGCTGCGCTTGGTGTGATTGTTCGGCGAGCGCTTGATAATGAGCAATCAGCTCAGCGTCTAGCGGTGGCGTGCTCAAGGTTTGCGCATGTTGCAGGCTTTGCTTTAAGGCAAACTGACTGAAGCTGCACTGTTGCTCGCGCATACTGGCTAAAACTTGGGCTGAAGGTGTTAAATCAGGGTTGTTTAATTTTTCAACCTGTCTGTTTAATGCTTCTACGTGTTCTGTAGTCGCGTAGCTGTCATCGAGTAACTTGGCGCAGGCCTGCATCTGCGTCAGTAGCTCTTCACCCCAAGCTTTCATCGATACCAACTCACCGCCACGCTGCAGCTGTAAATTAGGTTTACGGCCTTGCTTGACCACTGCCAAAAAGTTATCGGTGGCCGCTGGGCACTCCGTATCACCCAGTAGCGGGCTGTCTTGCAGTGCGCAGAATAGTAAGAACGTATCCAAAAAGCGCGCTTGCGGTAAATCAATGCCCAACGGTAAGAAGGGGTTGATATCAATGCAGCGCGCTTCAACATATTGGATGCCACGTGCAATTAACGCATCGACCGGACGTTCGCCGTCTTGAGTGATGCGTTTAGGACGCATGGTTGAGTAGTATTCGTTTTCGATCTGCAAAATATTGGTATTAATTTGCAGCCACTCGCCATCTTTCTTACTGCCGATTTTTTCATAATCAGGATAAGGCGTACTGACGGCGCGACGTAAGCTATCGGTGTAGCTGCTGAGGTCGTTGTAGCAAGGGGTTAAGCCGGCCTGTGCATTGCTTTGGTAGCCGAGGTCACTCATGCGCAAGCTGGTGGCGTAGGGCAGATACAGCGTGTCTTCATCAAAGCTTTCTAGTTGATGATTGCGGCCACGTAAAAAGCTGATGTCCAGCGCCGGTGATGCACCAAATAAATACATCAACAACCAGCTGTAACGACGGAAGTTGCGAATTAAACCAATGTAGCGCGCCGACTGATACTCTTTTTCCGAGCGCGTATCGCCTTCTGCTGCGCGCAACAAGGTCCAAATCGAGTCCGGCAAGGAAAAGTTATAGTGAATGCCCGCAATGCACTGCATAGTTTTGCCATAACGCACGGCTAAACCTTTGCGATACACATGCTTTAATTGACCAACATTGGAGCTGCCGTACTGACCAATAGGGATCAGCTCTTCTTTGGGCAGATGACCTGGCATCGAAGGGCTCCACAGCACTTCTTGCTCTAATTGGCTGATGGTAAAACGATGGATTTCTTCCAGCTGCGCCAAGGTCTGTGCGGAATCAGGCAGTGCGTCAGTAATAAACTCGAGCAAGGCTTCAGAGTAGTCAGTGGTGATGCTGCTGTGGGTTAAGGCAGAGCCTAAAGCCTTGGGGTGTGGCGTCAATGCTAAGCGGCCATTGCGCTCAACACGCAAGCTTTCGCGCTCAATACCATGTAGGCAGTGCTTGAGCTGCGCTAAAGCTTCGGGCTGGCTAAGCAGCGCCAGACGACGAGAATATGTATCGCTCAAGGGGAATTCCTCAATAGGGCATCGTGGCAATATGGGGGTGCTGATTGCCGAGTGCAAGGGTACGGGGCGACTTTTAGTCGTTATGTACCCTAGGCGGATTAAAATGACGGATAGTCATTGCTTACTTTTTCTTAATTTTGCCCGCATTAGCAAATAGCGCGGCCATCGCGCTGTTGCTCGGTGCAGGCTTGTCTTGTGGTGTATGACGTTCACTACGCGGCTGATTACGTGCCGGTTGCGAGCGTGCTGCCGGCGCTGGTTTTTCACCTGGTGTGTCACTCATACGCATCGATAAAGCAATGCGCGCGCGCGGGATATCGACTTCCATGACCTTTACTTTAACAATGTCACCGGCTTTCACCACTTGATAAGGGTCTTTAACAAAACTCTCTGAAAGTGCAGAAATATGCACTAAACCATCTTGATGCACGCCAATATCAACAAAGGCACCAAAGTTGGTGACGTTGGTGATGACACCTTCTAAAACCATGCCAAGGGTTAAGTCTTTTAAACTTTCTACGCCGTCTTGAAAACTGGCGGTTTTAAACTCAGGACGTGGGTCACGTGCGGGTTTATCGAGTTCTTGCAAAATATCGCTGACGGTCGGTAAACCATAGGTTTCATCGGTAAATTTCTTGGGGTCCAGCTGCTTTAAAAATGCGGAATCGCCGATCAGTGAGCGAATGTCGCGCCCAGTATCTTGGGCAATGCGGGTTACCAGAGGGTACGTCTCTGGGTGTACAGCAGATGCGTCGAGCGGGTTTTTACCGTTCATTACCCGTAAGAAGCCTGCGGCCAGTTCAAAGGTTTTTTCACCCAGACGCGGCACTTTTTTCAGCGCTGCACGGCTGATAAAAGCACCGTGCTCATCACGGAAAGCAACGATGTTCTTAGCCAGTGTTGCGTTCAAACCAGAAATGCGTGCGAGCAGCGCATAAGACGCCGTATTCACGTCGACACCCACAGCGTTCACACAGTCTTCCACCACAGCGTCCAGTGAGCGTGCTAATTGAGTTTGCGACACGTCATGTTGGTATTGACCCACACCAATGGCTTTCGGGTCGATTTTAACCAGTTCGGCTAGTGGGTCTTGCAAGCGTCGCGCAATTGACACAGCGCCACGCAGCGATACATCTAAATCGGGGAATTCGAGGGCGGCTAATTCTGATGCTGAATACACCGAAGCGCCGGCCTCACTGACCATAACTTTGCTCATGTGCAGTTCAGGTAATAGTTTAACCAATTCAATAGCAAGACGATCGGACTCGCGACTGCCGGTGCCATTACCGATGGCAATTAATTGTACTTGGTGTTTTTTACATAACGCTGCCAATGTGGCGATGGTTTCCTTCCACTTGTTATGCGGGACGTGCGGATAGACTGTGGCGGTTTCTAAAACTTTACCTGTGGCATCCACTACTGCGATTTTGCAGCCCGTACGCAAACCTGGGTCAAGGCCTAGGGTGCAGCGAGGCCCCGCTGGCGCTGCCAATAACAAATCATGCAGGTTGCGGGCGAAGACGTTAATCGCTTCAGTTTCTGCGGATTCACGTAGTTGGCCGAACAGGTCGGTTTCTAAATGGCTCGATAGTTTTACTCGCCAGGTCCAGCGCACCACTTCAGCAAGCCATTTGTCGGCAGGGCGGTCTTGGTTTTTAATCGCAAATTGCTCAGCAATGATCACCTCACAAGGATGCATGCTGCCGGGAGTGTCATCACCCATGCTCAAGTTAGCGGTTAAAAAACCTTCGTTACGACCGCGGAAGATTGCTAGCGCGCGGTGTGAAGGCACACTTTTAAAGGGTTCATCATGCTCAAAGTAATCGCTGAACTTCGCGCCCTCTTGTTCTTTACCTGCGATTAAACGAGCGCGTAATAAAGCATGTTGCTGCAGCATCGTACGTAGACGTTCGAGTAAGGCTGCGTCTTCAGCAAAACGCTCCATTAAAATATATTTAGCGCCTTCCAGTACGGCCTTTTCATCAGCAAAACCTTTTTCTGCATCAATAAAGCGTGCGGCTTCAATCTGTGGGTCGTAGCTGGGCTGGTTAAACAGTAAGTCAGCCAACTCACCGAGGCCTGCTTCTAAAGCAATCTGGCCTTTGGTGCGGCGTTTTTGTTTATAGGGCAGATACAGGTCTTCTAAGCGCGTTTTGGTGTCAGCCTGTTGAATGGCGTGCTGCAATTCTGCGGTGAGTTTTCCTTGCTCTTCAATTGAGGCCAAAATTGAGGCACGGCGGTCATCCAGTTCGCGCAGGTAACGCAGGCGCTCTTCTAAGTTACGCAGCTGCGTATCATCTAAACTGCCGGTGACTTCTTTACGGTAGCGTGCGATAAAGGGCACAGTTGCACCTTCATCAAGCAAAGCAATGGTGGCGATCACTTGTTGTGGGCGAACACCTAATTCTGTGGCGATACGAGTACTTATGCTATCCATCAGGCTACCTAAGTCAGTCAAAAAAGCAGGATAGGCCTGCATCAAAAGAGTAATTATAGGGGAAATCAGTCAGCAAACCAGCATTGCCTCCCATCAGGAAAAATTTGCTAACAATGCCTTGCCCCCAAGTGCTCGATGATTACGGCATACTAGGGTCATGAATCTTAACTAAATAGGTAGATACCGCATGAGCGTCACTGAAGGTGAAAAAATCCTCATTGTCGATGACGATGAACGCTTACGCCGCTTACTTGAGCGCTTTCTGACCGAGCAAGGTTACCGCGTGCGGGGTGTTGAAAACGCTGAACAGATGGATCGTGTGCTCGCCCGCGAACTGTTTAATTTAGTGGTGCTCGACTTAATGATGCCCGGTGAAGATGGTTTGTCGGTGTGCAGTCGTTTGCGTGCCAGCAACAATCAAGTGCCGATTATTATGCTCACCGCCAAGGGTGATGAAGCCAGCCGGATTCAAGGCTTAGAACTGGGTGCTGATGATTATCTCGCCAAACCGTTTAATCCGCGTGAATTGTTAGCCCGGATCAAAGCCGTTTTGCGTCGCCAAAACACCAGTGTACCTGGCGCGCCCGGTAGCGAAGAGGCCAGTGTCAGCTTCGGTGATTACAGTTTGTCGTTAGCCACGCGCGAGCTGAGCAAAGGCGATCAGGTGCACATGCTGACCACCGGTGAGTTCGCTGTATTAAAAGCTCTGGTTGAACACGCCCGTGAGCCACTAACTCGCGACAAATTGATGAATCTTGCCCGTGGCCGTGAATGGGATGCGTTAGAGCGCTCGATTGATGTGCAGGTTTCCCGCCTGCGCCGGATGATTGAGCCTGATCCTTCTAAGCCGCGCTACATTCAAACTGTTTGGGGTGTGGGTTACGTGTTTGTGCCCGATGGTAATAAATGAAGACATCGTTATTGTACCCACAGAGCTTTTTTGCCCGCACCTTGTGGATGGTGCTGTTGGCTGTGTTGTTTTCTAAAGCGCTGACCTTGATTTATTTGATGCTTAATGAAGATGTGCTAGTGGATCGCCAATACAGTCATGGTGCAGCCCTAACGTTGCGAGCCTACTGGGCCTCACCTGCCAGTGAGCGCGCAGCCATTGCTAAAGCAGCGGGTTTGCAACTGGTAGCAGAGGATGATGTGCCAGTCGGTGAGCAGCACTGGCCGTACAGCGATATTTTTAGTGAGCAAATGCGCGCAGAGTTAGGTGGAGATACGCAGGTGCGCATTCGTGCGCAAACGCCACCGTCATTATGGGTGAATGCGCCGAGCCTAGGGCCTGGCTGGATTCGCGTGCCTTTATATCCGCATCCGCTACGCGGTCAGCGCGTGTGGAACTTGGTCGCTTGGTTTTTAGGCATCGGTTTATTATCAACTGCGGCAGCGTGGATTTTTGTCCGCCAACTCAGCGCACCACTGAAACGTCTAGTGATCGCCGCGCGTCTGTTTGGCCAAGGGCGCAGTGTGCGTTTACCGGTTGATGTGGATACCGCCAGTGAAATGGCTGAGGTGTATCGCGCTTTTAATCAGATGACTGATGATGTTGAGCAAGCCGGTCGCGAGCGCGAGCTCATGCTGGCTGGGGTTTCCCATGACTTACGGACACCGCTGACACGGTTGCGCTTATCCCTGGAGTTGCTCGACAGTGACAATGACCTGACCAACGATATGGTGCGTGACATTGAAGACATGAATGCCATTTTGGATCAGTTTTTAGCCTTTATCCGTGATGGTCGTGATGAGCCGATGGAAGCCTGTGATCTGAATGAATTGATCAGTTCAGTGGTTGCGCCTTATATCCAGCAAGGTCGGCCGATTCGCTTGTGTTTAGAAGAAATGCCCTCATTAGAGTTACGTCGTGTCTCAATCAAGCGCATGTTAGTTAATTTGCTAGAAAATGCTCTGCGTTATGGCGAACAGGGTATTGAAGTCGCCGCTTCGGTCGTTCGCGATGAGCACTCCGCGCATGTGGCTATCAGTGTGTTGGATCGTGGTCCTGGGCTTGATCCTGAAGATTTGCAACGCATTTTTAATCCCTTCTACCGAGGTGATCAGGCACGTGGCGGGCAGGGTGCAGGTCTTGGTTTGGCGATTGTGCAACGTATTGCCGCGCAACATGGCGGTAAGGTTGAACTGCAGAATCGAGCCGGTGGTGGTTTAGATGCGACTGTGTGTTTACCGATTGCTGTGCATGAGCTGCACTGATGCAGCGTTGTTGTGGAGAGGTAATAGCCGTCAATGAGTGATAATCAGCAAGAAAAAGTACGTTTAGATAAGTGGTTGTGGGCAGCACGTTTTTATAAAACCCGTGCGCTGGCGAAAGAGGCAATTGAAGGTGGCAAAGTGCATTGCCGTGGCGAGCGCTGTAAACCATCGAAAGAACCAAAAGTGGGCGATGAGTTGGTGCTTCGCGCCGGCTACGATGAACGTACCGTGGTGATCGAGCAGCTCAGTGCAGTGCGGCGTGGCGCGCCACAAGCACAGCTTCTTTATCGTGAGACAGACGAGAGTATTAGCGCTCGTGAAAAAGCGGCTGAACTGCGTAAAGCTGGCGCATTAGGCATTCAAACCGATGGCCGGCCGACGAAAAAGCAGCGTCGCCAGATTCATCGTTTCAAAGATCAGTAATGCGCTAGAGATCCATACGAGCGCATCTAAGTCAGTTAATTTTCTAAGTGCGGTTTATACTAGGCCGCTATCTTATTGGTGAGTGTTGTATGGCAGATTTTGATTTTACTCAGCGGTTTATTTTTGACAATACCGATGTGCGCGGCGAGTTGGCGAGCTTAGAAGAAAGCTATGCTCACGTGTTAGCTAAGCATGCTTACCCAGAGCCGGTTGCGGCTTTATTGGGTGAGTTGATGGCGGCTGCGGCCCTGTTGGTTAATACGCTGAAGTTTGATGGTTTATTAGTGCTACAAGCACGTTCAAGTGGTGCTGTGCCTTTGCTGATGGTTGAGTGCTCCAGTGATCGCGAATTACGCGCGATTGCTCGCTATGAAGAAGAGCAGATTCATAGTGGCGCAACCTTGCAAGAGCTGATGCCAGAAGGTGTGCTGGCGCTGACTGTTGATCCGCGCGAAGGGCAGCGTTATCAGGGCTTAGTCGCTTTAGATGGTGCAACGTTAGCTGAATGCTTTAGCAATTATTTTGTCAATTCGGCGCAATTGCCAACGCGTTTTTGGTTGTACGCTGACGGTCAGCGCGCGCGCGGGATGCTGTTACAACAATTACCCGCTGATCGCCTACCAGATGCAGAAGAGCGTGAAGCCAGTTGGCAGCATGTGATTGCCTTGGCGGCAACTTTGAGTGCTGAAGAACTGCTGGGTTTGGACAATGAAACCATTTTGCACCGCCTTTATCATGAGGAAGAGGTGCGCCTGTTTCCAAGCAGTGATTTGAAGTTTCAATGCAGTTGCACGCGTGAGCGCTCAGAGCAGGCCTTGATTAGTTTAGGTCTGGCTGATTTGCAGTTGTTGCTAGCTGAGAAAGCAGGCACTATCGAGATTGATTGTCAGTTCTGCAATCAACGCTATTTATTTAATGAAGCCGATATCGCGCAAATGTTCGCAGCGCAAGACGCTGCTGATGCATCGAGCACAGTGCATTAATTGCATAACTCTGGCATAATCGCGGGCACTTTTTCCGTTGTAGTGCATCTGCTAAGACGCTACAAACTTTTTAGAGGACTCGGCTCGGGCCGTTGGGGATCTCATGACGCAAGCAAACACCGCTGTGTATACCGATATTAGTGCCGCTCAATTGATTGAAGAAGCGGTTCGCCGTGGCGAAGGCAAACTGGCTGTAAATGGTTCATTGGTTGTTGAAACAGGCCACCGTACCGGCCGTTCGCCGGCTGACCGTTTTATCGTACAAGAGCCGAGCACTGATGCTCAAATCGCTTGGGGCCCGATTAATCGCCCGATTGCACCAGCGATTTTTGATGCATTGTGGACTCGTGTTGAAGCTTACGTGGCAGAGCGTGAAAGCTTTGTTTCACATGTGCATGTGGGTTCTGATCCTGCGCATTACTTGCCAGTCAAAATGACTACAACAACGGCATGGCACAACCTGTTCGGCCGTTGCTTGTTTATTACTCCAGAGGCATTCAATGCCGGTGGTAAAGAACAATGGCAGATCATCAATGCACCTTTCTTTGAGTGTGTACCTGAGCGTGACGGTACTAATTCTGACGGTTGCGTGATGATTAACTTCGCTGCAAAAAAAGTGTTACTGGCAGGTATGCAGTACGCTGGCGAAATGAAAAAAGCTATGTTTTCAGTACAAAACTTCCTGTTGCCTGCGCATGACGTCTTACCGATGCACTGTGCTGCCAACGTCGGTGAAGACGGCGATACCACGTTATTCTTTGGTTTGTCCGGCACCGGTAAAACCACGCTGTCAGCTGATGAAAGCCGTTACTTGATTGGTGACGACGAGCATGGTTGGGGTGTGGGCACTGTGTTCAACATCGAAGGAGGGTGCTATGCAAAATGCATCGACTTGTCTGAGAAAAACGAACCAGTGATCTGGAAAGCCATTAAGTTTGGTGCAGTGCTGGAAAACGTTGTTCTGGATGAGCAGCGTACTCCGGATTACACCGATGACAGCTTGACGCAAAACAGCCGCGCCGCTTATCCGTTAGAAAACGTTGAAAAGCGTGTGATTGCTAACCGTGCTGGCGAGCCAAATGCAGTGATCTTCCTGACGTGCGACCTGACTGGCGTATTGCCGCCGGTGTCGATCTTGAATAACGAACAAGCGGCTTACCACTTCTTGTCAGGTTATACCGCTTTGGTTGGTTCAACCGAAATGGGTTCAGGCTCAGGTATTAAATCAACCTTCTCTACCTGCTTTGGCGCGCCGTTCTTCCCACGCCCAGCGGGTGAGTACGCTGATCTGCTGATCAAGCGCATCCAAGGTTTTGGCTCTAAAGTGTACTTGGTGAATACCGGTTGGACTGGCGGTGGCTATGGTGTTGGACAGCGTTTCAACATTCCAACCACGCGTGCAGTGATTGCCGCGATTCAAGGTGGAACGCTAGTGGGTGCAGAAACTGAGCACTTGCCAGTGATTAACTTGGATGTGCCAAAATCCGTACCGGGTGTTGAGACAAACTTGCTTAACCCACGTAACACTTGGGCTGATAAAGCAGCTTACGATGCTGCCGCGCAAGAGTTAGCAGCTAAGTTCGTCGAGAACTTCAAGAAGTTTGAAGTGGCTGAGGCGATTAAAAATGCTGGACCGCACATTTAATTTGTCGAAACGTTTTGTGTTGTAAATAAAAAGCCGCTCTTTATGAGCGGCTTTTTTATGCGCGATGCAGGGTGATTGTCTTGCAGCGAAGACTGAGCCTGCGTGTCGCCATCAATGGGCGTTATTCATGCCAAGCTCGATTATGCTTCTCCAGCAAACTATGCGCCTGCTCTGGACCATTGGAGCCGGCGGGGTAAGGTCTAGGGCGTTGATAATGCTGCTGCCAGCCTTTGAGGATGGGGTCGACCCATTGCCAAGCGGCTTCCACTTCATCGCGGCGCATAAAGAGCGTCGAGTCATTTTCAATGACATCGAGCAGTAGTCGCTCGTAAGCTTCCCAGCGGCGACTGTCTTGAAAAACTTGGGCGAGATTGATTTCTAGCTCAACGGGCTGCAAATGCATGCCTTTGCCTGGGGTTTTGGCCATTAATTCAATGCTAATGCGCTCTTCTGGTTGCAGACGAATTAACAAATGATTGGCTTGGCTGTCGCTGAATAAGCTGTGCGGTACAGGTTTAAACTGAATAACGATCTCGGAGGTTTTTTTCGCTAAGCGTTTGCCCGTGCGTAAGTAGAAAGGCACTCCAGCCCAACGCCAGTTATCAATCTCTACTTCAAGGGCGACAAAGGTTTCGGTATCGCTGTCACTGTCTACGTCTTTTTCAAAATAATAGGCTGGCGCAGTATGACCGCCGACGTTCCCAGCAGTGTATTGCCCACGTACAGTTTTATCCTGCACATCCATGCCGATGATGGGTCTTAGCGCTTGCAGAATTTTTACTTTTTCATTGCGCACAGCGTCGGCATCAAAGCGTACTGGTGCTTCCATAGCGACTAAACAGAGCAGTTGTAGTAGATGGTTCTGCAGCATGTCGCGCATCGCTCCGGCGTGATCATAGTAAGCACCACGACTTTCCACACCGAGTGTTTCATTGACAGTGATTTGCACATGATCAATGTGTGCCGAGCGCCAGACCGGTTCAAATAGAGCGTTGGCAAAACGTAAAGCCATCAGGTTCTGGACTGTTTCTTTGCCTAGATAGTGATCAATACGGAAAACCTGTTCTTCGCTAAACGCTGCGCCAATGGTGGCATTAATGGCCAAAGCTGACTGCAGGGAGTGGCCAATCGGTTTCTCAATGACAATGCGTGTATTGGCACCGGTTAATCCAGTTAAGGCCAAGTTAGAAGCGATGCTTTCGAAGAGCTGCGGTGCAGTGGCTAAGTAGTAGATACAACCGCGCAGATTGTGAGTGACTAGAAATTGCGCTAAACGAGCAAAGTCAGCCGCTTGCTCGGCATTCATCGCCAAATATTCAAGACGCTGACTAAAACTTAGCCAAGAGGCTTCAGTAAAGTCTTTACGTTCAACTTGAGCGCGGCAGTGACGCTCGGCAAGATCAATGTAACGCTCGCGGGCTAACTGTTTGCGGGAGATGCCGATAATGCGCATATCCTTGGGTAAGCGATTTTCACGGTGCAGGTGATACAGTGCAGGCAGTAATTTATGCAGGGCTAAATCACCCGTACCACCAAACACTAACATGTCATACGGCATGCTCAAGGTTGCTCTCCTTGGGGAAAAACGTGCGAATAAATAGCTGTTGTAGTATAACTACAAAACCGCTACATGACTGTGGCATACGCCTAATGAGTTAACCATTGTGAACCTGTTACATCATATCGCCCAATCGCTGAGTGTGCTGCGCAAGTCAGAAGTTAAAGTCGCCAATTATGTGCTTAATGATCCTGCTGCTGTAATGCACAGCTCTATGGCTGACTTGGCCAATGAGGTGGGGGTGAGTGAGCCAACCATCGTACGTTTTTGTCGTGCGGTGGGTTGTCTAGGCTTTCAGGATCTCAAGCTCAAGCTGGCGCAAAGTTTGGCGGCAGGCGCAAGTTTTGGACAGTTTGCCATCAGTGAAAATGATGCTGTAACAGATTACGCCTTGAAGATTTTCGATACCACGCTGCATACTTTGATTGAAGTGCGAGAGCAACTTAATGTTAAAGCATTAGAGCAAGCCATCGCCGTGATGGCCAAAGCGCAGCGTGTTGAGTTCTATGGCTTTGGTGCGTCTGGCGCGGTAGCTGCTGATGCTCAACATAAATTCTTTCGTTTATTGCTTACTGCTGCTGCTTATAGCGATCCGCACATGCAAGCTATGTCGGCGGTAACTTTACAATCAACGGATGTGGCCATTTGTATTTCCCAGTCGGGTCGTTCTAAAGATTTGCTGACTACAGCCAACTTAGTCCGTGAAACGGGCGCCATTTTAATCACCTTATGCCCCAGTCATACGCCGTTAGCGGAGTTGGCGACCATTCACTTGGCGATTGATGTGCAGGAAGATACCGAGATTTACACGCCATTGACTTCACGTATTGCCCACTTGGTTGTCATTGACGTGTTAGCTATGGGGGTTGCCATGGCGCGTGGCCCCTCTTTGGTCAATCATCTGAAAAGCGTCAAGCGCAGTTTGCGCAGCTTACGTTTGTCGCCGAAGACCACCAAGTCAAGCGATGACGACTAGAGACGAACACGGCCTTTTACTTTCCAAGTGGCGTTAAAACTGGCACTATCGCAGCATTATTAAACAGCTCAGCCAATTGCCTTAAATACAGTCGTATTTGATTGCGCAGTGGTGTACAGCATTCTCAAGGTCTATCACTGCTTAGTCAGTATGCCCTGTCGTTCAAAGAGGAACCTTTATGGCTGAGGCCATTCCTGCCTTAGAAATACGTGATTTGCACAAGCGCTATGGTGATTTAGATGTTTTAAAAGGCATTTCTTTAACTGCTAATGATGGCGATGTGATCTCTATTTTGGGCTCGTCCGGTTCAGGTAAATCAACGTTTTTACGCTGCATTAACTTGCTAGAAAACCCTCATTGTGGGCGAATCTTTTTCTCCGGTGAAGAGTTGCAGCTCAAACCTGATCGACAAGGTCAGTTGGTGGCCGCTAACAGTCAGCAAATCAATCGCTTGCGCACCCAAGTCGGTTTTGTTTTTCAAAATTTTAACTTATGGCCACACATGAGCGTGCTCGATAATATTATTGAAGCGCCACGCCGTGTACTGGGTTTGAGTAAAGACGAAGCCATTGCTACGGCTGAAGCGTTGTTAGCTAAAGTCGGGATTGCCGATAAGCGTCATGTGTACCCTAATCAGTTGTCAGGTGGTCAGCAGCAACGTGCAGCGATTGCGCGAACCTTGGCTATGCAGCCGAAAGTGATACTGTTTGATGAGCCAACTTCTGCATTAGATCCAGAGATGGTACAAGAGGTGCTTGGAGTGATTCGCGCCTTGGCTGATGAAGGTCGTACCATGTTATTGGTCACGCATGAAATGAGTTTCGCCAGACAAGTGTCCAGTGAAATTGTGTTTTTGCACCAAGGTTTAGTTGAAGAGCAAGGCACACCTGAGCAGGTGTTTAACAATCCGCAATCAGAGCGGTGTAAGCAATTTATGTCCAGTCATAACCATTGAGGCGACAACTATGAAAAAATATAAAAAAATACTCTTAGTGGCAGCAGCCAGTTTGTCCTTTGCCACCGGCAGCTTTGCCGTAGAGAAATTAAAAATTGGTACTGAAGGTGCTTACCCACCGTTCAACTTGATTGACTCCAGTGGCGAAGTGGTGGGCTTTGATCTGGATATCGCTAAAGCACTGTGCGAAAAAATGAAAGTTGAGTGCAGTGTTGTTACATCAGATTGGGATGGCATTATTCCTGCGCTAAATGCGAAGAAATTTGATTTTCTAGCAGCGTCCATGTCGATCACTGAAGAGCGTCTACAAGCGGTTGATTTTACCGATCCGTACTACACCAACGGTTTGCAATTTATTGCACCGAAGAGCAGTAACTTTGCAATTGATGCGAAAAGCCTAAAAGGCAAAGTGATTGGTGCGCAGCGCGCGACTATCGCGGGTAACTGGTTGGAAGATAACTACGGTAAAGCCATTGATATCAAACTCTACGATACCAATGAAAATGCTTACCTTGATTTAGCCTCAGGCCGTTTAGATGGTGTGTTGGCGGATAAGTTTGTCAACTGGGAATGGCTGAAAAGCGAAGCCGGTGCCGACTATGAGTTCAAAGGCGAGCCTGTGTTTGATAACGATAAAATCGGTATCGCTCTGCGCAAAGGTAATGATGAATTGCGCGAGCGCTTAAACGTAGCGCTGAAAGAAATTGTTGAAGACGGTACTTATAAAACCATCAACGACAAGTACTTCCCATTTAGCGTGTATTAATTTTAAGTCTGCGCTGTAACAAGCCGCCACCTTTGTTGTGGCGGTTTTACTTTGCAACTGCCTAACAAGTATCCCTGATGAATTTTGATCTCTATGGTTTTGGTCCAGCCCTGCTTGCGGGTACTTGGATAACAATTCAACTGGCTTTGTGCTCACTGGCATTAGGCCTGTGTCTTGGTTTGGCTGGCGCTTTAGCCAAAACATCGCCCTATCGTACGCTGCGTTGGTTGGGTGATGCCTATTCCACTATGGTGCGTGGTGTTCCAGAGTTGCTGTGGGTGTTATTAATTTATTATGGCTCAGTGGGTTTTGTTCGTGAACTGGGCGAGGCGATTGGTTACCCAGAACTGGAGCTCAGTGCGTTTTCCGCAGGTGTTCTGGCATTAGGTCTGTGTTTTGGCGCTTATGCCACAGAAGTGTTCCGTGGTGCTTTATTAGCCATCCCTCGCGGTCATCGCGAAGCGGGCTTGGCATTAGGGCTCTCGCGTCCGCGTATTTTATTTCGTCTGGTTCTGCCACAGATGTGGCGTATTGCGATTCCCGGCTTGGGCAATCTGTTTATGATTTTAATGAAAGACACCGCGCTGGTGTCAGTGGTCGGTTTGGATGAAGTGATGCGTAGCGCGCAAGTTGCGGTGACCTCTTCTAAGCAGCCTTTCACCTTCTTTATGGTCGCCGCCTTTATTTATCTGGGTTTAACTGTCTTGAGTATGCTGATTCTGCACTTCTTTGAAAAACGCGCGAATCGCGGCTTTGTAAGGAGCGCAGCATGAAGTGGGACGTGATTGTTAAGTGGCTGCCAAAACTCCTAGAAGGCGCTTACTTAACCTTAGAGCTGGTAGCGATTGCTGTTTTAGTCGGTTTGCTCATTGCTATTCCCTTAGGCATGGCGCGAGCATCTAGACATTGGTACGTGCGAGCCTTGCCGTTTAGCTATATTTTCTTTTTCCGCGGCACACCACTGTTGCTGCAATTGTTTTTGGTCTATTACGGTTTGGCGCAGTTTGATGCGGTCAAACAAGGTCCATTGTGGCCGTACTTACGTGATCCTTATTGGTGCGCTCTGATTGCGATGACCATGCATACAGCAGCCTATATTGCTGAAATTATTCGCGGCGCCATTCAAGCGGTGCCGCCTGGCGAAGTAGAAGCTGCGCGTTCCTTGGGTATGAGTCGTGCGCAAACCATGTGGCATATTATTTTGCCGCGTGCCGCCCGCATTGGTTTACCTGCGTACAGTAATGAAGTGATATTGATGCTCAAAGCCAGTTCGCTGGCCAGTACCATCACTTTGCTGGAACTGACCGGAATGGCGCGCACCATTATCGCCCGTACTTATTTGCCGGTAGAAATTTTCTTTGCTGCTGGTTTGTTCTACTTGGCGATGACCTTTATTTTAGTACAGGTTTTTCGTTGGCTGGAACGCAAGCTACGCGTGGATGCGCTGCAGGGCAGGTAAGTGCTAAGTCATGATGCGCCGCTACTCAGTGGCGATGCTTTGCGCGAGCGATTTTTAGCGTTAGATACTTTTCTTCTGGCGCAACAAAGTCTTTGGCGGGAAAAGCCTTTTATTCAGCAAAAGTTGAACTGGGAAGCTGAGTATCCTGAGCTTGCCGTTTGGCTGCGCGCGCGCAGTTTGGCTGATGCGGAAGCCTGTCATGCAAATCCCTATGCTTTATCTGCTCCGCAACCCTTTGCTGATTGGGCGCAGCGAGCACAACAGCTCTCAACGCTTGGGTCTTTCCCTGATACCTTGCTGAGCCAGCGCCCGCTGCGTATGCAAAGTGGCATTGCTGAGCGTAAATGGCAACAGATAGAGGCTTTTGCCAGCGCGGTGCACAGTGGCGCTGGACAGTCGCTTGCCGCTACCAACAACTGGCTCGATTGGTGTGCTGGTAAAGGTCATCTTGGGCGTTATCTGGCTTGGCCGAATGCACATCTTGAATGTCTAGAGTTTAATTCTGAGCTGATTAACAGTGGCCAAGCTATCAGCCATAAATACCTTGCCCATGCGCAGCATAGATTGTGTGATGTGATGAGCGCCGAGAGTGCTGCGCCGCTGCAGCAAGCCGGTGCGGTGATTGCCTTGCATGCGTGCGGTGATTTGCATACTCATCTGCTACGGCAGGTGAACGCGCAGCAAGCAGCGGCCGTAGCTTTAGCGCCCTGTTGCTATAATCGTACGCAATCTGAGTTTTATCAACCGCTGTCTGCGCAAGGTCAAGCCTCTGCATTGCGACTGAATCGTGATGACCTGGGTTTACCGCTAACCGCTACCGTGACGGCTACCAATCGTGAGCGCCGTTTGCGTGATCAGTCGATGGCTTGGCGTTTAGCCTTTGATATTTTGCAGCGCGAATTGCGCGGCGTTGATGAGTATTTGCCGACTCCTTCCTTATCCGCCGCTTGGTTTAATAAATCTTTTGCACAGTGGTGTGCTGACTTGGCTAAATTAAAAGGCTTGCCTAGTGTGCCGGTGCAAAACTGGATCGATCTGCAGGCGCGTGGCTGGCAGCGATTAGCAGAGGTGCGCAATTTGGAACTGCTGCGTGCGCTGTTTCGTCGACCGCTAGAGTTGTGGCTGGTGCTCGATCAAGCAATCTTTCTGCATGAGCAAGGCTTTCGCGTCGAGCTGGGTGAGTTTTGCGCGAGTGAACTGACGCCGCGTAACCTTTTGCTACTCGCCTGCAGAGTTTAAAAACAGCCAAGACACTGCGCTTGTTGAGCTGCAGGAGGTTTCACTAAGCCTGAGTAACTGCTTGAATTTGCTCGCTTTAAAAATAATTACAGAAAAGGTTTACAAGCTGTTTGTAATCTATATAATGGCCGCCATTGCCGGTATAGCTCAGTTGGTAGAGCAACTGACTTGTAATCAGTAGGTCCCGAGTTCGACTCTTGGTGCCGGCACCATTTTAAAAGGCCTCGCAGAAATGCGGGGCTTTTTTTTGTCTGTAATTTAGGTTTTGCCTAGCCGGTAGGCTAATGTGTATGCAATATCTGTGCGTAATGAGCTTGAGATGTACTTATGTCTTTGTTTTTAAAAGTATGTGCTGTCTTTCTTACTTTTAGTCTTGCAAGTTTAACCTGTGCTGAGCCTGTTGTGGAGACAGAGCGAGAACGTGTGGGTCTTGTGTTATCTGGCGGAGCAGCACGTGGTTTGGCGCATATTGGTGTGCTTAAAGCGTTGGAAGAACAGGGTGTTGTCATTGATGCGATTGCTGGTACCAGTATGGGCGCAGTGGTGGGTGGTTTGTATGCAGCCGGTTATAGCATTGCTGAACTTGAGCAATTGGCGACTGAGCTGGATTGGCAGCAAGCTTTATCAGATGCGCCGCCACGCGAAGATATTCCCTTTCGCCGTAAACAAGATGATCGTGATTTTTTGGTTAAGCAAAAGCTTAGTTTTCGTGATGATGGCACCTTAGGTTTACCGTTGGGCGTGCTGCAAGGGCAGAATCTCGCAGTGTTATTAGAGAAGCTTTTTGCGCGAGCCGGCGCGGTAGATGACTTTGATGATTTGCCCATTCCTTTCCGAGCAGTTGCGGCTGATATTTCCACTGGTGAAGCAGTGGTGTTCTCGCATGGACATTTGGCTTTAGCCGTGCGTGCCAGCATGTCGATTCCAGCCGTACTAACCCCGGTTGAAGTGGATGGTCGGTTGTTGGTTGATGGTGGGATTTCGAACAATATTCCGGTTGATATCGCCAGAAGTATGGGGGTTGACCGGGTTATTGTGGTTGATATTGGCTCGCCGCTCGCGTCTACAGAATCACTGCAAACGGTCTTTAATATCCTCAATCAATCGGTTGCGTTATTAACACGGCGCAACTCAGAAGCGCAGTTGGCTACTTTGCAGCAACAGGATATTTTAATTCAGCCAGAATTGGCGGGTTTTGGTATCACTGATTTTGCTCGCGCTCAGGGCATGATGGATGCAGGTTACCGTGCTGCGGACGCTCTGCAGTGGCGTTTGGCCGCACTGTCGCAGCCGCTGCAAGAACAGCCAAGACTGCCCAGTAACCAGAAAAAAACCAAGAAGAAACCAGTGATTAGTGCCGTGCGTATTCAAAACACTTCAAAGGTGGGTGATGAGGTGGTGCGTTACTACATCAGGCAGAAAATTGGTGAGCCGCTGGATGTTGAGCAATTACAAAAAGATATGGGAACACTCTACGGCTTAGAGTATTTCGATCGGGTAGAGTACCGTTTGCAGGCTGAAGAGGGCGGTAATGCGCTGGTTATCAATGCGACTGACAAACGTTCGGGTACTGATTATTTACGCTTAGGGCTGAATCTTTCCGATGATTTACGTGGCGATAGCGTCTTTAATATAGGCGCTAGCTTTCGCATGAACGGTTTGAACCGTTTGGGTGGAGAATGGTTGAGTCGCGTGCAACTGGGTGATCATCAAGAGCTTTATACCGAGTTTTATCAGCCATTGGATGTTGGTTCACGCTACTTTGTTTCGCCTTGGTTACATGGTGAAGTACGCAATATTAAGTTTATGGAAGAGCGCGATCCTATTGCCGAATACCGCTTGCAGCGTTTTCGTTACGGGGTGAATGTCGGTCGGCAAATTTCCACCAATGCGGAAATACGTTTTGGCGTGGGTTCGGGTTGGGGTAATGCGGACGTGCGTATTGGTGAGCCTGATTTGCCTGATTTCAGTTTTAAAGAAGGCTATTACAACCTGCAATACGCATTCGATAGTCTCGATAATGTAAATTTCCCGACACGTGGCGAAGAGTTGCGGTTGTCAGCGCTGCAGCATGCCACGGAGCTCGGCTCGGACGAGCGTTATCGACAGTGGCTAGTCGAGCTCAATAAGCCGTTTAATTGGCGCGCAAATACTTGGATTGTCGGCGGACGCTATGCGCGGACGTTAGATGCTAAAGAGTTGGTGACTTCAAGCTATCAAATCGGTGGTGCGCAACAGTTATCAGGCTACCGTGAGAATGCTTTGGCGGGTCAAAATGTGAGCATCGGACGTTTGATTTACTATCGGCGCTTAACGCCAGTGCGAGCATTCTCACTAGGTTTGCCGGTGTATGCGGGTGTTTCCTTGGAGCGTGGACGTGTCTGGAATCAGATCAATGATTTAGACAGTGGCTACATTAATGCCATGAGTGTCTTTGTGGCAGTCGATACGCCGTTAGGTCCGCTCAACTTAAGTTATGGTGTCAATGATGATGATGAAAATGCGCTGTATCTGAATTTAGGGCGCAGCTTTTAAGGTGTCGCGCTGCATTACCATAATGCAGCGCGGCACTTATTTACTGATTACTCTTCTATCGCGCCATCGCTGTCATCACATGCGTCTGCATCTTCTGGCTCAATGAGTTGCAACCAGTTTGCCAATACATACTGTGCTTCCTCAATACCAATGCGTTTGGTCGATGAGAACAGTTGAATGCTGGCAGTGTCGCCCCATTTTTGCTGAATATCTTTTTGTGTTTTCAGCAGTGCTGCTCTGCCGGCACCAAAAGTCAGTTTGTCGGCTTTAGTCAGCAAGATATGCATTGGCATTTTAATACTAGCGGCCCAATCCAGCATTAAACAGTCAAATGGTGTCAGTGGATGACGAATGTCCATCATTAGCACTAAGCCCATCAGGCTGTTACGGCTGCCGAGGTAGGCCTCTAAGTGGCGCTGCCAATGTAGTTTGAGAGGAATGGGTACTTTGGCGTAGCCGTAGCCAGGCAAGTCAACCAAGCGTCGATCTTCATCAAGAGTGAAAAAGTTCAGCAGCTGAGTACGGCCTGGAGTTTTCGACGTACGTGCTAAGCTGGCGCGGGTTAAAGTGTTGAGTGCGCTGGATTTGCCCGCATTGGAGCGGCCTGCAAAGGCGACTTCGTAGCCTTCATCTACAGGACACTGCTCAACACGAGCCGCGCTGGTAAGAAAGCTGGCTTGTTGGCACAGGCCGATAATGGGGTTTTTAGGCTGCATAAATTATCCAAGTGTAAGGTGCGGCAAGAGGTGTCGTTTCCGTTTTACTCTGAGCAGTATATAATGCTTAGGATTGTATGTGCGCATTGCTGTAGATGTATCTGTAAAAGGTTGTCTGTGCGGCAGATTATGGTAATGTTTGCATAATTTATAAGCGCCGAGATCAGCCAGATCAATATGAAGACTAGGCCGGTCCGGAAAATATTTTTTAGCCGTAGTTGGAAGAGCTGATGAACAAACTATTTGTAAGTCTGTTATTGACCTTGGGCATCAGTGGTTTAGCCCATGCCGCAGGAGATGCTGCAGCAGGTCAAGGTAAAATTGCTATGTGTTCTGCCTGTCACAATGCTGATGGTAATAGCATGGTGCCAAACTTTCCAAAGCTAGCTGGTCAAGGCGAGCGTTATTTACTTAAGCAAATGCGTGATATTAAATCTGGCGATCGTCCTGTTGTAGAAATGACAGGCATGCTGGATGCAATGTCTGAGCAAGACTTAGCTGATATCTCTGCTTGGTATGCCAGCCAGAAAGGCACTATCGGAGCTGCAGATCCAGCGCTTGTTGAGCGTGGAGAAGCACTCTATCAAGGCGGTAAGATTGTTGATGGTATGCCAGCTTGCACCGGTTGCCATTCTCCAAATGGCGAAGGTCTTGATTTAGCTGTGTACCCAAAACTGAATGGCCAGCATTCTGCTTATATTACTAAGCAGTTGACCGACTTCCGTGAAGGTGATCGCACCAATGATGGCGATGCCATGATCATGCGCTCGATTGCGGCAAAGCTGAGCAATAAAGACATCAAAGCATTATCAAGCTACATCAATGGCTTGAATTAATAGTTTAGGCTATTAACAGAACCGCCGAGGCAGCTAGCCTACTCGGCGGTTTTTTTATGCCTGCAGCTTATCCTTAGCTGCGCTGCGCGTGATGGTTATCATTCTTCTTGATCCTGATCTAGCAATAACTTCTAGTAAAGGCGCTATGCTGTAATCCATAGCACCAACGTAGGCTATTGCTGTACACAGGGGTGATACGGCAAGGCTTGGGAGAATGACTGTGAATGTAATTGATCGGCGCGAGGCACTCGCTATTACGCCTTTTTTTCGTTTAGGCTTTCGGCCTTTTTTCTTGCTGGGCAGTATCTTAGCGATGCTGGCAATTCCTTTGTGGGTCATGGCTTTAAACGGCTGGTTTGCTGATTGGCAGCCTACCGGTGGATGGCTGGCTTGGCATCGCCATGAATTGTTATTTGGCTTTGCTGCAGCGATCATTGCTGGTTTCTTGTTGACGGCAGTGCAAACATGGACAGGCTTCCCTGGCTTATCGGGCAAACCATTAATGGTGCTTACCGCGCTTTGGGTTGCTTCACGCTTGGCTTGGTTGGTGGGTACGCCGGTATGGTGCGTAATCGTGCTGGATGGCTTGTTTCTGCCGCTGGTTGCAGCGCAGATGGCGCGCAGTGTGTGGCCGGTGCGTCAGGTGCGAAATTACCCTTTAGTGGTGGTGCTGGTGTTGCTGGCTATAGCCAATGGCGTGACCTTGTATGGGGTTGCTACAGCTAACGATGTATTGCAGCGTCAAGCGACAGTCGGTGGTGTCTGGTTTGTTGCCGCACTGATGAGCATGATCGGTGGCCGTGTCATTCCTTTCTTTACCCAGCGGGGTCTATTGCGTAAAGAAGGTGTTACGCCTTGGCCAAAACTTGATTGGGCTTTGCTAATAGGCACGATTGTAGTGTCAATCACAGTGATGCTCGGTTGGGCGATGGAAGCAAACATCATCATAGGAACTGTTTTTGCGGCTTTAGGTGTTGGTCATTTAATTCGCAATCTGCGCTGGTATGACGCGGGAATTTGGCGCGTACCCTTATTATGGTCATTGCATTTAGCGCACGCTTGGATCGGTATTGCCTGTTTGGCCATGGCGTTATGGCACTTTTCAGTGCTAGCCAATATCAGCATTGCTGTGCATGCCTTAACTGTTGGTGCGATGGGTGGACTGATTTTAGGCATGATTGCCCGGGTTACTCTGGGCCATACGGGTCGACAACTGGCTCCTCCTAAAGTGATGACTCTAGCTTTTATTCTCTTTAACCTTGGTGCTGTATCACGTGTACTTTTGGTTGATTGGGCTTATATGCCAGGCTTATGGATTGCGGCGATTTGTTGGGGATTAAGCTTTGCTATGTATGTCTGGAATTACGCACCGATGCTATGGCAAGCGCGAGTTGATGGGCATCCTGGATAGGGTTTAGGCTCGCTAAGGAAACTCAGCGCTGATTGTTATTTTAAAACCACCTTCGGGTGGTTTTTTTCTGCTTGTAATAGACTGCTTTTAGTTCGTTTTTCTCAATCATTTGTTTGGGTATATAAAAACTAAAAGTAGGCATGCCGAGAGAAATAGAGGTAAATTGATGCTGATATTCATTGCGCAATAGATCTTTAGTTTTAATTTCTAAGATTTTGTGTTTAGAATGAACGTATTAAGACTCTTTGCTAGAAAAAAGTCACAGTGTGAATATTTTGCTAGCCTCGTATTGCAATATGCGACTTGCTGCCGCATCCTTACGACTGAAGCAAATGATGCTTGATTACGTCACGCCCATCCATTGATGCACTTCATCGTGTTCAACCGTTTGCTGGCTTTGAGGCGCTTATAGCGGCATGCCATTCGTAGTGTGTCGCCTATCATTTATAAAATTGCAGGAGATTTGCAGTGCACATTGGTGTTCCTAAAGAAACACAGGCAGGCGAAACGCGAGTAGCCGCAACCCCTGAAACGATAAAAAAACTGATCAGCCAAGGCCATAGTGTCACGGTTGCCGCAGGAGCCGGTCTTTCAGCTAGCGTTGCTGACGAAGCTTACGCTGCTGCGGGCGCAAACCTTGCGAGCCAAGAGGCTGCATTGGCTGCAGATATCGTTCTAAAAGTGGTCGCTCCTAGCGCTGCTGAACTTGAGCATATTAAGCCGCAAGCAGTTGTTGTCGGCATGCTAAACCCCTTTTGCAATGCCACCATTGCTGCTCTGAATGCGCGTCAAGTGACCGCCTTCGCTTTGGAAGCGGCACCGCGCACTTCGCGTGCGCAAAGCCTTGATGTGTTGTCTTCGCAAGCCAATATTGCCGGTTACAAAGCGGTGTTGCTGGCGGCGAACCACTATCCACGCTTTATGCCAATGCTGATGACTGCAGCGGGTACAGTTAAAGCTGCACGTATTTTGATTTTAGGTGCAGGCGTTGCCGGTTTACAGGCGATTGCTACGGCTAAGCGTCTTGGCGCAGTGATTGAAGCGTCTGACGTGCGCCCTGCAGTAAAAGAACAAATCGAGTCCTTGGGTGCAAAATTTGTTGATGTACCTTTTATTACCGATGAAGAGCGTGAATGTGCAGAAGGCGTCGGTGGTTATGCGCGTGCGATGCCAGCCTCATGGATGGAGCGTCAAGCGCAAGCCGTACACGAGCGTGCTAAGCAGGCTGATATTGTCATTACTACCGCGTTGATTCCAGGTCGTAAAGCGCCAGTATTGCTGCAGGCCGCAACTGTTGAAGCAATGAAACCGGGTTCTGTGGTGATTGATTTAGCCGCTGCACAAGGCGGAAACTGTCCGCTGAGCGTGGCTGGTCAAGTGGTTAACCATAACGGCGTGACTATCGTTGGTCATACCAACTTAGCTGCGCTGGTGCCAGCCGATGCCTCTGCTTTGTATGCCCGTAACGTGCTGGATTTCTTAAAGCTGGTGATTGCCGAAGATGCCCAGTTCAAACTCAATTTAGATGATGACATCGTTGCAGCATGCTTAATGTGCCATGCCGGTGAAGTCGTTCGTAATAACGCTTAACAGGGGATACAGAGATGGAAATTGCCGACGGTATCTATAATTTAATTATTTTTGTGCTCGCGATTTATGTGGGCTATCACGTGGTGTGGAATGTTACTCCTGCGCTACACACGCCTTTGATGGCAGTCACCAATGCGATTTCTGCGATTGTCATTGTGGGCGCGATGCTTGCTGCTGCGTTGACGGTAACCCCGCTTGGCAAAACCATGGGCACGCTGGCTGTAGCATTGGCTGCAGTAAACGTATTTGGTGGCTTTTTAGTCACTCGCCGCATGTTAGAAATGTTTAAGAAGAAGGCTGCAAAAGCCCCAGTGGAGAAAGGATAAGATGAGTATGAATCTAATCACGATCTTTTATTTGATCGCGTCGATATGTTTTATTCAGGCACTTAAAGGCCTCTCTCATCCAACTACTTCACGCCGTGGCAACCTGTACGGCATGATCGGTATGGCAATTGCGGTCGTAACCACACTGGCGCTGATTATGAAGCTTAGCGTGCAGTTGGCCGATGGCGGCAGCCTTGCCCATGGTATTGGTTATGTGTTGGTCGGTCTTTTAGTTGGTGGTACAGCCGGTACCATTATGGCTAAACGTGTCGAAATGACCAAAATGCCTGAGCTCGTCGCTTTCATGCACAGCATGATTGGTTTAGCTGCGGTGTTTATCGCGATTGCTGCAGTAGTTGAGCCGCAGTCTTTGGGTATTGTTGAGCACATCACCGATGCTATTCCAGCTGGTAACCGTCTTGAGTTGTTCTTAGGTGCTGCGATTGGTGCGATTACCTTCTCAGGTTCGGTGATTGCCTTTGGTAAGTTATCCGGCAAGTACAAGTTCCGCTTGTTTCAAGGCGCACCAGTGTCGTTTAAAGGCCAGCACCTGATTAACTTAGCCGTTGGTTTGCTGATTATTGCTTTGGGTATCTACTACACTTTCACCGGTAACCTCACAGCATTTGCTGTTGTTGTTGCTTTGGCATTTATTATTGGCGTACTGATCATTATTCCGATTGGTGGTGCTGATATGCCGGTTGTGGTATCGATGCTTAATAGTTATTCCGGTTGGGCTGCAGCAGGTATTGGTTTCTCGCTGAACAACTCAATGCTGATTATTGCTGGTTCGCTCGTAGGCTCGAGCGGTGCGATTCTCTCTTACATTATGTGTAAAGCGATGAACCGCTCATTCTTTAATGTGATCCTTGGCGGCTTTGGTAATACACCTGATGCAGCAGTCGCTGGTGCACAGCAAGAGCAGCGTCCAGTGAAGTCAGGCTCCTCCGATGACGCAGCATTTTTGCTGAGTAATGCGGATACTGTGATTATTGTTCCTGGTTATGGTTTGGCCGTAGCCCGTGCGCAACATGCCCTGATGGAGTTGGCTGAGAAGCTGACCAATCATGGTGTCACTGTTAAATATGCGATTCACCCTGTCGCCGGTCGTATGCCAGGCCATATGAACGTGTTACTGGCTGAAGCCGAAGTGCCTTACGAGCAAGTGTTTGAGATGGATGACATCAACTCAGAGTTTGGCCAAGCTGACGTAGTCTTGGTGCTTGGAGCCAATGATGTGGTCAATCCAGCGGCTAAAACAGATCCAAACTCAGCCATTGCAGGTATGCCGATTCTTGAGGCTTACAAAGCGAAAACAGTGATCGTCAATAAACGCTCTATGGCCAGTGGTTATGCAGGTTTGGATAACGAACTGTTCTATATGGACAAAACCATGATGGTGTTTGGTGACGCGAAGAAAGTCATTGAAGATATGGTGAAAGCGGTAGAGTAAATTATTGTTATAAAATGACGGTGTTCTATAATTGCCCTGGTACATGTTATGTGTGCTGGGGCATTTTTTATGCGGCGGGTTAATCCGCAAGATAAAAGGTCACGTGGCTTGATTATAGTCAAGGCTGGCCTGTAAAAAATCCCAGCAAATCGACCTTAGTATAGCTGTGAAAAAATCTTATAGGCATAGAATGCTAGGAAGTAGTCAAAGCCTCTGAAGTGTTGTGATGTGCACTGATTGCCTCAGTTAACGCTCAGAAAAGCCTTTATCATCAAGGCTGCTATCCGACATATTTCCAAACAACAACTCTTTACAGGTGGTTGCATGAGCACTGATTTAAGTAAATTTATTCGTAATAAAGCATTTCTAGACAAAGTTGTTACAGCAGAAGAAGCAGCTACGTGGATTGACGATGGCATGACTCTGGGAATGAGTGGTTTTACCTTATTTGGTGAGCCGAAACTTTTCCCTAAGGCATTAGCAGAGCGCGGAAAGAAAGAGAAATTCAAAATCAATCTGTTTACCGGCGCGTCTATGGGGCCAGCTGCAGACCAGTCCATGGCTGAAGCTGACATCATTAATTTGCGAGTTCCATACCAAGGCAACCCTGTTCAGCGTAAAAAAATCAACGCAGGCGAAATTTTCTATATTGATCAGCATTTATCTCATGTCGCTGAGTCAATTCGTCAAGGCACTTACCCAGGTGTTGACTACGCAATTATTGAAGCTGCGGCGATCACTGAAGATGGCGATATTATCCCTACCGGTTCTGTGGGTAACTCTCCGATCTTCTTGGCTACAGCTAAGCATGTGATCATTGAATTGAATATTAGTGCACCGCCTGAATACGAAGGTATGCATGATATTTATATGCAAACGCCAGCTGGCGAGAATACCCGTGAAGCAATCCCAATGTTTGAAGTTAGCAAACGTATTGGTACGCCAGGCATGAAAGTTGATCCTGCGAAAATTCGCGGCATCATCATTTCAAGCGAACCTGATATTGCATCACCTCTTTTTGAACCTAACGCAGAAACGCAGCAGATTGCTGATAATCTGCTGCACTTTCTCGGTGAAGAAGTTAAAGCAGGCCGTTTAACTGAAAGCCTTGCCCCTCTTCAGTCTGGCGTAGGCTCTGTAGCGAACGCTGTACTTAATGGTATGAAAACCTCAGGTTTTAAAGACATCATTGTTGCCTCTGAAGTATTGCAAGATGGTGTGTTTGACCTGATTGATGCCGGCGTAGTGAAGTTTGCTGCGGGTACAGCGCTGTCTCTGTCTGCCAAGCGTGTGGCAACATTGGGTAAAGACTTAGCCAAGTACAAAGATAAGATCGTCTTCCGTCCTCAAGAAATTTCTAACCACCCTGAAGTGATTCGTCGTTTAGGTATTATTTCGTTCAACACTGCGTTGGAGGTTGATATTTACGGTAACGTCAACTCAACGCATGTTGGCGGTACGCACATGATGAACGGTATTGGTGGGTCAGGCGACTTCGCACGTAATGCGCGTATCACTATTTTCGTGACTCAATCAACTGCTAAAGATGGCAAGATCTCAGCAATCGTGCCATTTGTGACACACGTTGACCACACTAACCACGATGTTGATGTGATCATCACTGAGCAAGGGTATGCAGATATTCGTGGCTTGGCACCAACTCAGGCGGCAGAGCGTATCATTGAAAACTGCATGCATCCTGATTATAAGCATCAAGCACGAGAGTACTTAAAAGAAGCTAAAACACGTGGCGGCCAAACTCCGCATAACTTGCAGAAAGCATTCTCATGGCACCAAAATTATACTGAAAACGGCACCATGTTGTTGAAGTAAGCTCATTTAACAAAAGCATCTGCTGTGCAGGTGCTTTTATTTCAGTGAGTCAGAAAGGCATATGTTTTTAAGCATTTGCCTTTTTTTATGCACGCTGTATATCTAAGCTGGAGTCCAGCCAGGCTGAGCCAACAAAGTCGGGTTGCGTACTGTTGATGATGTGAAAGACTAAGGCGAAGTCACGCCACTCATAGTTGGTATCAATGTGTGAATCGAGACGCGATAAAGATAAAGCAATTGAGTAATGGCCTTTACCAATATTGGCTGGAAAGGCATAGCGATAAACAACTGTATCGCCCTCACTTAAATCGATGATCTCACGCTTGAGTCGATGGGTATTGATACCGTAAATCGCTTGTCCCATACGATCTTTGATCATGAATCCGAGAACCAGTCTTGGGATATCCTGTTTAATATCAACATGCACTTCTAAGGTGACTGGGCTGCCAACTTCAATGACTTCAGTGGCTTTGCCGTGCTTATCAAGTAAAGCCACAGAACGAATCGATGCTTCACCTGTGCCTGAAATCGTGCGGACTTTGCCATTATCCAAACGTTCTTGGCGAATGGTGTGCTGTTCTTTTTCAGCCATCATCGCACCGTAATAGTCCATCACTTCTTCTGGCAGCCCCTCCATCACCAACTTGCCTTTATTCAGTAAAATAGCTCGGTCGCAGACGGACTGAATAGCCTGGCGGTCATGCGAGACAATCAGTAAGGTAGTGCCTTGTTGCCTAAACTGGCGGATACGATCAAAGCTTTTATGCTGAAAATAAGAGTCTCCTACAGAAAGCGCCTCATCAACAATTAAGATGTCGGGACGCCGTGCTGTGGCGACGCTAAAAGCCAAGCGCATTTGCATACCGCTTGAGTACGTGCGCAATGGCTGATCCATATATTCGCCAATTTCTGCGAAGGCTTCAATTGAGGGAATTAACGCGTGTAAGTCCTCCATGCTTAAGCCGAGTAATTGACCTGCCATATAGATATTTTGTCTGCCGGTAAACTCCGGATGAAAGCCCATTCCTAACTCAAGTAAAGCGGCAACACGGCCGCTGGCGACTAGGTGACCTGATGTGGCCTGCGTAGTGCCGGTCAGGATTTTCAATAAAGTACTTTTGCCAGCGCCGTTCATCCCGACCACGCCCAGAGCTTCACCTGGCTTAATGTGGAAGCTGATATCTTGTAACACCCATTTGAGGGTGTGTCTGGGTTTGCTATTTGGAATGAGCCACTCAGCGAGACGGGCCCACTGCGATGGATATGTTTTATAGGCTTTACTCAGCTTAACAACCTGAACTTCACTCATTACAGTTCATCCACGATTTCGCCGGCACGCTTACGGAATAAGCGTAAAGCTAAGATAAATAAAATTAAGGCAATGACGCATGTTGGCCATAAACTGTGCCAGTTTGGCCACTCGCCGTAGACAAAAATACCTTGGTAAGCTTGTGCGACCGCAGTCATCGGATTGAGCTCAATCCACTTCTGCGCTGCTTTTGGTGCGATATTCAGCGGATAGATAATGGGCGTAAACCAAAACCAAAACTGCAAGACCACGCTCATGAACTGGCCGACATCGCGAAAGAAGACGTTCAGCACACCTAAAATAATGCCGAGGCTCATCGCAAAGACGATTTGTAGCAGGATCAATGGGAAAATGGCGAGCATACTGAGGTTTGGCGCGTTACCGGTGACCAGCAAAAAGCCAATGAACAAAGCAAAAATGATTGAGAAGTTCACTAAGCTGCTAAGTACGGAAATAATGGGCAATGTTATGCGCGGAAAGCTGAGCTTTTTTAACATGTTGCCATTATCAAGAAACACACTTTGACCGCGAGCGATCATTTCTTGGAAAAACCCCCAGGTTAATAAGCCAGCGCAGAGGTAGATACCATAGGCAAGGTTGTTGTCCACGCCCGTTAAGCGCGCGCGCATCAGTTGTGAAAAAATTACGGTATAGACAATAATCATTGCTAAAGGGTTGATGATGTTCCACAACGCCCCGAGCAAGGAGTTACGGTAGCGCGACTGAAACTCGCGCTTAACACTGCCGTAAATAAATCCTCGATAACCCCACGCTGCCTTTAATAGGTCAGCGCTCATTGTGCGACCCTGCCGTATTGATCAGCAAAACGGACGATATCATCCTCACCTAAGTATTCACCGCTCTGTACTTCAATCAGTACCAAGTCAATGACGCCTGGGTTTTCTAAGCGATGCTGATGGCCAGCGGGGATAAATGTCGATTCGTTAGTGTTAATTAAGCGCTCAGAAACACCGTTGATGACTTTCGCCATACCTTGTACCACGATCCAGTGCTCACTGCGGTGGTGATGCATCTGTAACGATAAAGCTGCTCCAGGCTTAACTTCTAAACGTTTGATTTTAAAACGTGAGCCTTCCTCTAAGATGGTATAGCCACCCCAAGGACGAAACACTGTTTTATGTAAGCGATACGCATCGTGCTTTCTCTTTTTCAGCTGTTTAACCACTTCTCTAACCTGTTGCGCCTGATCGGCGTGAGCAACCAGTAAAGCGTCAGGGGTATCGATAATGATAAGGTTGTCGATGCCTACCGTAGCGATTAGACGCTGAGAGCTTTGTGCGTAAGTGTTTGTAGTGTTGATAAATAAACTGTCGCCCAGCGCTCGATTGTTATCAACGTCTGGGTTGGTCAGTTTACTAAAAGCCACCCAATTGCCGATGTCGTTCCAGTCAAATTGTGCAGGAATCACGGCGACCTGCGCCGAGGCTTCGATTAATGCATAGTCAATCGAGATGTCTTCAACTTTATTAAAGGTCATGCAGTCGAGTTCAACTTGAGTGATTTTACCTTGCGTATTGCTTTTGCTGGTTTCGATGCACTTTTTGGTTTGCATCAGCAGTTCATCAGCATGCTGTTGCACTTCGGCGAGTAGGGTGCCAATCGAAAAACAGAAAATCCCAGAGTTCCAGAGGAATTTATCACTGACTAAGTATTGCTCCGCGGTGGCGAGATCAGGCTTTTCCACGAAGCGTGCCACCGTGTGTGCTCCTTGTGCATCCAGAGGTTGCCCGCATTCGATATAACCAAACCCTGTTTCAGGTGAAGTAGGTTGAATACCGTATGTTACTAAATAGCCTTGCTTGGCTAAGCTGGCGGCATGCTTGGTGGCTTTGATAAAACCCGCTTGATCTTCAATCAGATGGTCTGCTGGCATCACCATCATAATTGCTTCATCACCGTACTGTTCGCGCAAGGAAAGCGCCGCTGCAATGATAGCCGGTGCGGTGTTACGACCGACCGGCTCGAGGATGTAGCGTGCGTTATATTCATGTAACTCGGCGGCGTTAAAGTGATCGCGGCTTTCGAAAAAATGTTCGCGATTGGTGACTGTAACAATTTCCGCTGCACCATCACAAATCGCGGCGGCGCGCGCGTAAGTTTTACTGAGTAAAGACTCGCCATCGGGCATTATCATGAATGGTTTTGGGTGGCCTTCTCGCGAAACTGGCCACAGGCGTGTACCCGAGCCGCCAGAGATAATAACTGGAATAATCATGGTTAATTACTCCTTAGTGACGCGACGTAAGTCTGCGTCGACCATCATTGTGATGAGTTCTTTAAGGCTGGTTTTAGGCTGCCAATTGAGAACGCGCTGTGCTTTCGCTGGGTTGCCTAACAAAATATCAACTTCGGCTGGACGGAAGAACTTAGGGTCAACTACAACATGGTCTTCATGGTGGAGACCGACATGTTCAAAGGCTAATTTGCACATATCGCGCACTGTGGTGGTGACCCCCGTCGCGATCACATAATCATCGGCTTGCTCTTGTTGCAGCATCAGCCACATCGCTTCAACATAATCACCTGCAAAACCCCAGTCGCGTTTTGCGTCAATATTACCTAAATGAAGTTTTTGCTGTTTTCCTAGCTTGATCCGAGCGACTGCGTCAGTCACTTTGCGGGTTACAAACTCAATGCCGCGTAGCGGTGATTCGTGATTAAATAAAATTCCGCTGGAAGCATGCATGGCAAAGCTCTCACGGTAGTTGATAGTAATCCAGTGACCATACACTTTGGCTACGCCGTAAGGACTGCGCGGATAGAACGGTGTGTTTTCATCTTGATGAGCTGCTTGGATTAGACCAAACATTTCACTGGTCGATGCTTGATAAAAACGTGTATGCGGTGAGAACTGACGCAGGGCTTCTAGCAAATGCGTGACCGCGATGCCGTCAACAATTCCTGTGGTTACCGGCTGGTCCCAAGATGAGCCAACAAAACTTTGGGCGCCCAGGTTATAGAGCTCATCAGGCTTACTGGTGATGACTGCGCGCTGTACTGAACAAGCGTCTGCAAGATCACCATCGAGATAAATGATGTCGTTTTCGATACCCAATTCACGCAAACGCCAACGAGTGTCACTGCTGCGTCGTGCCACAAAGCCATAGACTGTGTAACCTTTATCAAGTAGAAACTTTGCCAAATAGGCACCGTCCTGACCTGTAACGCCAGTGATTAATGCGCGCTTAGTCATTTTTTTCTCCTGCGATTGATTAAAGCGTTACAGACTGTTATTTGAGTTTTCTGTAGTGCTTTGTTTTTATTATTAGGTGTATTGCTGCTTATTTTTTTATAATTTATAACAGATTTTTATAAATCTCCGTGTACGCACGTCCCATATTTTGCGCGGTAAATAGATTTAAATAGCGTTGTCTTGCCGCCATTCCGTATTGTGCAGCGAGTGCTGGGTTATCCCACAGTTGTTGCAGTGCATTTTTCAGAGCATTGCTGTCTGCAGGAGGGACCACCAGCCCTGTCACGTGGTGTTGATTGACATAGCTTGTGCCGGTGCCTATTTCGCTACACACCATGGGCTTGGCAAACATCGCACCTTCAAGCAGGCTGATGCCAAAGGCTTCAGAGCGTAAGTGTGATGGGAAGACCATCGCATAGCAGGCCGCTAAAAGATCGGCTTTGCTTTGATCATCGGTTTGCCCAATAAAGTGAATGTTGCTTAGATTTAAGCGTAGCGCTTGTTGTTTTAGCTCGTGCTCAACCGGTCCTGCGCCAACGATTACAAGTGGCCAAGGTGAATGTACGCAGGCATCCAGTAAATACTGTAAGCCTTTGTAATAGCGCAAAACGCCTACGAATAAAAAGAAGCGTGCTCCAAAACGTTGTTGTAAAGCGCAGACTGCTTCAGGGTTTGCTTTTGGATAAAGGGTTTCTTCCAAGCCAATCGCAATTGCTTGTGTTTTATGCAGATGACGTTGCAAAACAGGCGAGCTAGTAACGTAGTTAGGACTGGTTGCCGCAATCACATCGACACTGTCCAGAAAGCGATGCATCAGCGGCTGGTAAATACGCAGTAAGTTTTTTTGCCTGACAATGTCTGAATGATAGGTCACTACGCTAGGTTTTCCGGTGCGGGTGATAAAATGCACGACATCCATAAACGGCCATGGAAAATGATAGTGAACTAAGTCTGCTTGGGCTGCTAGCTTAGCAAAGGTTGAAAACACTGATAGAGAAAAACTTGTCGAGGCAATGCTGAGGTTTTCTTTCGCTTGGACATGGCGATAATGCGCAGTCTGCAGAGGAGGGTCGGGGCATGTCGAGAGCGACAGGACTGTATTCACACAGCCTAACTGTGTAGTGGCGTGAGTTAAGTGACGAATAAAACTTTCGCCACCACCGAATTGGTTCTCTGAGAACGTTTTATAAAAGTGTAAGACTTTCAAGTCAACCCCTGAGCACTGATCCGTATGCTTTGCGTAATTTTTATATTTTTATATTTTTATTGTTTATTGAAGCTTTTGATATACCGCTAAGGTTTGCTTAGCACAAGTTTGCCAAGTAAAGCTCTGTGCATGCTTGGTTGCAAAGTTGCCAGTTGATGGACATGCAATCCGCCTTTCTAGTTCCCTTTGTAGAACATTTGCGAGCTCATCGCAACTGCTGGAGTCGTTTAAGCACGCGCCTTCTAACGCAAATTCTGCCATCGCTGAGTGGCGTGCACAGATAACCTTGACTCCGCTTGCCATGGCTTCTAATACAGGTAAGCCAAAGCCTTCATACACAGAAGGGTACGCAAATAGTGCGGCACCGGCATACAGTAAAGGTAAATTACTGGCATCAACGAACTTTAATAAACGTAGACTACCTTCGCTTTGCATCAATGCGATACGCTTCATCAGTGCGCCGTTACACCAGCCAGGAGCGCCGGCTAGCACTAGAGTGAAACTGCTGCGCAGCTGTTCTGGCTGTTGCTGCCAAGCGTCGAGTAAAACCTCAATGCCTTTGCGTGGCTCTAATGTGCCGACAAACAAAACATAGCCACCATGCTGTAAACCCTGACTGTTTAAAAACGCTGCTGTTTGGCTTGGCGTATAGGGTTTAAAGCGCGAGTCCACGCCTAAATGTACGCAGGTGACTTTTTGTTCATCAAGGTTGTAGCGTTCGAGCAGTTCGTCGCGGATAAAGTCTGAGTCAGTAATCACTGCGTCGGCACGCGCTAATGTTTTGGGTAACTCTTTGCTCAGCCAACTGACCCGTTCAGCCGGATGATATTGAGGGTAGTGAATAAACGAGAGGTCATGGACCGTAGTAACGCTGGGCCCTGAGTATTTTTTTAAAATAAAATTAGGCTCATGATAAATCGTGTATTGCCCCTGTTTGGCCAGTTGCTCGAACTGATAGTCAAGCCAAGCTGAGCGAAGCTGGTAGGCATAAGGTAAGGTGCGGATGGATTCACGTAGTTGTTGTTGCCATGCTCGACCTTCTCCTCTAGTGGCATTCTCTCCAGCGCGCTGCTGCAATAGCGCGCTCAGCGAGTGGATCTGCCGTCCGTTAAAACAGTCGAGTTGTGCTACTTCTGGCTGCTGTTGTAGTGCTTGTAATAAATGCAGGGTGTAGTTGCCGATTCCTGTCAGAGGCGGACGCAATGATTCGCTATTGATTAAGATTTTCATTGTTGAAACGCCAGTTTTTCACGCCAATCATCGAGTAAGCTCTGTAAGGCTGTGGCTAATGTGTGCTGTGGTTGCCAATGGGTGGTTGCGCGCAAGCGCTGGCTATTGCCGACCGCGAAAGGAATATCAGACGGGCGTAAGCGCTGTGGGTCGAGCGCTATGTGTATCGACGTGCTACTCAATGATTGTAACGTATCGAGGACCTCCTGAATCGAGCAGGGAACACCCGAGGCAATATTGAAGATGCGCTGTTCAAGTGGCGTGTTACGCAAGTCAATCAGGGCTAAATACGCGGCACATACATCGCGAACATCCAAAAAATCACGAGAAGCGCTCAAGTTGCCCACTTGTAAAGTAGGTGTTTGTAAACCTTGCTCAATAGCTGCAATTTGCTTGGCAAAGGCTGCGGTAACGAACGCTTCGGATTGGCCCGGACCAATATGATTAAACGGGCGGGCAATCACACCTTGCAGGCCTTGTTTGAAATACTGTTGACAGGCCAGTTCTGCCGCTAGTTTGCTGGCGGCATAAGGGTTCATTGGCTGGCAAGGACTGTCTTCTGCTAGCGGCTGATTACATTTAAACGCCTCACCATAGACTTCTGATGAGCTGACAAACAATAAAAACGCTTGCGGTGCATATTTATGCAGTGCTTCCAGCATGTTGACAGTGCCCAGTACATTGGTCTGCCAGGTTAAGACCGGTAGGCTAAAGCTGGTTGGCACATGCGATATAGCGGCTAAATGAATGACCACATCTGGCTGTAATATTTGGATCAATGTCATTAGCGCATGTTCGTTACGCATGTCCAAGCTGACGATTTGGTCAGCCTCTGCTGTGCTGAGGAGTGAGGAGTCAGAGCTAATAGCGAGGGTTACCGTATAGCGCTGTCGATCAATTAGCTTGGATAGCGTTTGACCGACAAAACCGTTGGCACCAGTGAGTAATATTTTTATTTTTATCATGGTCGAATTAGGCATCCTAGGAACGACAACAGATCATCTGCTTGCGTCGACGCAGACAAGAGCTGTGTCGACTAAAGTAGTGTCTAGTGTTCAACTTAGTCGATATCAATCTGCAGCTCAAGAGGTGTCACATACTGGTTTTCAAACCAAGCAACGCTTTCTTGAAGCAGGGTGACTTGTAAAATATAACGGCCAGCCTGTGCCGGGGCGACAATCTGCAAATGGACTGTTTGCTCAGCCCCAGGAACTACAATGCCCGCAAGAGAGGTGCGTTGACCCTCAAAAGTCAGTATGTTTTTCTTCAGATCAAGCCAGTGATATGACAAGCGAACAGGTTTTTCTGCCGTCTCTGACGACCAGGCGCTGGCACTGACATTCTTAACCTTGATGGGCAAAGTAAATGCTGTGCTTTTAGGGGCTTGCCATTTTTTATTGGTGGAAAAGTATTGCGCCGCAAACACTTCTTTATTGGTGGCAAAGCCGTGTTGTGGAGAAGGACTCATGTAGTCCACCCCATTTGATTCAGAACATCCATAAATAATTAAAAAAGATAAATTAATAAATATAAAACGTATAAAAGCTTTCATATAGAATTCGCCTGATAGTAAATTATTGCTAGCTATAATTTAAGATTAACATTTTATGAAGAACAGTTTTTAGAGGAAAAAATAGCGCTTAGACAAAAATACCGAGATAAAATATATTTTAAGATAACAGTTTCCTATTTATGGCGAAGCGTCTTATATGTTCATATATATATGGATTTTTTTTAAGTATTTTCACAAATATTTTTTTCAAAAAAGGTACATTTACAGTTACTTTAATGAATAATTTAAGTGCACCTCTAGCTGATGACCTTAAAATTTTAAATATATTTTTTAATAGACTCTGTATCATGCGTGAGAATAAACGCATTGGATAGGTAATGCGCCAAGACGTGCTATTTTTCATTTTAATTATTTTTTCTTTTACAATTTTGTTTTGTAATAGTAATTCTTCAATTCTTTCTTTGTGTGTATTTAATGTTTCTTGGCTAAAAAGCTCTTTTTTATTTTGCGCTGAATTTTGTTTTTTGTGTTTATAAAATAAGTTTTCTTTTGCGGAAATTATTTTTTTAATACTCTGAGCGCTTTGATACCAGGTTAACCATGCACCAGTGTAAATGTTATTATTTGATTGATGAGTATCTGATAATAACCAACTCTTTAAGCATTTAGCTAAAGTAGCGGGTGTGTTATCGGTAAAATAGAGTGCTTTACTGCCGATTATTTCATTAAAAACCGGTATATCACGAGCGATAATCGGTAGGTTGTTTTTCATGGCCTCAATAATAGGTAGACCGAAGCCTTCACCCTCTGAAGCGGCTAGCAAACATGAGCTATTGGAGTACAGATGCTCTAAAAACTCATCGCTTATCGAGTTAAACCAAAAAATATTTTTATTCAGCTTTGGATGAGTTTTGATACGTGTAATCAAGCCATCAACATGCCAACCTTGTTTACCAACTAATATCAGGTTCGCCGTGATACCTTGTTCCCATAATAATTCGAAAGCGCTTAATGCTTGAGCTTGACCTTTACGCGGCTCCAATGTGCCAACGCAAAGAAATGAAGGTTGAGATTTGATTTGTGACAAAATAGTTTCAGCGTGTTCAGGCAGTCCTGAGGAAGGTATTGAGTTTTCAATATCGGCGCCTAGATGAAACCAGCTAACTTTTGCAGGCGGTATAGAGATATGAGTTTGGTCGCGCAGCCAGTCAGACAGCTCATTTGCAACAGCATTAGAAATACATAAAAGATGATCCATATCGGCAAGTATGCTTAGCCACTGCTTATGTATGTCTTCAACGCCCGCTGGGAAGTTATGTGGCATGAGAATGGGTAATAGATCGTAGACAACAAAACTGACATAAACGCCATCATCACGCATTTTACGCAGCAAGTCTTGTTGCGCGATAACAACGTGGTGTTGTAAGTCTAAACCTAAAAAAATATCTCCGCTTTTATACTCTATAATAGAATCTTTTTTATTATATTTTTCAAAATTAATAAGTTGGTTGTTATAGATATAACTATTTGCACAATAGTAACCCAGTCTATCAGATGTTGCGTAAACAGGCTGCGAGTGAAAGTTTTCTAGAGGGTTTTTTAATAGCTCTAACAGTAAGCTGCGAGTGACACGTTGAATACCCGTCGCTGCATCTTTTTGGAAAAGTTCTGAGATGTCGATAAACAGAGTTTTCATGTCTGGCGGGTAATCAATTAAATCGACAATATTTGTAATCTCGATCCGTTCCTGTGCCGTCGTATCCTCACTGTAGGTTTTTTCTAACCGAGTTAACACTTCACTGCGTATTTGTTCTGAAGACTTATAGGTTGCTATAGGATGAGTTGCCTGCATGTCCTCCAGCGATTTTATTGAGTTCCTCGCCACTGTATCCCACGAGAACTTTTGTACTTGCTTGATGCTGTTTTTTTTCAGTTTAGTTCTGTGGTCAATGTCAGTCAGAGCTAAGCGAATTTTATTGCTCATATCTGTGAGTGAGAACGGGCAAAAGAGCGCCTCATCAATGCCAATGACTTCAGGGAGGCTTGACGTATTGGCCGCAATCACTGGCGCTCCGCAAGCCATAGCTTCGAGCACCGGTAAACCAAAGCCTTCATGCCAAGAGGGGAAAACGAAAAGCTCACACAAATTATACAGCTCAACCAGTTCGCTATCAGATATGTAGCCGGTAAAGTACAGTTCATCCTGCGTCAGTCCTGCTTGCTCTGCGATCAAGCGTAATTCTGTCATGTTGCCTTCAGGCATGCGTCCTGCAAACACTAACTGGTGCTGATCGCGCAATGAAGCAGGCAATGCTGTGTAAGCTTTAATTAGAGCTGGAAGGTTTTTCCGAGAGTCTGCACCACCGGTATAGAGCACAAAAGGTTTGCTGATGCCAAGCGATAAGCGTCGTAGGCCATATTCATCTGCACAAATATTTAGCGGTGCAAAAAAAGGCTCAATTGCAATCGATTGATGGACTACATCATCTGTGTGGAATGGCAGCATTTCTAATGCTTCTTGGCGCGCAGATTCAGAGATAGCAAATAGTTTTTTAGCAGATTTTAATTGCTCAATTTTTTGTAAATAATGTTTTTTATACAGAGGGTTAGGAGCTAAATACTGTTCTTGATTAAGCAGCGGAATTAGGTCAAGCATGCTCACGCTGACAGGTGTGCAAGAATCATACAAACCAATACTTGTCACAGCATTATCAATAAAACCCTCAAAAAAGCTTGGTATGTGTACGACATCAGGCGCGAGGCTTTGGATAAACGCTTCTCTCAGTAATTGCGCGCTTTCACGACGCCATGTGTTGTTTGCATCGCTGTCATTAACAGGGCCTATGGCATGCCATTCATAAATATTTTCACTCGGCAAAAGACTTTCAAATTCGGAGCGAATGTAAGGAATGCTATCTTGCAATAAGCCATTTAAGACTAACAGTACTTCATGGTCGCCACGATTACGTACAATTGCTTTAGCTAAAGAAAGCGTATAGCGCCCAATGCCACGGTAGCGACTCTCTGTTTGCGCACCTTGTAAATCAATAACAATCCGCATGATTATATTTATTATCCGGTTGAGTTAAATAAAAGTTTTATAAAGGCTTGCGAGCAATAATCACCTGGCTCTTTGGCATACTTTTATCCAAAGCTTTTTTAATCCGTGGGCCATCAGGCAGAGCCAGTAAAGTGTTCCAAGTATTTGTCCACTGTTCTAACAGAGGATGCCAGGGCGGCGATAAATCTTGCTTGCACGCCCAAAAGAAGAACCACCAAACTGACCAATAAAAGCCATAGGACGATTGCTGTTCAATCACTAAGCCGGCATTTGTTACAAGCTGAGTAAACTCATCGCGTTCAATAATACGAATATGATTGGGGTGTTCAAAATAGACCGGTGGTGCAATATCCAGTTGCACTTTCTCGCCAACCGGGTCTGGTACTGTCAGTAAAAACTGTGCGCCAGGTTTGGCGACGCGCACCAGTTCACGAAGAAATTGCGCTGGATCTTCAACATGCTCCAGCACTTCCATGGCAATGATTTTATTAACCCGATTTTCAGGCAGCGGAATGGGATTAGCGTCAGTGACGAGTGGGATTAAGACACGCGCAGCTGAGTGTTTAAGGGTTTCCTCAGCGGCTGCCACAACATCAGGGTTGATATCAGCAAAGATGATTTCTGCTCCTTGGCTGGCGCAAAAGTTAGTAAAGCCTGCAGCGCCACAGCCAATATCTAGCACACTGTCTTCTGCGCTGATTTTAAAACCGGTAAATAACTCACCGGTTTGCGCTGAGAACCAACCACTGAGTAAGTTGTCTTGTAGGGCTGGATCAACTTGTTCTTCAGTTTTCATAGGTTCTGGATCTGACGTTGTGGCAGCCGGCTCTAGGGTGTCAACCACAGACTCTGAATGTATCGCCTGTTCAGCAACTATTGGGTGTGCGTGTCGTTCGGGCTCGACAGGAGTCATTCTCGCTGTTTTTTTGCGAGAAAAAATGTTTAACCATTGCATAGTCTAATTTCCTTTAATTGTTGTTCTGAGTAGCGCCTGCCGTAACGGCGTAAAGGGTTTTCAACAAGTGCGTAACTGCCAATTACTGCGGCAGGTAACAGCACGCAGAGCAAGACTAGAGCCAGCCAATTGCTATTAATTGTTGTCGGTAAAAGATTTTTTTCAGCCAAACGAAAGAGGATTTCTCGAATAGCGAAATAAACAGGGATGTGAGCTAGGTAAATCGAGTAAGCATGCTGGCCTAACCAAAGTAGTATTTTTTTAAGCGGGAGATAAGGAATAAAGGTGTTGCTATTAAGTGTTGCAATTAAGACTAAGTAGGCGCTGATTAAGGCCAGCCAGCTGTATTTATAAGTAACAGCCAAGGCTTCACCAGATAGAGCGGCCAGTAGTGCTATGGCACAAAAAAGTGTTAGCTGGTTAAACCATTGGGGTAGTTGTAGTAATTTATCGCGTAGCACAGGCCAGTAGTTGCTGTGGTGCAAATAAGCGATCAATACCCCGAGAATGACACCGTCGGTACGCAGTGTAATCAATGATAAGCTATAAATTCGTGGTGTTAGTAGTTGTGCTATAGCTAGTGCAACTAAAAATACCGGTGCGTAGCGTCTAAAGATCAGCAGCAAGAGTGGCAGTATAAAATAGCATTGCTCTTCTAAGGATAAACTCCAGAATACAAAGCTGGCGCCGTATTCACTCTGCATAAAGGTATGGGCAAAACGAAAATTCGCATAGTGGAAAAAGCCTGCTAGAGTCGCGTCCAAGTTGGCTTGTAAGGTGCCGAATGCCCCACTGTGGTTAAAGCCTGTCACACAGAGCAAAATGATCGTCAGCCAAAGCCAGGCAGCCGGCCATAATCGCCAAGCGCGACGCAGCCAGAATGCCTTGAGCAGCTGTTTTTGCTGAGTAAAATTACGGTGCTTATTGAGCTGTGCTAGCAACGAGTATGCGACTAAGTAGCCTGAAATCGCCAGAAACATATCGACCCCAAACCCACCCGCAAATTGTTGTTTAAACTGCAGCAAGGCTGGTGGTAAGTTGGGAAATAAGTTGTCCATATGCTGCAATAAGACGGCCATAATGGAATAGCCACGCAGAATCTCAATGTCCTCAATCTTGCCTGACATGACTTATTTTCCGCGCAATAATAATTTGGCTTTTCGGTAAGACGTTATCCAGCTGACGTTTGGTGATTTCCGCGCCGGGCAACTGCATCATTTGATCCCAGAGCTGAGCCCACTGATTGGTCAGAGGAAAGTAGGGCGGCTGTACAGCATCGTGGGCGACCTGGTCAGCTTCTTCTCCACCAGCGCGAAGACTTGTCCAGTGCAGCATCATCCAAAACATCCAGAAGAAACCGTAGCTGTCATGCTTAATGATCTGTAAACCTGCTTCTTCGACCAGTTTGGCAAATGCTTCACGTTCAAAAATATGGATATGGTTAGGGTGCTGGTAGTAGCTTGCTGGCGCGAGTGGTTTTTGGATGTGCTCGCCTAAAGCATCCGGCACGCTAAAAAGGTATAGCGCATTGGGTTTACCTACCCGGACTAACTCTTTGAGTACCACAAGCGGATCAGTAACGTGTTCAAGCACTTCCATGGCAATAATACGGCTGGCATATTCATCGTCCAATGGTAGTGGCTGGCTGTCAGAGACAATACCTTTGATTGCTCGCGCTTGACTGTTGTGTAATTTTTTTGCGACAGAGTCGACTGTGACAGGATTTACATCGACAAAAGTTACGGCAGCGCCTTGTTTAGCGCAGAATAAGCTTGCACCGCCTGCGCCGCAGCCAATTTCCAGCACATCATCTTCAGGGTTGATAGGGAACCCGCTAAACAGCTCACCGGTTTGGCTTTGATACCAGCCACTTTTTACGCAATCGACAAAACCTGTATTACGCGCATCAATAAAGTGTGGATCACGGGAATGATTCAACCACTCTTCGGCTGACATACGTTGACTAAGTTGCTCAATACTATGACGCTCAGGCTTTATGGGGAGTATTCCGAAGATACGGCGCAGTTGATCTAATGCATGGGCTTGTGAGCAGTGTCCTTGCATCCGCTCAATGGCGTTTTTCGATAGCTGCTGATAACGCTCGGGTTCGTCTGTAAAGCAGAGGAAAGCTTGTTGGTAGCACTTAACCAAAGATGACCAATCAATTTGGTGACGTAGCGTGCGGTACGCCACGCGAGGGTCGTGGGGCCAGGCGGTGTAATCGGCAAAGCTGCGCACCACAAACCCGACAGTTTCATCCATATAATCGAGCATAGCTGAGTGGTGCGGAGCAATGGCAGGCTTACCGCTGGATAAGTATTCCATCAGTGGAAGGCATTGACCCTCACCGAAAGATGTATTGACGATAAAATGCGTGGCTTGAGTTAAGCGCTGATAGTCCTGATCAGGCAAATGGCCGTGAATCAGTATCACCCTGCATTTTATATCGCCAAAGCGGGCCAAGGTCAGTAGTGCATTACGCATGGCGGTGCGGTAGCGGCGGTGCCCGAGTTTAAAAACCAGCGTGGCATCAGATCTGTCTTTAAACGCGATACAAAAAGCAGTGAGCATGTCGCCCCAGTTTTTACGCCCATCATAGGGGTTAAAGACACTGGTGAAAACCACACCGCTAAGTTTGATATGATGAGTTTTACGCTGCCAGTGCGTGCCTGCGGTGTTGCTGTTTTTTTCTATCGCCAGCTGTTCACGCCATTGTTTAAAATGATACTTAGTCAGTTGCCAGGCACTAAGTTTTGCTGCAGCGGTAACTGGCTCATTGCCTAGGATCTTGTCCATATATGAGCGTAGAACAGTTTTATTCGGAAACCATTGGTCTTTATTGCGCGCATGAGTGTCAAAAACAATAGCATCGTCAACTTGCAACTTATAAACGGTGTTTGCAGTTCCTGTTGGTGCCAGACGTGCACTGGCATATTTATCCCACACCGGTGCTGGGATTGATAGCACTGGGAAACCATCACCCATGGCGTCACGTACGCTTTTTACAGTGAACTCTGAATGCACAATCGCCGCATTGCATTGACGTAGACTATGTGTCCAATCGTCTTGTGGCTGGTCGGACCACCAAGCCTCGTTGGGTAAGGTGTCAAATTCCCAAGCAAACACTGGGATGGTTGGGCATTTGAGCCCTAGACGGGTTAAGTGCGGCGGCATAAACGATAAATAATATGCCTGTTTACCTTGGCTGTAGGCCGCCTCGTATAAAACATCCACCTCGTCAGGTGAATCAACAATCACTACTTCGCCGAGTTGCTTTAATACTGGCAAAAATTCTTTTAGGACAAAGTAATAGCTGTATTCCGGTACGCCGACATTGTCAGCAATGGTGTGCTGGTTCAGCTTGGAGTAAACAAAGAAAATCATATTGTGGCCTTATCAGCTACCAGAGCCTGAGCCTGATTTTGCCGCTGTTGAGCAGCGGACATGGTTGAAGTTAAAAATGTACCGAGCTTTTCAGTAATATGATGCAGATTACAGAAATGCTGCATACGTGCTGTAGCGGCAAGAGACATCTGCTGATAGCGCTCAGGTTGCTGTTCAGCAATGTGCTGACTGCTTTGAAAATGTTGCATCACGGTGTGCCAGTTAATGCGATAGCGGTGTGTATTAAAATGGCCATAAGGATCAGGTGCCCATTGGCATGGCTCAGGTGTGCTATCGATCATGAAACTGAAATCTGGATTAATATAATCCAGCATCGCCGTATTATTAGGTGCAATAACTGGTTTGCCACTGGATAAAAACTCCATCAGTGGTAAACATAGGCCTTCACACATCGAGGCATTGACATAGAAGTCGGTGATTTTGATTAAGTTGTCGTATTGTTCTTTTTCTAAAAAGCCATGCACTAAAATGATACGGCAACTGAAAGGCGCCAAGCGCGAGAGCACAGTCAATAGCTCAATGCGGTAAGTTTCTAAATCGTGGTGTGTGGCCTTAACGATTAAAGTGACATTAGGCTCATCACGAAATGCCCAACAAAAACTGGTCAGAATAAAACGCCAGTTTTTACGGTTGTCCATAGGGTTTACCACTGTGGTGTAGACCGTGCCTGTTAACTCAATATGGTAGTGGTTATTGGGTGTTGCAGTTGGCGGCTCTCCGTGTGAAATTTGCGTAGTAGCGTGCTGGCTTTTATTTGCCGCGCGGCGCCAGGCTTGCCAATGCTCTTTGGTTATTTGCCAGGTGCTTTTGCGAGTCATAGGAGGTGGTGGTGTGAACAACGCATTAGGTTGCGGTCGTTCCATATGCTGCACTAAGCCATCGGCAGATAAGCCCAAGGTCAGGCTGTCATACATAAAACCATGAAATTCAAAACTACGATTTGGCTGCTGGGGTAACCAGCCGTACGCTTGGTTTAGATGTTGGAAACGGTCAAATACAGGTGCGGGTAAGGCGATTACTGGATAGTCCTCACCCATCGCATTGCGCACGGCTTGGGCGCTTTCTTCGCTACAAGCAATAACTCCCGCCATGTGTTCAAACACATAACGCCAATCGTTGCGCGGCTCGTTATCCCAGGCTTGATTTGGAATATTGTAAAATTCCCAAGCAAACAGACATACCGTCGGGCAGCGTAAACCCACAGGTGTTTGGTGCGGAGGACTGACGCTCAGAAATATAACGTCCTCACCGGCAGCTGCGTATTGGTCATACAAAGTATCGACTTCATCGAGAGAGCTGATTTGTATGAGTGTGCCAATCTGCTCTAGCGCAGGTAAAAACTCGCGAAGAAGAAAGTAGTAGCTGTATTCAGGTTTGCCTAGGGATTCAACAATATTGCTTTGCGAAATCTTGGAATTAACTAAGATGATCATAAAATATCCAAATAACAGCACTCATCCGCAAGGAGCGATCTGGTGCTTTTTTATTATTATTGCTTTTGGATAATCTACTAAAGTGGCAAGCGCTTGTCGCCTCTTATTTGTATTTTTAATGAGGCTTTTCGAGATATTGTTTTTTTTGTGAACAAGAGTGCGCTATTAGTCGTAAAGAGTCCGCGACCTTGTCTAGCTCGGTGCTTGGTTGTTAGAGGCTAGACCACTTCAATCAGCGGGATGCTAAGTTTTTCTATTAACAGAGCTTGCGCGTTACGAGCAGCTTTTTCCTCATGGGGGAGAATATGTTGGTAGCTACCATCGCTCTGTAAAAGCCACGCATGAGTGTTGTCGCTTAAGTAAGCTTGCAGTTCCTTTTTAACACGCAAAATCATTTTTTTGTTTTCTATCGGGAAGCACGTTTCGATACGCTTATCGAGATTACGCTCCATCCAGTCGGCGCTAGAGAGCAAGAGTTGCTCATCACCGCTGCTGTTGAGGAAGTAAAATACGCGGCTGTGTTCGAGTAGCTGACCAATAATGGAGCGCACTTGAATATTATGCGATACCCCGGAAATACCGGGACGTAGGCAGCACATACCGCGGACAATAAGGTCGATTTTTACCCCTGCTTGGCTGGCCTTATAGAGTGCTTTGATCATGCGGGCATCAGTCAGTGCATTCACTTTAATTATGATGCGAGCATCTTTGCCTTCGCTGGCATTACTGGCCTCGCGGGCAATGAAATCCAGTAAGGTTTTTCTTAGGGTAAAAGGCGCATGGAATAATTTTTTCATGCGTAAGGTTTTACCCATACCAATTAACTGGTTAAACAGCTTGGAAACATCTTCACAAAGATCTGGGTCTGCAGTAAGCAAGCTGTAGTCGGTGTACAGACGAGCGTTACCGGCATGGTAGTTACCGGTGCCGAGGTGCGCGTAACGAACAAAGTTTCCATTCTCGCGGCGCAAGATAGAGACGATTTTAGCATGAGTTTTGAAGCCAACTACGCCGTAAATCACTACCGCTCCAGCGGCTTGCAAGCGGCTAGCTAAGGCTAAGTTAGACTCTTCATCAAAGCGTGCACGCAGTTCAATGACGACGGTGACTTCTTTGCCATTACGTGCAGCATCAACTAAGGCGTCAACGATTTCAGAGTTAGCTCCGGCACGGTACAAGGTTTGTTTGATGGCCAGTACATTTGGGTCTTTAGCCGCGCGACGCAGTAAGTCTATAACAGGGGTGAAGGACTCAAACGGGTGATAAAGCAAAATATCTTGCTTGCTGATAGCTTGGAAAATATTTTCGCTATTTTGCAGCGCTTTAGGAATAGCGGGAGTAAAAGGCGGAAATTGTAAATGCGGATGGCTTTCGAGGCTTGTAACCTTAAATAAGCGGGTTAGATTGACTGGGCCATTGACTTGGTACAGTTCAGCAGGCGATAGGCCAAACTGATTGAGTAAAAAGTCGACTAGGTGCGCGGGGCAGGTGTCAGCCACTTCTAAGCGTACCGCATCGCCAAAACGGCGTGAGTAAAGTTCACCGCGCAGTGCTCGAGCTAAGTCTTCAACGTCTTCAGCATCGACGGATAAGTCAGCGTTACGAGTCAGGCGAAACTGATAGCAGCCTTTCACACTCATGCCATGAAATAAATCATCAGCATGCGCATGAATCATTGACGATAAAAAAACATAGTTAACCCCAGGGCCACCAATCTCCTCCGGCACTTGAATGATGCGTGGTAGCAAGCGCGGTGCTGGTAAAATAGCTAAGCCCGAGTCGCGACCAAAAGCATCGATACCTTCAAGCTCCACAATGAAGTTTAGGCTTTTATTGACCAGTAAGGGGAATGGGTGGGTCGGGTCGAGACCTATTGGGGTAATAATTGGGGCAATTTCTGCATCAAAGTATTCTTTGACCCAAGCTTTGATTTTGCTGGTCCATTTGCGCCTGCGAATAAAGCGTATTTCTTGCTTGGCGAGTTCAGGCAGCAAAATATCATTGAGAATTTGATATTGGCGATCGACCTGTTCGTGTACCACTTCCGCGATGCGCGCTAAAGCTTGATGTGGTTGTAAACCATCAGCGTCGGCTTGCTCGCGGGCGTAGGTGATTTGTTTTTTGAGGCCAGCAACACGGATTTCAAAAAACTCGTCAAGATTGCTAGAGAAAATCAATAGAAATTTGAGGCGTTCTAATAAGGGTGTCGACTCATCTAGAGCTTGCTCTAAAACGCGAATATTAAACTGCAGTTGTGACAGTTCGCGATGGATATACAGGCTGCTGTCGTCGAGATTTGTTATCGGCGCTATGGCAACGCAGGGCTCGTCAGCGGTCACAGTCTCGGTGCTTTCCGAGATTGTGTCAGCTGATTGGTCAGCTTCCTTGGTTAGCACTACTGACTGGTTTAATCCTGCGTTGCTCATAGACTCTCCGCTATAAATTAAGCGCCTTGTTTTAGTTGTTTGGCTGCATGCACTGCAAAGTAGGTCAAGATACCGTCTGCCCCAGCACGCTTAAATGCGACTAAGGATTCCATGATCACGGCTTCGTTTAACCAGCCGTTTTGAATCGCCGCCATGTGCATCGCGTATTCGCCGCTGACCTGATAGACAAAGGTTGGCGCTTTAAATTCATCTTTGACACGATGCAGAATATCTAAGTACGGCATGCCGGGCTTAACCATGACCATGTCCGCACCTTCGCTTAGGTCGGTAGCAACTTCATGTAAGGCTTCATTACTGTTGGCAGGGTCCATTTGATATGTGGATTTATTGGCTTTGCCTAAGTTGGCGGCTGAGCCGACTGCATCACGGAATGGACCGTAGTAGGCGCTAGCGTATTTTGCAGAGTAGGCCATGATGCGCACATTGGTGTGGCCAGCCATTTCTAAGGCTTCGCGAATCGCCTGGATGCGGCCATCCATCATGTCCGATGGTGCGACAATCTGCGCACCCGCCTCAGCATGAGAAAGTGCTTGGCGTACTAATGCGTCAACAGTCTCTTCATTTAATACATAATTGTTGTCGTCTAAAATACCGTCTTGACCATGCGTGGTGAAGGGGTCGAGGGCAACATCAGTAATCACACCAAGCTCTGGAAAACGCTCACGCAAAGCGCGCACGGCACGTTGGGCGATACCTTCTGGGTCCCATGCTGCGGCAGCATCTAATGATTTACTTTCTAATGGCGTCACTGGAAATAGCGCCAGTGCAGGAATCCCCAGTTCGACCCAGAGTTCTGCTTCTTTGAGCAAAAGGTCAATAGAGAGGCGCTCAACACCTGGCATCGAAGGCACTGCTTCTCTGCGGTTGCTGCCGTCTAAGACAAATACTGGGTAAATGAGATCATCAACACTCAATTGGTTTTCACGTACTAAACGACGTGAAAAATCATCACGACGGTTGCGGCGCAAACGAGTGGCGGGGAAAATTCGATTGGCAGTATTGGTGCTCACAGTAGCTCCTCATCCCGTAAAAGCGGGTCATATAACGGTTTGTAGGCTAATAGTATGACGAAAAGATTACATAAGTGCGAAAGCTGTGTGATTTAAATGATGCGGGTTAACCCTTTGTTAAAATTAATCTGTGGAAAGTGCCATGGAGTGAATCTTGAAAAATAATACTATTGCAACGCCTAGGTGCTCTGGTATTATTCACACCCTGTTTTTCGTGCGGTACTCGACAATGGTGTTGGGTGGCGGCACGGTTATGTTGAGGAAACACCATGAAAGCCGATATTCACCCAAATTATGTGCAAATCAACGCTACCTGCAGTTGCGGTAACGTGATTACTACTCGCTCTACCATCGGTAAAGACATCAGTATTGATGTATGTTCCGAGTGCCACCCGTTCTATACCGGCAAACAAAAAGTGCTTGATGTTGGTGGTCGTATTGATCGCTTTAAGCAGCGTTTTGGCGGTTTCAGCGCAACAAAATAATGAGTATTTAAATGACCAATTTCAAATCGGTCGTTGCAATGCTGAAAAAAGCGTCCTTTATGGGCGCTTTTTTTTTGCTGCTATCTTGTGATAGTGCTGCTGCGACTTCGTTCTGCTCGATAAAAGACGCTCCTACTGAGTATGCCGTGCGCAATGTGGTGGATGGCGATACGATTCGCCTTCAAGATGATCGTCGAGTGCGTCTGATTGGCATTAATGCGCCGGAGATGGGTGGTCGCGGCCGTACGACTGAGCCTTATGCCGTGCAGGCTAAGCGCCGTTTAACCGCTTTAATCAAGGCTAATAATAATAAAGTCAGCTTGCGTGTTGGTGAGCACAGCCAAGACCGCTATGGGCGGATTTTGGCGAATTTATATGATCGTAATGGCGTGAGTTTAGAAGAACAGATGGTCGCAGAAGGGTTGGCTTACCATGTGGTGGTTGCGCCGAACGTCGAATTAGCTCATTGCCTGGCTCAAGCTGAGAGTTATCCGCGGCAGCAGCGTATTGGGTTATGGAAGAACGTGAGTTTTATTTCTACGCAGGAACTGAATCAAGGCGGTTTTACTTTGCTGCAAGGCCGTATCCAAAGTGTGCAGCGTAATCGCGGCGGTGTTTGGCTCGAGCTCGAGCATTCGGTTAGCGTAAATATTCCACTGAGTTCTTTGCCGTACTTTAAAAATGAGCGTTTCGCACAATGGCAGGGGCGTACGCTAAAAACCCGCGGTTGGGTGTCTGAGCGAAAGGGGCAGTCAAAAAAATATGCTAAATGGCGTTTAACTGCTAGTCATCCAAGCATGCTGGAGTTGCAATAAGCATAAAAATCCTCGGTTTTGGCCGGTAACCTCGAGTGTTTTGTGGTTTTACCCAGCAGAGAGAGCTTGATGTACTTGTGGGGTTTGTAGTTCTTGAGTATGCTCCGAGCTCGTCAAATTTATTCTATAGTCAAGCGGAAATTGCCCATTATGTCTGATCTAAAAACAGCCGCTCTCGAATACCATGCTTCTCCACGTCCGGGGAAATTAAGTGTTGAGCTCACTAAACCTACATCAACAGCGCGTGATTTAGCGCTGGCCTATAGCCCAGGAGTGGCTGAGCCAGTGCGTGAAATTGCTCGCGATCCTGAGTTGGCTTATAAATACACGGGCAAAGGTAACCTTGTAGCAGTTATTTCAGACGGTACTGCAATTTTAGGTTTGGGTAACTTAGGACCCTTGGCTTCCAAGCCAGTTATGGAAGGTAAAGGCGTATTATTTAAGCGCTTTGCTGGTGTGGATGTTTTTGATATTGAGGTTGATGCAGAAAGCCCGCAAGCATTTATCGACACAGTAAAGCGTATCTCAATCACCTTTGGCGGTATTAACCTCGAAGATATTAAAGCGCCTGAGTGTTTTGAAATTGAGCGTGCATTGATCGAGCAGTGCGATATCCCAGTATTTCATGATGACCAGCACGGTACTGCAATTGTAACCGCAGCCGGCATGTTGAATGCCTTAGAGATTGCCGGTAAGACCTTAGAAGAAGCGCGTATCGTTTGCCTTGGAGCAGGGGCTGCAGCAACCGCTTGTATGAAACTGCTGATCAGTATGGGTGCCAAAGTTGAAAACCTATTTATGGTTGATCGTAAAGGTGTGATTCATTCTGGTCGTGATGATCTTAATCAGTACAAAGCGGTATTCGCTCATGAGACCAATTGCCGCACTCTAGCTGATGCAATGGACGGCGCTGATGTGTTTGTTGGTCTGTCAGGAGCTAACTTGCTGAGCGCAGAAAACTTAGCGCGTATGGCCCCAAATCCGATTGTTTTTGCGTGCTCGAATCCAGATCCAGAAATTGATCCAAAACTTGCACATGAAACCCGCCCTGACGTGATTATGGCTACGGGTCGTTCGGATTATCCGAATCAGGTAAATAATGTTTTAGGTTTTCCATTCATTTTCCGTGGTGCATTAGATGTTCGCGCAACCCGAATTAACGAAGAAATGAAAATTGCCGCAGTACATGCTCTGCGTGATTTGGCAAAACTGCCGGTCTCTAATGCAGTATGTGATGCCTATGGAATTGATTGTCTTGAGTTTGGTCGTGAGTACATTATTCCTAAGCCAATGGATCCACGTCTTATCACGTTAGTGTCTGATGCTGTTGCTAAAGCCGCGATTGCGACAGGTGTGGCAACACTTCCTTATCCTAAGCATTATCCACTGACCTCTGTCAGTGAAGTGTTTGATGGCTAAGAGTTAAGAGTTAATAATAAAAAACCCGCTTTCAGGCGGGTTTTTTATTGAGTGAATTAGCTGATTTACAGTGCTTTTAGAATAGGTCGATAGGGGGCGTTTCAATGGGGTCTAGGTAAGGGCTATTAGGTGCTGTCCAGTTTTCTTCAAACTCATCCATGGATGGCGGAGCGTCTTCGCTTTTAAAGATTTCAAAGTAAGCGCCTTGAGTCCCAGGTCGGGCAATACGGCCGCTCACTGGATCGATACGTAAAGTCATCATGCCCGCAGGCTCAGCCACTGCTTGCTCAGGTGTGTCTTTTAGAGCGTAAGACATGTAATCAATCCAAATAGGAAGGGCTACTGTGCCGCCGTACTCATTTCGGCCTAAGCTTTCTGGTTGATCAAATCCAGCCCAAACTGTAGTAACAACTTCTCTGTTGTAGCCAGCGAACCAGCTGTCTTTTGACTCATTGGTAGTTCCTGTTTTTCCAGCTAAATCAGAGCGACCTAAACTTAATGCGCGCCGTCCAGTTCCTCGTTTAATTACATCTTGCAGCATACTGGTCATAATATAAGCAGTGCGTTCGTCAATGATACGCTTGGCCTCTTTGGGCGCTTCTGCGGCTAATAGCAACTCTGTTTTTGCTGCGGAAGTGTCAGTTGCTGCATTCAGAGCTGCCGGGGTGCGTGCAGGATTTGCGGTGAAAATAGTTTGGCCGTCACGGTTTTCAATACGCTTAATAATATAAGGCTCGATTTTAAATCCGCCATTGGCGAAAGCCGTCCAGCCCGTGGTGATTTCCATTGGAGTGAGTGTCGCGGTGCCTAGCGCTAATGAAAGGTTGCGGGGTAAATCATTGACGCTAAAACCAAACTGGCTGATGTAGTCGCGTGCATATTGCATGCCTATGTCTTGCAAGATGCGAATAGAGACAAGGTTGCGCGAACGGTATAAACCTTCGCGGACTCTAATTGGGCCGAGAAACGTATTGTTATCGTTTTTGGGGCGCCAGACTTGCTTCATGCCCGCTTCAAATATTTCTAGCGGAGCATCATTAACAATAGTGGCGGCGGTGTAGCCAGCATCTAGAGCCGCGCTATATATGAACGGTTTAAAGCTGGAGCCTGGCTGACGCTTGGCTTGAATTGCGCGATTGTAGTTACTTTGCTCAAATGATAAACCGCCTACTAATGAGCGAATCGCACCAGTATGAGGATCAAGTGATACCAGTGCGGCTTGAGCTTTGGGGATTTGCGCGAAGCTTAATGATTGGTCTGCTAGGCGCTGTACGCGTATAAGGTCGCCGATATTAACAATGTCTGCGGGTCGTCTTGGTACAGGGCCCATGCTCCGACTGTTAATATAAGGTCGCGCCCACTGCATGCTTTTCCAGAGAATTTTTTCATGAGAGCCGTCAGCGAGTAGTACAGTAATATCACTGGCGTCGACCTGGGTGACAATGGCAGGTAAAAAATGACTGATTGCACGCGCTCTAATTAGTGTGTCGCTCCAAAGCTGCTCATTAAGTGCCGCTTTTTCTGGCTTGCGATAACCGTGACGGCGATCATAAGCGCTAAGTCCATTAATAATCGAGTGCTGTGCATGCTCTTGCAAGTCAGAGGGTACGGTTGTAGTAACGCTGTAGCCGTCGGTGTAAGCCTGCCCGCCAAAGCGACCAACCATTTCCGCACGTACCATTTCGGCAATATAAGGGGCGTTAAGATCTGGCATATTGATGTGCAGGCTAGCTGTTAAAGGCTCGCTTACTGCCTCTTGGTACTGCTCGTCAGAAATGCGCCCCAGTTTTAGCATGCGAGCTAAGATCCAATTGCGTCGTTCCATGCTGCGCTCAGGGTTGGCAATAGGGTTGAAGCGAGAGGGGGCCTTGGGTAAGCCAGCAATCATGGCGAGTTCAGCAAGGCTGATATCGCGTATCGACTTGCCGTAATACACTTGGGATGCGGCCTCAATGCCATAGGCGCGATTGCCGAGGTATATTTTATTAACATAAAGCTCTAGAATCTCGTCTTTAGTTAATTCACGCTCAATTTGTAAGGCTAATAAGATTTCATTGGCTTTGCGAGAAAAACTGCGTTCGCTTGATAGAAAGAAGTTTTTTGCGACTTGCATGGTAATAGTGCTACCGCCCGTTTGAATACGGCCTGTTTTCAATATTTGAGCAGCAGCGCGCACTAAGCTACCGGGGTCTACGCCATAATGGTTGGCAAAGTTATCGTCTTCAGCGGCAAGTAATGCGTGGATGAAATCCTTGGGGATATCGTTGAATAAAATAGGAGAGCGTCTCATTTCTCCAAATTCAGCGATTAACTTTGCATCATTGCTATAGACCCGCAAAGGAATCTGTAGTTCTATACTACGTAAAGATTCGACAGATGGTAAATTAGGGCTTAGATACAAAAACGCGCCGCTGAGGCTTAGCGCAAGTCCGCAAATGACTGTAGTGATGGTGGCAAAGAGGAATTTCAGCAAGTGCATCAAGGCTATTAGATTCCCAAGATAAGGGTTATAAAAAATTACAGCGTCATACAATAAAACTGGGCACATTATAAGCGTTTTTAATCAAGAGAAGCTATTTACACTTCTTTTTGACCAAATGTTTTTTAATGTGGAACAAACCTAAACCGTACGTAAGTTACGGATGCTGATAGGAATTCTGTCGTGCTAGGGCTATTCAAAAAGAAAGCTAATACGCTTCTGGGGATCGATATAAGTTCGACTTCAGTCAAGCTCATAGAACTGAGTCGCTCAGGGGGGCGCTACAAGGTAGAGGCCTATGCTGTTGAGCCGCTTCCACCCAATGCAATCGTCGAGAAAAATATTGCCGAGCTAGAAGTGGTTGGCCAAGTTATCGCACGTTTAGTCACTAAGGCGCGAACTAGCGTTAAGCATGCTGCTGTGGCTGTAGCAGGGTCGGCCGTCATCACTAAAACAATTGAGATGGAGGCGGGGCTGTCAGAGGAAGAGCTGGAGAATCAGATCAAAATTGAAGCAGATCAGTACATTCCTTACCCCCTAGAAGAAGTTGCCATTGATTTTGAAGTGCAAGGTGCGACTACGCGCAATGCTGATCGCGTCAATGTGCTCCTAGCAGCTTGTCGTAAAGAAAACGTAGAAGTGCGTGAAGCCGCTTTAGCGCTTGCCGGACTCACAGCGAAAGTTGTTGAAATTGAAGCCTATTCGCTCGAGCGTGCCTATGGCTTGCTGGCTGAGCAGCTCGGTAATGGTGAAGAAGACTTAACTGTCGCTGTTGTTGATATCGGAGCCACTATGATGACTCTAAGCGTGCTGCACAATGGCCAGACTATTTACACGCGTGAGCAGTTGTTTGGTGGTAAGCAGTTGACTGACGAAATTCAGCGACGTTATGGATTGTCTACAGAAGAAGCGGGTCTAGCTAAAAAGCAAGGTGGCTTACCTGATGATTATGAAACAGAAGTATTGAGTCCATTTAAAGAGGCTGTGGTGCAACAAGTATCACGTTCTTTGCAATTCTTTTTTGCAGCTGGGCAATACAGCGATGTTGACTATATATTGTTAGCAGGCGGTACCGCTTCAATTGTTGGGCTGGATCAACTGGTGCAACAAAAAATAGGCACGCCAACGCTTGTAGCCAACCCTTTTGCAAATATGACCTTGAGTAATAAAGTCAATGCTGGCGCATTAGCAAGTGATGCTCCGTCTTTGATGATGGCTTGTGGTTTAGCTATGAGGAGTTTTGACTGATGGCACGCATCAACCTACTTCCTTGGCGTGAACAGTTACGCGAAGAACGCAAACAACGCTTTTTAGTTACTATCGTTGGCGTGCTAATTGTTGCTGGCGGTATTGTCTTCTTAGCTGATCAGTATCTGAATGCAACGATTACGCAACAAAACGCACGCAACGATTTTATCCGTAACGAGATTTCTGCATTAGACTCGCGCATTAAGGAAATCAGTGAATTAAAAACTCGCCGCCAACAATTGGTTGAACGGATGAAGATTATTCAGGATTTGCAGGGTAATCGCCCGATTGCAGCACGAATTTTTGATCAGTTAGTTCGTACATTGCCGGACGGTGTGCATTTTACTGATGTGAAAATGGTTGGAAAGTCTATTTCTATTGAGGGCGCCGCTGAATCAAATAATTTGGTGTCGAGTTTGATGCGTAATCAAGACGCATCTGATTGGTTGGCAGCTCCAAACTTAACAGAAGTAAAAGCTATTAGTGCCGACAAGTTGGATCAGGCTAATACTTTTAAACTAACTGTTCAGCAAACACTGCCTAAAGATCAGGATGAGCAAGGAGCACAAAAATGAGTATTGCGGACTCCTTTAAGAGCTTAGGTAAAGTCGATTTTTCCGAGCTGGACCTCAATAATATAGGGTCATGGCCTGCGGCTGTTCGGGCGTTAGCATGCTTGATAGTTTTGGTGGCTGTTTTAGCGCTTGGTTATTTCATGCATTTGACCGACCTACAAGATGCGCTTGATCGTAGCAAACAAGAAGAGCTGGATTTAAAAACGCAATTTACTTCTAAGGTGCGTCAAGCGGCTAACCTTGAAGAGTACAAAGAGCAAATGAAGTTGATGGAGGCATCATTTGAAGCTTTGTTACGGCAGTTACCAAGTGACACTGAAGTGCCGGGTTTGTTAGAAGATATAACCAGCGCAGGGATTAACTCAGGTTTAGAGTTTGAAGAAATTAAATTGCTGCCAGAAGTTGTTCAGCAGTTTTATATCGAACTGCCGATTCAAGTTAAAGTGTTTGGCTCTTACCATGATTTAGCAACTTTCGTCAGTGCCATCGCAAGTATGCCTCGAATTGTTACGTTGCATGACTTTTCGATAAAGCCTGTTACTGAAGGTAATAGTTCAAGGCTTGCCATGAGTATTTTAGTAAAAACCTACCGTTATAATGATCAAGGAGCGAAGCAATGAGACGCTCTCAGTATATCTTAGCTGCATTACTTTCTGCGAGCTTAGCAGGCTGTAATTCTTCAGGTGGCTTTTCGGATTTACAGGCCTTTATGGACGAAGTTAGAGCTCAACCTAAAGGTGCTATTGAGCCGATGCCAAAAGAAGTGGTGTATGAGCCGTTTACTTATGTGGCATCTATGTTGCGGAGCCCATTTCAACCGCCGGTAAAAATTGAGCTGACCAGCAACGCAAAGGGTACGAAAGATATTAAACCTGACGAGACGCGTGTTAAGCAGTTTTTAGAAGGCTTTAATATTGAAAGTTTTGTGATGGTGGGAACGCTTTCAAATGGTGCGGGCATGTATGCTCTGTTACGTGGTGCAGATGGCGTGCACCGTATACGTATCGGTGACTATTTAGGCGGTAATCATGGACGTGTAGTCGCAATTACGACGTCTGGAATCGAAGTAATAGAAATTGTTTCTGATGGCGATGGTGGCTGGTTGGAACGGCCGCGCACTCTGGCTTTGCAGGAACGCTCGTGAGTGGAGCAGGCTATGAAAACTGACTATTGGAAAGCACAACGGAATTTGAAAATGAAAATAAAACTATCTCGTATTAGTGTCTCTATAATGGCTGCTGTGCTTTCACCTGCACTGCTTGCGGCAAACTTGCAATCGCTTGATGTGGCGTCTTTGCCAGGTGATAAAGTTGAGCTTAAGCTTTCTTTTGATGAGCCTGTAACAGCGCCACGCGGCTACACCATCGAACAGCCAGCTAGAATCGCTTTGGATTTGCCGGGTGTTAAAAATAAGCTTGGTACTAAAAATCGCGAGTTAGGTTCCGGAAATGCCCGCAGCCTAAGCATCATTGAGGCCAATGATCGTACGCGTATGATCATCAACCTTTCAAACCTATCTCCTTACAGCACGCGCGCTGAAGGTAATAACGTTTACGTGGTTGTTGGTGAAGGAGTGAGTGCATCGGCGCCTATCGCTAACACACCTATTGTTAAGCCTTATGTTGCTCAGCAGCGCGGTATCCGTGATATAGATTTCCAGCGTGGCGAGCAAGGCGAGGGTAATGTTGTTATTGAACTAAATGACCCTAATAACAGCCCAGATATTCAAGAGCAGGGTGGCAAAATTCGCCTTACGTTTGCGAAATCTCAGTTACCAGAAGCGTTGCGTGTACGTTTAGATGTTAAAGACTTTGCTACACCAGTACAGTTTGTTAACGCAAGCGAGTCTAATGGTAAGGTCACAATTGTGGTTGAGCCAACGGGTTTTTATGATTACTTAGCGTACCAGACTGATAATAAGTTAACACTTAGCGTTAAGCCTTTAACTCAAGACGATATGGAAAAGCGTAAAGCAGAGCGTTTTGCGTATACCGGCGAAAAACTGTCGCTTAACTTCCAAGACATTGACGTTCGCTCGGTTCTACAGCTGATTGCTGACTTTACTGATTTGAACCTAGTTGCCAGTGACACAGTGCAAGGCAACATTACTCTACGTTTGCAAAATGTACCTTGGGATCAAGCGCTTGATTTAGTTTTGAAAACTAAAGGATTAGATAAACGCAAAATTGGTAATGTATTGTTAGTTGCTCCAGCTGATGAAATTGCAGCACGTGAGCGTCAAGAAATGGAAGCACAAAAGCAAATTGCTGAGCTAGCACCTTTGCGTCGTGAACTGATTCAAGTGAACTACGCTAAAGCCTCACAAATTGCTACTTTATTCCAATCAGTAACCAGCGGTAACAGTGATGTGCGTGGTTCGGTGACTGTGGATGACCGTACTAACAGCATCATTGCTTACCAGACTCAAGAGCAGCTTGATGAGCTACGTCGAGTGGTTACGCAATTAGATATTCCAGTGCGTCAGGTGATGATTGAGGCGCGTATTGTTGAAGCCAACGTCGATTACAGTAAAAGCCTCGGTGTGCGTTGGGGTGGAGCTTTAAGAAGTAATGATCGTAAGTGGCGAGCCTTTGGTAAAGATGGCAATCTTAGTGTTACAGATCAAGAAAATGCAAATTGCGGATTCTTGGCAGGAAATTGCACACTGCCAACCAATAGCAGTAATAGCCCTGTGCCTTTTGTTGATATGGGTGCGCTGAACGCAACAGCTGGCTTAGGTATTGGGTTTGTTACCAATCATGCTATTCTTGATTTACAGCTGTCAGCTATGGAAAAAACCGGTAATGGTGAAGTTGTTTCGCAGCCTAAAGTTGTAACCTCTGATAAAGAGACAGCGAAAATCTTAAAAGGTTCAGAAATTCCATATCAAGAAGCAAGTTCAAGTGGTGCAACCAGTACATCATTTAAAGAGGCTGCTTTATCTCTGGAAGTAACTCCACAGATTACACCTGATAACCGTATTATCATGGATGTGAAAGTGACTAAAGATGAGGCTGACTTTGCTAATGCGGTCAATGGCGTGCCACCGATTAAAAAGAACGAAGTCAATGCGAAAGTATTGGTGACTGATGGCGAGACGATTGTGATTGGTGGTGTGTTCTCTAACACGCAAACCAAGTCTGTCGATAAAGTTCCATTCTTGGGCGACCTGCCTTTTGTTGGACGCATCTTCCGGCGCGACTATGTGCAGGATCAAAAATCAGAGTTGCTGGTATTTATTACGCCGCGCATTATGAATACTCAGGCTATTACGCTGAATAATTAATGCAGACACGTAATTACATACTTGTAGGCCCGATGGGAGCTGGGAAGAGCACCATCGGGCGTTTGCTTGCTAAAGAACTGGGTTTGCCCTTCAAAGACTCCGATAAGGAAATTGAAGAGCGAACCGGCGCAAGCATTCCGTTGATCTTTGATGTTGAAGGCGAAACGGGCTTTCGTGACAGAGAGCAAGCTGTTATCGAAGAACTTTCCCAGCAGCAAGGATTGGTGCTCGCTACCGGTGGCGGCGCAATATTACGCGCTGAAAATCGTCAAGCGATGCGCAATAATGCAGAAGTAATTTACTTGCATGCCTCAGTTGAGCATCAGCTCGCGCGTACAGCAAGAGACCGCAATCGACCCCTCCTACAAACGGATCATCCCGCGCAGGTACTAGCTAATTTGCTCGCGATCCGTGATCCTTTGTACCGCGAAGTAGCAACTTTGATTATTGAGACAGATACGCGGCCACCGCGTATGGTCGTACAAGAGATCATGCAGTTCCTTGGTTGCAGCAAGCATAAGTAATCTAGATGTATATTCTGCGCTATACTTAACGAATATTTAAAGCCCCTCACCATGTCTTGGTGAAGTTTGGTCTTTTAATCTTATATTCAACACGCGAGGAATGCATGCGTACGCTTACTGTTGACTTGGCTGAACGTAGTTACCCTATTCATATAGGTTCTGGGCTCTTAACCCAAAATCAACTGTTCGCACCGCATATTGTTGGACGCAAAGTCGCGATTGTTAGCAATACGACGGTGGCACCACTGTATTTGCGGCAACTGCGAGAAGCACTGAGCGATTATGAGGTCAGTGAGATTATCTTGCCCGATGGCGAGTCTTACAAAAACTGGGAAACCTTGCAGCTTATTTTCGATGGTTTGTTAGCAGATAAGCATGATCGTAAAACCACTTTGATTGCTCTTGGTGGCGGTGTTATTGGTGATATGACTGGCTTTGCTGCGGCATGTTATCAGCGTGGTGTGAATTTTATCCAAGTACCAACAACCTTGTTATCGCAAGTTGATTCATCTGTTGGTGGTAAGACAGGCATTAACCACCCCCTTGGCAAAAATATGGTGGGTGCATTTTATCAGCCACAAGCTGTGATTATTGATATTGAAACTTTGCATACCTTGGCCGTCAGAGAATTGTCGGCAGGACTGGCAGAGGTGATCAAATACGGTTTAATTTGCGATGAGCCTTTTTTAACTTGGTTAGAGCAGCACATGGTTTCTATCTGCGCACTGGATCCATTCGCGCTGATGGAAACCATTGAGCGATCTTGTGCTGCGAAGGCGTTAGTGGTCTCGGCTGATGAGCGCGAGTCTGGAGTGCGTGCAACCTTAAATTTAGGTCATACTTTTGGTCATGCGATTGAAACAGAGCAAGGTTATGGCGTTTGGTTGCATGGTGAGGCAGTATCCGCGGGAACGGTTATGGCGCTTGAGATGTCAAAACAATTAGGTTGGCTAACTGAGAAGCAACGCGATCGAGGTATAGGTTTACTTGCTCGTGCCGGGCTGCCTATTGTTCCACCGAAAGCAATGACTGCTGCGATGTTTTTAGCTCATATGTCGGTAGATAAAAAAGTATTAGATGGTCAATTGCGTTTAGTGCTTTTGCGCGCTTTAGGTCAAGCTTTGGTCACTTCCGATTACCCTGCGGCGACCCTAGACAGTGTGCTGAATGCAGATTATTCAATGATTACTGCCAATATTTAACCAAACGAGAACAGCATGACTCATTTGCACGCGGACGATGGTTTTTTAGAGTACTACCAGTTTGAGCATGATCCCTTCTTAGGTAGAGGTTCTAGTTTTAAATTCTTTGCGGCAAAGCGGCGGCCGGTGCTTGTTGAACTGCATCATTTAGCTCGTTATAGCAAGCTGATGTTGGTGGTTACAGGGCCGGAAGGCAGTGGTAAAACTGTTCTTCGACAAGCATTAGTAGCCAGTTCTAAAGAGCCAGTAACAAATATTGTTATTGCACCATCTTCAACAACCGATGCTGCTGCTATGTTACAGCATGTAAGTGCTGCATTAGGGTTGCATGGTGCTGATATTGCTGGGGTATTAAGGCATATTGAGCAAATGCTCATCACCGGGCAGGAAGTGCATGTGATTGTTGATAATGCTGAATGCTTAGATGAGTCTGCTTTATTGTTTTTACAGCGAATAGCGCAAGGAGTGAATGATGCTTGTGCTCGCGTTTTTGTCTTTTCAGATTCAACTATTTGTCCGCTGCTTAAAAAAGTTGCAGACAATGCAGATCTTCATCATGTCATTGCTTTAGAACCATTGGATCAGCAAGAGGTCTGCGAGTATTTAGAGCAGCGCTTAGTTGCTGCTGGACAGCAGCTTGAGATCTTCACCGACGATCAAATAAATGCAATTTATGCCGAATCTCAGGGTTGGCCAGGGCAGGTTAATAGTGTTGCAAAGAATCTGTTGCTGGCGCAGATGCGTCATACTTCTGCCGTAAGCAAATCAGCTAGCATCATCCCGTTTAAACATATAGCTATTCTTGTTGTGTTAAGTGTGGCGCTCACGTTTGCATGGTTTATGCAAACGTCTGAACCAGAGAGTAAGAGTGATTCTGTATCTAATATAGATGCTGTAATTATTGAGCCTGCTATAAACCCCGTAGAAGCTGTTGTTGATTCAGGAAAGACAGTTACATTAGATTTACCTTTGTTGGATCAGCCCTTTGAGCCTGTTACGCGCGAGCCGCTAGCACAAGCTCTTTCAGCAGAAGATGATGAACACTTTTCGGCTGTTGAAGAGTCAGCTCCTACAGTAGAACCTGTTATTGAGCAAACGCAAGCGATCAGTGTGCCTACTCCGGTAAGTACGCCTGTTCCTATTAGTACACCAGCGCCTAAGCAATCTGCATCTGTGCAGCCTAAAGAAGTGATTACTGCCAGCAAAGTCGCAGCTGTACCGCTGGCACAGAAATCATCTACTGTAGCTAAAGCCCAACCTGTGGTGAAGCCGGCTGTAACATTACCAAAAGTAGTGCCAGCAACTACAGGGTTGTCTGGTAGTGCTGGTGAAAGTCAGTGGTATAAACAACAGGCTAGGACTCGTTACACTTTGCAAGTATTTGGAACTCGTACAGAGTCTACGGCGCAGGCGTTTGTGAAACAAAATAGCAGCCAGTATCATTACTTTAGAAAGCTTCACCAAGGACAGGTTTTGTTTGTGGTGACGTTCGGATCGTTTGCTGATCGCGCCTCAGCGCAAGCAGCAATTGCTACTCTGCCAGAGAAGATTCGTAATGATAAACCTTGGCCGCGTACATTCTTAAGCATCCAACAAGAGCTCCGTTGAGAACATTATGAATTATCGTCATGCTTATCATGCAGGCAACCACGCCGATGTTCTTAAACATTGGGTGCTTACTCGTTGTATTGCCTTGCTGCAGAAAAAACCTGCTCCGATGGCGTATGTAGATACCCATGCAGGCATTGGTTTATATGACTTGCAGGGTGAAGAAGCCGTTAAAACTGGTGAATGGCAAGAAGGTATTGCGCGGATTTGGGCATCTCCGCATCCCTTGCTAGCAGAATATTTGCATGCTGTTCGTGAGCTTAATGACGATGATGAATTACGTTATTATCCTGGCTCGCCTGAGTTGGCGCGTTGCTTAACTCGCAGCCAAGATCATCTATATCTAAACGAAAAGCACCCTGAAGACGGACAGCTTCTTAAAGAAAATATGCGTATTGATCGGCGCGTCAGTGTGCACATTGGTGAGGGCTGGCATGTGCCGCGGGCTTTGCTCCCTACGGAAGAAAAGCGTTTATTAATGCTAATTGATCCACCTTTTGAAGAAGGTAATGAATTGCAGAGGTGCACGCAAGCGCTTGAAGAAACCTTGGCGCGTATGCGTCAGGCGATCGTGTGTATTTGGTATCCGGTTAAAGATATTGCCCAATTACGCTCGTTTTACAACAGCTTGCAGCGCGGCAGTGCACCTAAACTGTTGCGTATTGAGCTATACGTGGACGAGCCTAGTGACTCCAGCCGTTTGAATGGATCAGGCTTAATTATTTGCAACCCACCCTGGGGCTTAGAGGATGAGCTTAAGCAGTTGTTGCCTTGGCTTGCCGAGACTCTGCAGAGTGGTAAGGGTGGTTGGCGGCTAGATTGGTTGATTACTGAGTAAGTCTAAGAGCGATTGCATAGAGTTTTATTTCTATGCATATCCAACTCCCAGTTTTGAATTAAACCTCGAAACAGTGCATCCAGCATTGCGCCTGCATGACTGACCTCAAATAGGTTCGGATCGCGCAACCAGTCACTGATCAAGCCCAATAGCATCGAATGCAGTGTCAATGCAGCCATTCTAGGCGTCACCCCTGCCTGTAAGCGTTCGGCTGTGGCCGGTTCGGCAAACAGTCGCTCGCATAGGTCAATAAACTCGTTGATAAAAGCTTCGTGACGCTCTTCGGCTTCACGCAAATCATCAGTAAACTCACAGCGGCGCAGCAGAATTGTAAAAATACGCTTCTTGCGTGGTTCTTTTTCCATGCTGAGCAAAGCATCCGCACATAAATTACGTAAGCCTAAAATGGGGTTTTGTGGATCACATTGACTGATGTGCTCAGTAATTTGCTCAGCCGGTAAGCGAACTTGATTGAGCATTTCATGGAATAGATGGGCTTTGTTTTGGAAGTGCCAATACACCGCGCCGCGGGTGACCCCGGCTTCGCGTGCGATGTGTTCGAGAGATGTGTGTGATACGCCTTTTTTAAGAAATAACATTTCTGCCGCTACTAGAATAGCGGTACGGGTGTTCTCTGCTTCTTCTTTAGTACGGCGCATACATAGGTTCAAACAATGACTAAGAATGGCAAGTGTAACTGTTTTGAGATGAATAGACTTCTACGAGGTTTATCACTGTGTCTTAATCAGTTTTAAGTACCAGTGCTTACTAATCTATGAGTGGTCTATAGGTTGCTGCTGAGTGCTACGACTGATCGGCAAGAAGCGCGTGCAGCTTTTTGGCATCATCAGCAGTTATGTCGATAATATGAAAGCCTGCCCAGCAGTGATTGCTTTCATCGGCAGGGCGTGCCCATAGACATTCTGCACCCAACGAGAGTAAAGTTTTTAGGCGCTTATCGTTTGCAGCGAGTACGCGCATTTGCCAGATGCTATCGACATCCACAGGCTGTGGGCAAAACAGCAAAAAACCATCTTCTGATATATCGACAAAGCGGCCAATAAAACGCGCTGTGTGCATATCGTAGGCTTCAAGTTCTTGTTCGGTAGTGTGCCGTTGATTGAGGCGACGTTCGTCTATAGTCAATGCCTTCACCCTATGCTTGTTTGTGTATGGTTAAAACGCTGGAATATTTTCTGAATAGCGTTGAAAGCCCTATCCATCAGTGGCGTTGCTCGAGTTTCAGTAATAATACGTGCTGAGCCCCGCTCAAGTTCAACAGCTAGAGAAGTAAGCGCTTTGATAGCAACACGCTGTCCTGAGCTATCGACAAACATGTAGTTGCGGGTTGTCGGGCTAAACCATGAGAGTTTTAGTGTCGCTGTTGGGTTGTCAAACTCAAACCATGTGCCGAAGTCAATATGCTCGAGCTGACTGGCAAATTGTTGTGCTTTTTCTGAGAGGTTGTCGATAGATGGTGATGCTGATAAAGCTGCATCCTCTCCGAGCATAGTGCCAAGCTGGCTTTCTGGGAGTTGTGGGCTAATCTGTTCGGCAAGCAGCGTTTCGCGAGCTTGTACAGCGTGCTGGCAGGCAACTAAGTCTTGTAGTAGCTTGCGGATCATGTCTGGATGGTGACTGCCCAGTAAGTCTAAGCCTTTACGTAGATCTTCTAATAACCCAAGGCGTAACGCTTCAAGATCTTTTTGTTCATCAGCTTCCAGAGCTGTGCCGCTCCACGCCAGTTGCTGGGCAACTTCGGCATAGCGCTGCCATTGTTTGCTGGCTGGGCCATGGCGCAAGAATGCAAAAACCAATACATCAACCCAAGTTTGGGTTAAGAAGTTGCGAATAATACTGGGTGGAGGAAAGCGGCTAATTATATTGTCGACCAGTGCCCGTGCTTGGTTGCGAGCAGCCAGTAATTTATCGCGCCCCTTGGCTGCTTCGACTGCGCGCTTTTCACGTAGTTCTACACGTTGCTGTAAGGCGTCAACGAAAGTGTTGAAGTCTTGTAGCAAGTATTCAAATAACACACTGTCACCATTAAAGGATTGCAAGGCCTGCGATACAGTGAACTTCATTTTTTGCTGTATCGCATTTTCCTCGCTAGCGCCGCAGTAGATTATACCTGCTTGCGCCATGCCGTTAAGTAGCTTGCGAGCGGGGTGTTGGTGGCGTGTAAAGAGGGATTTGTCTTGTAGTGCAACTTGTAGATAAAGCGAGTGCAGGTTCGATAAAATTGCTTTGCTGGCGTCTGAAAGGCTTGCATCTTCGATAATGAAATTAAACAGCATGCCAACAAGATCGATAGTATTGGCGTGTTGTTCGGGAATTTTATGTTCGGCATCAGTATCGTGGACTAGTTTAAGTTGACCAACAAGATTGCTTTTAATATCGCTGACAGACTGGATAACGAAGTGCTGCTGAGCTTGCTCTGCAGCTTGTTTTTGTAGCTGATTTAATGAGTTTAGTAGTTGTGGAACACTGTATTGCAAAGTTGAACTTTGTGGTACTAGCGCTGAAATGCTCTGTATGCCATCGGGTAGTGTTTCTGTTTGCTGTTGGCGGTAGAGAGCAAGCAGAGTGTTAATGGTTTCAGCTTGTAAACGCGTGGACTCATCTATGGCGCTATGAGTTGTAGAGATATGCTCTACAGGGCGACTCATATTTCCTTGCAGTGCTGGCGCGCCTGAAGGAATGGACTGCGGGCTATGCTCTGTGCGGGGCGTTGCAGACAGCTCTGCGTGGTAGTGTTGTGCAGCAGGAGCAGCAGGAGCAGCAGGAGCAGCAGGAGCAGCAGGTTCAGGTGATGATGGCGTAACTACTGCCCCAAGCTTGTCGCTAGCTGTACTGATCGATCGAGCGTGTGCTGTTGAATATTTTAGATTCGGTAAAACGCCAGCTTCAATGAACAGCTTATTGGTGGCGGCATAGAATTGATCGAGCTCACTCATAACAAATTGCTCAAAAAGCATGTAAAGAATGGTTTTGATTTGCAGGGTAAATGAGCTGTTGGTTAAAGCTGTATAAAAACCAGTGGCAATAATAGTTGGGGCAAGAGGACTGTTTGCACCTGGTTTTTTGCCGCTGTTGATTAACGCTAAGCGCTGCTCTATGCCGTAAAGTGGCTCCATGCAGCGCTCTGTGACTTTTTTAGACATGCTGGTGACCAATAGACTTTCTTCAAAATCATCGGTTTGTACTAGCGATAGTGTGTCGGCGTCAATTTCGTCAGTGTCTTGTGGTAACTCAGTAGTGCCGTTAACAAAACTATCAAATTGTGCGGTAATGTTTTGTAGAAAAGCACGCTCAATCAGTAAGTGTTGCTTGCGAACTTCTCGAATGCTCTCAAAGAACATATCTTGTACTTGATTGTTCTCAGCTTTTTCTGCGCACTTAAATAAAGCACTGTCAGCTTCAGTGAAGGCGGCTCGTACTTGTTGAGCTAAATGGTTAAGCAGCAGCTTACGCACTCTTTGCGTCAAGTCATTGAATTGCGGAAGTATCTTTCTATCCATGAGTGTGTCTCCGTAGCCACTGTGGTCGCCGTTAGAGTTTAAAGATGAGAATGAGCTAAACGAGCGCACAGAAGCAGCCTTTTTCAAAACCTAACAATGTTCTGATAATATCAGTATCAGTGTATAAACGTTAGTACTGATCAGTGGGATGCTAGATTGCATAAACTGCATCGCTGCCTGAATAAATGTTGGAGTAGAAAATATATGCATTTATTTTAGCTAAGGAGTTGACAGGGTTGGAAATTTGCGTAGAATGTCGCACCACAGATGAGGCGAACTTCGAAAGAGATCAACCTGGTTTGTAATGTTCCGCGATAGCTCAGTTGGTAGAGCAAATGACTGTTAATCATTGGGTCCCTGGTTCGAGTCCAGGTCGTGGAGCCATCGGGGTATAGCGCAGTCCGGTAGCGCGCCTGCTTTGGGAGCAGGATGTCGGGAGTTCGAATCCCCCTACCCCGACCATTTTTGGGTCGTTAGCTCAGTGGTAGAGCAGTTGGCTTTTAACCAATTGGTCGTAGGTTCGAATCCCACACGACCCACCAGCATATTTGCTTTTTAAGTAGATATTAAGCGCTTAGCAGTCAACTGCTAAGCGCTTTTTTGGTTTATGGGGCTTAAAGATTTAGCTCTCCAACTGTCCAGCTGTGCTGCTCGCACCAAGTTTTATGATGCGAGCACAGTAATCAGTTTCTGCGAGAGACGATATAGTCTGCTAGATGGCGCAGCTGGTCAGCATTATGATCAAAATCAGCCAGCGCCTGATGAGCTTGGTGATTTAGGCTGGCAGCATACTGCTTGGCTTGCTCGAGGCCGAGGAGTGCAGGGTAGGTTGGCTTGGCGTGCTCAAAATCACTGCCTTGCTGCTTGCCCAGCGTCTGAGTGTCGCTTATCACATCTAAAATATCGTCTTGCACTTGAAAAGCTAAACCAATCGCTTGTGCATATTCGGACAGGTGTTGCATTGTTTGTGGCGTCGACTGACCGCTAGCAATAGCTCCGAGTTGCACGCTGGCTTGAATTAGTGCGCCGGTTTTGTGTCGGTGCATTAACTCTAGTGTTTGCTGGTCTATGGTTTTTCCTACTGAGCTTAAATCGATTGCTTGCCCGCCAACCATGCCAGCGGCACCGGAGGCCTTGGCTAGTATCTTAACCATGTCTAAGCGTTGCTCGAGGCTAACGGGAGAGAGTGTTTCATCTGCAAGTGCGTCGAAGGCTAAGCACTGTAGAGCGTCACCAGCTAAAATCGCATAGGCTTCATCAAAAGCAATATGTGTAGTTGGTTGTCCGCGCCTTAGAGCATCATCATCCATAGCAGGAAGATCATCGTGCACTAAAGAATAGGCGTGAATCAACTCAACTGCGCAGGCAGCGCCGTAGGCTTGCTTGATATTTCCACCAAGGGCTTGGCAGCTGGCAAATACTAATAATGGGCGTACACGCTTGCCGCCATTCATGACGCTGTATCGCATTGCTTGGTACAAGCGCTCAAGCTCGGTGCTTGGCGCTTGTAACAGTTGTTGTAGCGCTGCATCCACGTGATTTTGGCAAAGCCGTTGGTAGTCGGCGATCAAGGCAGGGTACTTCCATCTAATGGTTTTTCAATCAGCGTGCCGTTTTGCTCAAGTAAGACTTGTACGCGCTGCTCTGCATCTTGTAATGCGCTTTGGCACTCGCGAGTTAGGCTAATGCCTTGCTCGAATGTCGATAGTGACTCTTCTAGTGATAAATCACCACTTTCAAGTCGTTCAACGAGTGCTTGCAGTTCATTTAATGACTGCTCAAAGCCGGGTGTTTTTTTCTGGCGAGCCATATTAACCTTCATAACGCGATGGGGTAGGTGTTTAGCATACTGCCCAATGTGTGAAGATGCAGCGCGCTAAACATAAGATGGCATAAAGTATAGCAGCACTCGTTGTGGAGCTAAATTATTTAAGCAAAGCTGTATTATGTCAAAGCCCTGATAGGGCTGCCAACTATCCTTGAGAGACTGCTTTTTAATAGCATGTTTTTGCCATTTTATTTTTATGCCTGATCTGAAAAAGGGAACCAATCTATGCCGTACCATGCTCAAAACTGCCTGACAGCTTTGCAAGCAAAAGAATATGCTCAGCAACTCGCTTTTGCGCCGATAGCTTTTCAAGCTGCGCGCAGTATGTTGGAGCTTAATTTACTTGCAGAGCTTGATAAGGCAGGAGATAAGGGCTTGAGCGCTGCCGATCTAGCAGAAAAAACGAATCTGTCAGAATATGCGGTAAAAGTTGTGCTGGATATGGGCTTAAGCTGCCATATTGTTACATTTCAAGCACCGCAGTATAGGCTGGCAAAGGTAGGTTACTTTTTACTGCACGATGACATGACCAAAGTGAATATGGCGTTTACTAATGATGTCTGTTATCGAGCGATGAGCCATTTAACGACGTCCTTGCAAGAGTCTCGCCCTGCAGGCTTGCAAGAGCTCGGCAACTGGCCAACCATTTATGAGGGGTTGTCGGTGTTGCCTGAGCCAGCGCGGCGCAGTTGGTTTGAATTTGATCACTATTACAGCGATAAAGCTTTTCCTGAGTTGTTGCGTTTAGTATTTGCGCAACCGCCTCGGCACTTGATTGATATTGGTGCTAATACTGGGCGCTGGACCGCGCAATGCTGCAACTTTGATGAACATGTGCACGTGACAATGGTGGATTTACCACAACAGTTGGCGCTTGCCGTACAGAATATGGCAGAACAAGGGTTTTCTGAGCGAGTGACTGCTCATCCTGCCAATCTTTTAGAGGCTGGCCATCAGCTTCCTGATGATGGTGATGTTTGGTGGATGAGTCAGTTTTTAGATTGTTTTTCGCCTATACAAATTCTCAATATTTTACGATCTGTGCATGCGGCAATGCCTGATGATGCGTTGGTGTATATCTTAGAGTTGTTTTGGGATTGCCAAAAATTTTCCGCAGCCAGTTATTCACTAAATGCTACTTCGCTATATTTTACGTGTTTGGCAAACGGTAATAGTCGATTTTATCGCAGTACGGAAATGTTGGAGTTGGCTGTTGAGGCAGGCTTTGTTTTGGTTGAGCAAATCGACGAAATTGGCGTAGGCCACACTTTGCTAAAATTGCGTAAAGCTTAATACAGTTTGAGTGTGTGATCGTTATTAAAGTGTGATGCGGCAGGCTGCGCAGCAGAAAAGAAATAACCTTGTAATAGCTGGCAGCCTTGCTGACGCAAAAACTTTGCTTGAGCCTCTGTCTCTACCCCTTCCGCCACTACATCCAAACCTAAATGTGCGGCAATGGTTAAGATGCCATGGATAAGTGCAATTGATTGTTGGCAGTTGGGCAGCCCCGCAACAAATTCACGATCAATTTTAATTCCATCAAATTGAAAGCGCTTAATGTAAGTAAGTGAAGAATAGCCGGTACCAAAATCATCTAAGAACAGCAGTAAGCCTGCGGCTTTTAGCTGTCTTAAAGTGTTTTGTACTTGCGCGCCACTGTCAAGTAACGAGTTCTCAGTGATCTCAAGCTCGATCAGCTGAGGGAGAGTTTGCTCTTCTTGCATGATAGCAATCAATGAACCAGCTAAATCAGCTTGTAGAAAGTCCAACGGTGACAAATTAACTGCAATGCGTAGCGGTGTTCCTTGGTTGTTCCACGCGGTTGCTTGTCGGCATGCCGCGCGGAAAGCCCATCGCGATACATCTAAAATCATTCCGGTTTCTTCCAGTAGCGGAATAAATTTATCTGGGCTGACTAAGCCACGCGAACTGGAGTGCCAGCGCAGCAATGCTTCCATGGCAACTGGGCGATTGTTTACATCGACTTGTGGTTGGAAAAACAGTTCGAACTCATCATGGCTTAATGCATGACGTAATTCATCTGTGAGTTGTTGGCGCAATGCTGCGTCAGTTGCAAGATCAGCATTAAAACTAATAAAACAATTGCGGCCCATTTTTTTTGCGTGATATAGCGCGAGATCAACATGCTTTAACAGCTGTACAGCACTTCCTTTGGAGCCTTTATGATGAGCTATCCCGATACTTGCAGTTATAAATAATTCGTATTGTAAAACCTTGAATGGTTCATTAAAGGCTTCTAGCAATGTTGTGGCTAAAGCTTCTGCTTGATGTAATGATGCGCCCGATAGTGCCACCATAAACTCATCTCCACCCACTCGGGCGAGAACATCAAAATGCTTAGTGCAATCTTGTAATCGACGTGCAATAACCTGTAGTAGTTGATCGCCGATGTTATGGCCAAGACCATCGTTAAGGTACTGAAAGCGATCGAGGTCAATCAGAATCAAGCTGAGTTCTCGGTTGACTTGAAGAGCTTTTTCAACATGATTAAGAATGCTGTTGCGGTTGAATAAGCCGGTTAAAACATCATAATTGGCAAGATAGTGCATGCGTTGCTCTGCTTGTGCGCGCTCACTAATGTCGTTAAGCATCAGCAGTGTGTAATTTTTATCGTCACGTGAGAACGTGTTAATTACAGCTTCTGTGGTAAGTCTTTTTTCGTTGCGATCAATTGATAGTATGGTTTTTTTACATACGCCTTGGATCAGTTGCAACCACTGCTCAGTATTACTAAAAAGCTCTTCAGGTTGACTTGCACGTAACTCTTGCGCAGTGAGATTAAATAGTTGTTGTGCGGTAGGGTTTGCTTCAATTATTTGTTTTTGTTCAGTTATGACCAATAGGCCAACTGGTGCGGCGTTGATAAGATTGCGTAGCATAAGCTCGCTCTCTTGAAGAGTCTTATGGTTGTTCTCGAGTTGTCTGAGCATGCTGTTGATGGCGGTGCCGAGCAGGCTGATTTCATCTTTACCTTGCAGGCCTGTGCGTACTTGTAGATTTCCCGCTGCGTAACGTTGGGTAACATTACTAATATGTGAAATACGCTTAACTACAAGATGAGAATATAAATGGTTTAAAATAAAACCGAGTATCAGAAGTAACAATAATGCTTGGCCAAGATATAACCAGGCGTTATTGGTTGTTTGTCGTAAGAAAGGAGCAAAGTCGAGCTCGACTAATAGAGCTCCAGATTGATCAATGCTATTAAATTGCATGTTATTAAGCGGGTATATAGTTAAATAACGCTGTTTACTAAGTAGTTGCCATGATGGCGTATGCTTGAGTATTAAGTCTTTCAACTGCTGCTCATCAAGTTGGCTGCGGATACTAGCCTCTAAGCCTAAACGAGTTGCTGCTACTGTCTGCAGTTGAGCATCAATGACTGCTGCCCAGCGTACATTGGGTAAGCTGCCAAGTTCAGCTAATTCTGTTGTCATTTCTTCTGTACGATTAAGACGTAGATGATCGTTAAGACTGCTCTGTGATTGAATCAGCATTTGATCAGTATAATTTCGCCAAGAGCTAAGCGCGTTTTTTTGACTTACGGGTAATTGAATCAGCATTAATAAAGTAGCAAAAATTAATGCGAAAATACCGAGTAAAGCTGGAATTGACCAACGCAACGAATAACGGCTTAGCATGTGTCACCGCTGCAGTTGGGAAGCAGTTTGCTGACATCAATGGGCTGCTGGAGTAGATTTTTATTAAGCATCAAAGCTTGAGTTTGTTGGATGCGGGCGCTCAATAGGTCTTGCTCAAAATAAAGCGCATTTAGGGCTTTGTCGCCCATAACGATACCGTTTAAGGTGCGAGTTAATGACTGCCCATCTAAGCCCAGGCGTCGATATAGACGTTTGTCGCTTCTCTCGCGATGATTAAGCCAAGCGTCTAAACTGTTAAACCATAAACCATGTAAGCGTAAGCGTAATTCTGAACTAGTACGTTTGCGATTCACTACAAGGACATCAAGTATTTCATCAGGTAAATCGCGACTGGTAAATAGTGGCAGTACGCCACTTTGAGTGAGTTGCATGTGTGCGGCAGAAGTATTAATAGCTGCGTCGACTAAACCTTTTTCTAGCTCTCCTGCATGCATGTAGGAAGGTGTGTTAATAATTTTAATATCGCTTTCGGTTAGCTTAGCTTTTTCTAAAATACGTGATAAGAAATAAGGACCTAGCGTGCCACTTTCAACGGCTATGCGTTTACCTTTAAGCTCATGGATGTATCGTATGGAAGGATGTGCATAAAGAATGTCTGCACCAGCTGAAATGTTTGTAATCAATAAGATTTCAATATCATATCCGGTGCTTTGTAGCATTATAGCTTCGTCTAGCGTTAATAGAGCGGCGTCTAGCAAGCCGTTATGCATGCCACGAATAACACCATTTGAAGTGGAGTACTCCACAAGTTGTATGTTTGCTGAGGAGGCCCAACCAAACTCGTCAGCCAAGTATATGGGTGCGTAGCCTAGCCACCGATTGCTGCCAATGCGCAAGGGGTCTGACTCATTGCTGCAACCAAACAGAAAGCTGCTGCATAGAAGGACAAGCAAGAATACACGCATTGATTAAATCCATTCGCTCAATAGAGTTTTGCTTAAACTTGCCGGAATTATAGTTACGTAGAATATATATGAAAAGTGAATCTGTCTATATAGAACACTAAAGGCCTGATGATTTGCATCGGCCTTTAGTTGATAGGTTACTTATTTTTTGTAAGCAGCAACTGCTTTAATGATTTCTTCACGAGCAGCGGCAGCATCACCCCAGCCTTCAACTTTAACCCATTTGCCTTTTTCCAAATCTTTGTAGTTTTCAAAGAAGTGTTTGATTTGCTCAATCAACAACGGTGGCAGATCAGTGTACTCGTGAACATCGTTATACAATTGCGTGAGTTTTTCGTGTGGAACGGCAATTAGTTTAGCATCACCACCGGCTTCGTCAGTCATGTGTAGTACGCCAATTGGGCGCGCACGGATCACTGAGCCTGGTGCGACTGGGTAAGGAGTGACCACTAAAACATCTAAAGCATCGCCATCGTCAGCCAAAGTGTTTGGAATGAAACCGTAGTTGGCAGGGTAGAACATTGGGGTCGCCATAAAACGGTCAACCATCAGGTTGTCAGTTTCGGTGTCAATTTCATACTTGATTGGCGCGTGATTGGCTGGGATTTCAATCGCTACGTAGATGTCGTTAGGTACGTCTTTACCAGCAGGGATCTTGCTAAAGCTCATGTGAATATCCAGTTAAAAGAGAAAAAGTGCGGCAATTATAGTGGTATTTGTTGGTGTATACCAAGTATTCACGCTTAGTGTTTTATTGCTAAACAGGGCGGTGCTAGTTGTAAGGAATAATGTCCACAATCCTGCTTGCTTTAACACTCACGCTACCGTGAGTTTATAGCGGTAAAATATAGTTTCTAAAGTTCTGATCTTCCGCGAACTCGGCGGATTCGTAGAGACGTTGGGCGATTTCATTGCTGGCATGAATCGAGACGCGCAGACGTACGGCATCGTTACTGCGAGCTTGTTCAGCTAGCGCCTTGAGCAGTTGTTGGGCAATGTGTTTGCGTCGAGCGTCTTCGGCGACATACATGTCATTAATAATCCACATGGGACGTAAAGAAACTGAAGAAAAGCTTGGATAAACCAGGCAGAAGCCCAGCAGAGTGTCTTCTTCAAAAGCCAGTAAAATAATGGCTTCTTGCTTATTCAGGCGCTCGGCTAAAAACTCTTTTGAGGCCTCTGCTTGTGGCATCGCACCATAAAGTTCACGGTAACGGATAAACATTGGGGTGAGCTGGTCTAGATGTTCTAAGCTGGCGGAAATGATGCGCATGGCAACTCTCTTTTCTGTTTAATGGTCATCAGTGTTGAGCAATCCTGCCCTATAACTGCGATGGGTTGCAAATCTGAGGTGGAGGTTGGTGCGCAGTTGAATCGTGATGCTTGTGGTAATCTTGCGGGCAATTATTTGAGGTTTGTATGCATATTCATATTTTAGGCATCTGCGGCACATTTATGGGGTCTTTAGCGTTACTGGCTAAAGAGTTGGGGCATCGCGTCACCGGTTCCGATGCCAATGTGTATCCGCCAATGAGTACGCAGCTTGAAGAGCAGGGCATTGCGCTGATGCAGGGGTATGCTCCTGAGCATTTAAAGCCGGCACCTGATTTAGTGGTCGTGGGCAATGCATTGTCACGTGGTAATCCAGCGGTGGAATATATGCTCGATGCAGGGCTGCCTTATGTTTCCGGGCCACAGTGGCTGGCTGAGCATGTCTTGCAAGGCCGCTGGGTATTGGCGGTTGCTGGGACCCACGGCAAAACCACAACCAGCAGTATGCTGGCTTGGATCTTAGAGTATGCCGGTATGCAGCCTGGGTTTTTAATTGGCGGTGTGCCGCAGAACTTTGGTGTGTCGGCGCGTTTGGGCGCAACTGATTTTTTTGTGGTTGAAGCCGATGAATATGACAGCGCTTTTTTTGATAAGCGTTCAAAATGCGTGCATTACCGTCCGCGTACCACGGTGCTCAACAACTTAGAATTTGATCATGCGGATATTTTTCCTGATTTAGCCGCCATTGAATTGCAGTTTCATCATTTGCTGCGCACTGTGCCGAGCAATGGACTGGTGATTTACCCTGCGCGCGAAGAAGCGCTGCAACGGGTGATTGCTAAAGGTTGCTGGACGCCAGTGCAAACCACCGGTGCTGATGGACAGTGGCAAGCGCAGCTGCTGAAAGAGGATGGCTCAGATTTTAGCGTCACCCTCGACGGCGTTGAGCAAGGCCGCGTGCAGTGGTCGCTCACTGGTCTGCATAATGTCGCCAATGCGCTAGCCGCTTTAGCAGCAGCGCGGCATGTGGGCGTGACGGCGAAGCATGGCGCACAAGCGTTAGCCGAGTTTCAAAATGTTAAACGTCGTATGCAGAAGCTGGCTTGTGTGCGTGGCGTGACCGTGTATGACGACTTTGCTCATCACCCAACGGCAATTGCCAGCACCTTAGATGGTTTGCGTAAGCAGGTTGGCAAGCAACAGATTATTGCAGTAATTGAGCCGCGCTCTAACTCGATGAAGCTGGGTGCGCATCGTGAAGGATTAGCACCATCTACGGTGGATGCCAATCACGTATTTTGGTATGCACCAGATAACCTCGGTTGGGATTTAGCCGGCGCCGTGGCCGATGCGCCGGTACCGACGCGGGTCTGCAATACTTTGCAAGAAATCATCGACGGTGTTTTAGCGCTGGCGCAGGCCGATACTCAAGTGGTGATTATGAGTAATGGTGGTTTTGGCGGGATTCATGCGCAACTGATTGATGCTTTGGAGGCTAAATAATGATGGGGCCAGCGCGAGTTACTTTAGCCATGACCGGCGCTTCTGGGGCGCAGTACGGTTTGCGTCTGCTCGATTGTTTAGTGCAAGAAGATCGCGAAGTGCATTTCTTGATTTCTAAAGCGGCGCAACTGGTGCTGGCCACAGAAACCGATGTGTTGTTGCCGCCAAAGCCGCAAGCAATGCAGCAGTTTTTGACTGAGTACACCGGCGCTGCTGCTGGGCAAATTCGTGTCTATGGCAAAGAGGACTGGATGTCATCAGTGGCCTCAGGCTCGGGTGCACCCAGCGCCATGGTGGTCGTACCCTGTTCAACCGGAACCTTGTCAGCGATTGCCACCGGTGCTTGCAATAGCTTGATTGAGCGTGCCGCGGATGTGGTGCTAAAAGAGCGTCGTCAACTGGTGATTGTGCCGCGTGAAGCGCCTTACTCCAGTATTCACTTAGAAAATATGCTGAAACTGTCGAATATGGGCGCAGTGATTTTGCCTGCTTCGCCAGGTTTTTATCATCAACCACAAAGCATTGATGACTTAGTTGATTTTGTTGTGGCGCGGATTCTGAATATTTTGCAAATCCCACAAGATATGTTGCCGCGCTGGGGCGAGCATCATCAAGCGGGCTGGGATGAGTAACCCCTTGCGCTTCTTGCTGGTGCTGGTCTTGCTTGGCATTGCTGGCTGTGCCAGTGTGCGCACTCTCAATGCTGCGCAGGCTGGTGCGCCAGTGATTTATTCTGGCACACGGTTGGATTGGTACAGTTTGCAAGGCGGCTGCTATCCGATGGAGCGCTTCGGCGCTTATGCGCCAAAATATGCAGCGCTTGATCTGCCTTTTAGTGCACTGTTGGATACTTTATTGCTGCCATGGGCGCTAGCGGTTGAGTTAGGTGTTGGCTTGACTGTACAAGGCGGGCGTTAACTCAAGACACAATAAATCGACGTTTGTCGCTAAGCGTTTTAGCAATGTGCGACAAATGCGCTATAATTGTGCGCTTACAATTCTTGACTGTTTCATCGACTAAGCCACGCCGTGTTGCGTGGTTTGTTATTTTTGCCGCGCTAAAGAGGCGCTCAAACTTGAAGAGGCAACACTGATGAGTCCACTGGTAGGCGTGATTATGGGTTCCAAGTCCGATTGGAGCACAATGAGCCACAGCGTAGAAATGCTGGAAACCCTCGGCATTCCTTATGAAGTGCAAGTGGTATCTGCACACCGTACTCCAGACTTATTGTTCAGTTATGCCGAACAAGCGCATCAACGTGGCTTGCAAGTAATCATTGCGGGCGCTGGCGGTGCGGCGCATTTGCCGGGCATGTGTGCGGCGAAAACTCACTTGCCTGTGCTTGGCGTCCCAGTGCAATCATCCATGCTGTCCGGTGTTGATTCTTTATTGTCGATCGTGCAAATGCCAGCCGGTGTGCCTGTGGCGACTTTATCCATCGGTAAAGCCGGTGCGGTGAATGCTGCTTTATTGGCCGCGAGTATTGTCGGTCATCAGTACCCTGAGTTTCATGTAGCGCTCAATGCCTACCGTGAAAAGCAAACACAAGCAGTATTAGATAATCCAGATCCACGAGAGGCTTAAGTCATGAAAGTTGGCGTGATTGGTGGTGGTCAGCTGGGACGCATGTTGGCGTTAGCCGGTACACCTTTAGGGATGCAGTTTACTTTTCTTGATCCTGCAGTGGATGCTTGCGCTGCCGCTTTAGGTGAGCACCTGCATGCAGATTACAGCTCGCCGGAGCATTTGCAGAAGATGGCGCAATCCGTCGACTTAGTGACCTTTGAGTTTGAAAGTGTGCCAGCGGAAACCGTGGCATATCTTGAGCAGTTTGTACCGGTGTACCCCAGTGCTAATGCACTGCGTATCGCTCGTGACCGCTGGTTTGAAAAATCCATGTTTAAACAGCTGGGTATCCCAACCACCGAGTTTGCTGATGTTTTGTCGCAAGCTGATTTAGAGACAGCCGTTCAGCAAATTGGCTTACCTGCGGTGTTGAAAACTCGCACCTTAGGCTATGACGGCAAAGGTCAGAAGGTTTTACGAGAAGCCTCGGATGTCGTCGATGCCTTTGCTTACTTAGGCAATGTTCCTTGCATTTTAGAAGGCTTTGTTGCCTTTAGTGGTGAGGTTTCATTAGTGGCGGTGCGCGGTCGTGATGGTGAAGTGCAATGCTATCCACTGGTGCACAACATTCATAACGACGGTATTTTGCATTTGTCCGTGGCCAGTGATGCGCATCCTTTACAAGCATTGGCGCAAGACTACGCCAGTCGTGTGTTACAAGAGCTAGATTACGTCGGTGTGCTGGCTTTTGAATTCTTTGAAGTGGATGGCGGTTTAAAGGCTAACGAAATTGCGCCGCGCGTCCACAACTCTGGACACTGGACTATTGAAGGCTCTGAGTGCAGTCAGTTTGAAAATCACTTGCGCGCAGTTGCTGGATTACCATTGGGCTCTACGGCAAGTGTGGAACATAGCGCCATGCTCAACTTTATTGGCAGCGTGCCAGAGGCGAGCAAGGTATTAAGCATTGCTGATTGCCACTTGCATGATTATTCCAAAGCGCCGAAAGCAGGGCGTAAAGTCGGTCATGCCACTTTGCGCAGTGCGACAGCTCAACGTTTACAGCAGCAAATTGTGGAGCTGGAAGCGTTGCTCTAAGTCTAGACTGAACTGCAGTGTCATAATACGGTCTAGCAAGAACACCATTATTAACATGCAGGGAGAAACGATATGGGTATTCTAGGCACATTAATTATCGGTTTGTTAGTCGGTATCATTGCGCGCTTATTAAAGCCTGGTCGTAGTGGTTTAGGCTGGATAATGACGATTATTTTAGGTCTGGCCGGTTCTGTGGCTGCGACTTACGGTGGTCAAGCCTTAGGTGTTTATCAAGCCGGACAGCCCGCTGGATTCATCGGTGCGGTAGTCGGTGCCATTGTCCTGTTGTTTATTGTTGAAGCGCTCAACAAGCGTTAAAAGGATGGACTATGCGTTGCTTGTGGCTGGCTTTACTGCTGTTCGTCGGTGCTGCGCAAGCAGCGCTTGAAGAAACCGATTGGCTGGACTTAATGCCAGAGTCTGATCGTCAAGCGCTGCTGGATATGCCTGACATTAGTCACGACACGCCTGAGGCAGAAAGTGGTTTTTATGTCCCAGGCGGACTGCGATCAACAGATAAAAACTTACCTGCAGTGATGTATTCAGCGCAAACCGTAACTGCGCTGGATGGTACAAAAATATTATTGGGCGGCTATCCAGTGCCGCTAGAAACCAATGAGCAAGGCCGTTTTGTTGAGTTCTTTTTGGTGCCATACCCAGGCGCTTGTATTCATGTACCGCCGCCACCGCCGAATCAAATTGTCCTAATACGTTATGCTAAAGGCATCGATCTAGCTGATATTTACCAGCCTCTGTGGGTTGAAGGAACCTTGCGGGTTGAAGTCAGTAGCAATCAGTTGGCTGATTCTGCTTACACAATAACAGCTAACGAAGTAGTGTTGATTTCTAACTGATTCTGCTTGAGTTTTTGTTGTTAAGTTAAGAATGACGGCTGGGTTGTCTGAATCGCCTGCACAATTAAAGATAATCTGATCTTTTTTGCAAGCAGCATCTACTCACTGACATTAAGCGTTTGATGTAAATAGGTATGACCGTGCTAAAGAAAGTTTCTGTCGCTGATATTACCTTGGGTATGTATATCCATGAGTTGTGTGGCTCATGGATGGAGCACCCGTTCTGGAAGAGTGGGTTTGCGCTTGAGGATCAGGCTGATCTGTATAGCCTGAAAAGCAGTGCAGTGACAGAGGTCTGGATTGATACTGCTAAAGGTCTGGATCTGCCTGAAAGTGTGATTAGTGAAGAGTTTGCACAAGCTGCGCAAAGAGCTGATGCCTTGTTACAAGGAGCGATGCTTGAGTCTATTACTCCAGTTGCTATGCTGGACGAGATTAAGAGAGCTCTTGATCTATGCGAACGTTCTAGAGCCGCTGTGATTAGTATGTTTACTGATGTAAGAATGGGTAAAGCCATTGATATCCATAGAGCTGATGGGTTAGTCGATGAGATGACTCAATCAATTTTACGCCACCCTTCGGCATTAATTAGTTTAGTGCGTTTGAAAAATGCTGATGAATACACCTATATGCATTCTGTTGCAGTATGTGCATTAATGATTGCCTTGGCGCGCCAGTTGAACTTGCCTGAAAAGCGTGTTTCAGAAGCGGGTTTAGCGGGTTTGTTGCACGATATTGGCAAGATGTCGATCTCTGATGAAATTCTCAACAAGCCTGGTCGTTTGACGGACGAAGAGTTTGCCAAAGTACGCTTGCATCCAGTGTATGGGGCTAAAATTCTCCTAACCAGTCAGCCTGCAGCCAGTGCTCTAGTTTATGATGTCTGTCTGCATCATCATGAAAAGTATGACGGCAATGGCTATCCGAAAAAACTCGCTGGTGAACAAATTAGTTTGTTTGCTCGAATGGCTGCTGTTTGCGATGTGTATGATGCAATAACCTCTGATCGACCCTATAAAAAAGGCTGGGGGCCTGCTGAGTCCTTGCAGCGCATGGCGCAATGGGATGGCCATTTTGATCCGAAAGTTTTCCAGGCTTTTGTTCGTGCTGTGGGTATTTACCCTGTTGGTTCATTGGTACGGCTGAGCAGCGGACGTTTAGGCGTAGTGATTGATCAGAATGAAGAGTCATTGTTGAAGCCTAAAGTGAAAGTATTTTTTTCAACTAAATCTAAAGTACCCATTGAGCAAGTTGTGATTAATTTAGCCCATGCACAATGCCAAGAAACCATTATTGCCCGCGAGCAAGCTGATGACTGGGGGTTTCGTAACCTCGATGATTTATGGCGCGAATGATATTCGGATGCTTGCGTTGATGTCACTGTAGTGACTGGGTCATCGTTCTATCTTAAATTATTGGATTGTGAGAAAACTATGCAGCCTTTTGTAATTGCCCCATCTATTTTATCCGCCGACTTTGCTCGCTTAGGTGAAGATGTTGACCGTGTCCTCGCTGCTGGCGCAGATACCGTGCACTTTGATGTGATGGATAACCATTACGTGCCTAACCTGACGATTGGTCCAATGGTCTGCACCGCGCTGCGTAAATACGGCATTACTGCGCCGATTGATGTGCATTTGATGGTCAAACCAGTGGATCGCATTATTGGTGATTTTATTGAAGCGGGTGCCAGTTACATTACCTTTCACCCTGAAGCTTCCGAGCATGTGGATCGCTCCTTGCAGTTGATCAAACAAGGTGGCTGTAAAGCTGGTCTGGTATTTAACCCGGCCACGCCGTTGGACGTACTAAAGTACGTCTTAGATAAAGTTGACATGGTGCTCTTGATGAGTGTGAACCCAGGCTTTGGTGGGCAGTCATTTATTCCCGGCACTTTGGACAAATTGCGTGAAGCGCGCGAGCTGATTGATGCCAGCGGTTTGCCGATTCGCTTGCAAGTGGATGGCGGCGTGAATGTTAAAAATATCAAAGCAATTGCCCAAGCAGGCGCTGATACCTTTGTGGCTGGCTCAGCTATTTTTAATGCGCCAGATTATGCCCAAGTGATCTCTGCGATGCGTGCAGAGCTGGCAGGTGTGCAGCAGTGAAAACCTTGCTTGGTGTGTTGAACGGACAGTTACCTAAGCTGGTCATGTTTGATCTGGATGGCACCTTAATTGACTCGGTGCCTGATTTGGCCGTTGCCACAGATAAAATGCTGTTGCAGCTAGGCCGTGCGCCGGCAGGTATGGAGAAGGTGCGCAATTGGGTCGGTAATGGCGCGCCGGTCTTAGTGCGCCGCGCTCTGGCTGATGATATTGATCATCAGGCCATTACTGCAGAGCAAGAAGCCGAAGCGCTGGCAATTTTTATGCAGGTGTATGGCAGTGGGGACAGTTTAACCACCCTCTACCCTGGAGCCCTCGACACCTTGAAATCCTTGCATTTGCTTGGTATTAAGCTGGCTTTAGTCACCAATAAACCGGAGAAATTCTTACCACGATTGCTGGCTGATACAACTATGGCGGAGTTTTTCCAGTGGATCGTTGGTGGTGATACCTTGCCAGAGAAAAAGCCTGATCCCGCCGGTTTGCTATGGGTGATGCAGCAAGCGCAGGTGACTGCACAACAGTGTTTATTTGTCGGTGACTCGCGCAATGATGTCCTTGCTGCCCATGCTGCTGGTGTTGCCTGTATTGCGGTGACCTATGGTTATAACTATGGCCAGCCGATCAGTGCTGAGAATCCGGCGTTAGTGGTGGATGATCTGCGCGAACTGTTTCTGTAGGTTAGACCGTGCCTCTCCTCGTCGTACTTGAACTGGCGAGGAGACATTTCTTCGTTTCTAAAGTGCGCTGCTCAGAGATATTTCCTCTGACGACTCGTGTAAACAGCCTTAACTGCGTTCAGCACTAAGGCATGCTGAGATCAAAATTCTCAAGATAAAATAATCCTGAGTACGCCTGCCGCTTTCACTGTGGTCTTGCAGGTGTATCATGCACATCTGAAAATAATGTAACTATTTAGGGGTAAGCCGCAAGTGAACAAGCCGATGAGCAGTCAGACGTCCGCCTCAGCAATACGCTTAACCGAATACAGCCATGGTGCTGGTTGTGGTTGCAAAATATCTCCTAAGATTCTCGATCAAATTTTAAAATCTAATCTAACTTTTCCCACCGATGCCAATTTGCTAGTGGGTAACAGCAGTAAAGATGATGCCGCTGCCTATGATATTGGCAATAATCAGGTGATTCTCAGTACCACTGATTTCTTTATGCCGATTGCTGATGATCCGTTTGATTTTGGTCGGATCGCCGCCACCAATGCCATCAGTGATATTTATGCGATGGGTGGCAAGCCCATTATGGCCATTGCCATCCTCGGTTGGCCGGTGAATGTATTGCCGCCTGAAGTTGCCCAGCGCGTGATTGATGGTGGCCGTCAGGCCTGTGCCGAAGCGGGAATTCTGCTGGCAGGTGGGCATAGTATCGATTCACCTGAGCCGATTTTTGGTTTGGCGGTGACCGGTATCGTTAATAAAGATCAGCTCAAACAAAACAATACCGCCACGGCCGGCTGCCGTTTGTATCTGACCAAACCACTGGGTGTCGGTATTTTAACCACCGCGCAGAAGCAGAAGAAATTACGCAGTGAACACGAGTTTTTAGCGCGCGACGTGATGTGTCAGATGAATAAAGTGGGTGCTGAAGTTGCGCATTTACCTGGCGTCGAAGCCATTACCGATGTCACAGGTTTTGGCTTGATGGGCCACTTACTGGAAGTCTGTGAAGGCAGTGGCGTCAATGCGATATTGTTTGAGCAAGATATTCCACTGCTACCACCGGTGCGTGATTACATTGCTCAAGGCTGTTTACCTGGCGGTACTACACGTAATTTTGAATCCTACGGCGATAAGCTGGCACCGTTAAGTGATGAACAACGCGCCTTGTTTTGTGATCCGCAAACCAGCGGTGGTTTATTGATTGCAGTGCAACCCGAGCATGCAGCCGCTTTAGAGCAAGTGCTCACTACTGCTGGCGTTTATGCACAATGCATTGGCGAATTAGTTGCCGAGCGTGATGATTACCGTATTGAGGTACGGGCATGAGCCGTGCAGACACTGAAGATTTTACCCGTCTGTTTTTAACTGATACACCGATGATGGATACCCGTGCGCCGTTGGAGTTCAGCAAAGGCGCGTTTCCACATACGGTTAACCTGCCGCTGATGACCGATGATGAGCGTGCTCAAGTGGGTACCTGCTATAAGCAGCAAGGGCAAGCGGCGGCTCTGGCATTAGGTCATCAGTTGGTGAATGACGCGATTAAACAGCAGCGGATGGAGCAATGGCTGGCCTTCGCACGTAATAACCCAGAAGGCTATTTGTATTGTTTTCGTGGTGGTTTACGCAGTCAGATTGTCCAGCAGTGGATGAAAGATGCCGGTTGCGAGTATCCGCGCATTACCGGTGGTTACAAAGCCATGCGCCGTTTTTTAATTGATAGCCAAGAACAGATTGTTGCTGCCAGTCAGTTTTGTATTGTTGCTGGGCATACCGGCTGTGCGAAAACTGATTTGCTCAATAGTCTGGATAACAGCATTGATTTGGAGGGGCTTGCCCACCACCGCGGCAGCTCGTTTGGTAAGCGCCCAGAAGGGCAGCCCACCCCCATTGATTTTGAAAACAGTTTAGCAATTGCTTTATTACGTCAGCATCATGCCCGTCCCAATCAACGTATTTTGCTTGAAGATGAAAGCAAGCTGATTGGTCGCTGTGCGATTCCGTTGCAACTGCGTGAGCGCATGGCGCAGGCACCCATTGTGGTGGTGATGGCCAGCTTAGAGCCGCGTGTCGAACATAGCTTTCGTAATTATATTTTGTATAAGCTCGATGAGTGGCAACAAGCGCTAGGTGAAGAAGCCGGCTTTGCCGCCTTTAGTCATGATCTCACGGATTCTTTGCAGAGAACGCAAAAGCGTTTAGGTGGCGCTTTATATCAAGAGATTGATGCACTGTTGCAGCAGGCCTTAGTGGCCCACCAGCGTGGCGATAACAGTCTGCATCGCGCCTGGATTGAGCGCATGTTAAGGGATTATTACGACCCGATGTATGAGTACCAACTCGTTCATCAGCATGGCGTTCCTGAGTTCACCGGTAATGCTGCAGAGGTGCGTGAGTATTTGGCGCAATCAGCAGCGGCAGGATAAAACGCATACAGTAGATATTGGGTGGGGGATTTTATCGAGCGCACTCATCTGCTGGCTGGATAAGCCATTTCAGACGAGCGAAGAACACCCGTTGTTCTGGGTTAAATTAGTAAAAACTCGCATCTACAGGTTGCGCGTTAGCATGGCCTGCGCTAGTGTTGGCTCTTATTTCAGTCCGCACCAAGGGACCCGCTCGTGGTTGTTGATCGCAAACTATTGATAGGCACGTTACCAGCGGCATCCGGCCGTTGGCGTTGGCGCGTCTAAATTTTATTCGTCGCCAGTTTGGCGGCATTGTTTGTGTTCCCGTTTTCCCTCTTGCCACGAGGCTGATATGACCCACGAAGAGTTTTTGCGTTTAGCTGACCAAGGCTATAACCGTATTCCTTTGGCTCGCGAAACGCTGGCCGACTTTGATACGCCGCTATCAATTTATTTAAAACTTGCTGATGCACCTTACTCATACCTCTTGGAGTCCGTACAGGGCGGTGAGAAGTGGGGGCGCTTTTCGATCATTGGTTTACCCAGCCGCACTCGTTTGCGTGTTGATGGTAAACGCGTGCGCGTGATGACTGATGAGCAGGTTGTCGAAGACCTAGAGGTTGATGACCCGCTGGCCTTTGTCGAAAGTTTTAAAGCGCGCTATCAGGTGCCAACGCTGGCAGGTTTGCCACGCTTTAATGGTGGTTTAGTCGGTTATTTTGGCTATGACAGTGTGCGCTATGTTGAGCAGCGCTTAGCCCATTGCCCCAATCCTGATCCGCTCGGCACGCCCGATATTCTATTGTTAGTGTCTGATGCGGTGGTGGTGTTTGATAACCTTGCTGGCAAACTGCATTTAATCGTTTTGGCCGATCCAAGCCAAGCCGATGCTTATCAGCAGGGTTTAGCACAGCTTGAGCAGCTCTCTGAGCAGTTACGCCAGCCCTTTACTCCGCGTTTAGGCGTTGATTTAAACGCGATCGACGGCACTGAGCCAGAGTTCACTTCGAGCTTCAGTCGCAGCGATTATGAGCAGGCTGTGTTAACGATTAAAGACTACATCGCTGCCGGTGACTGCATGCAAGTGGTGATTTCTCAGCGCATGTCCGTGCCTTTTAGCGCGGCGCCAATTGATCTGTATCGCGCGCTACGCTGCTTTAACCCCACCCCATACATGTACTTTTTTAACTTTTCTGAGTTTCATGTGGTCGGCAGTTCGCCTGAAGTATTGGTGCGGGTTGAAGATGGCTTAATTACTGTGCGACCGATTGCCGGTACGCGTCCGCGTGGTGCTACAGAAGAGCAAGATATCGCCCTTGAACATGAATTGCTGGCCGATAAAAAAGAGCTGGCCGAGCACTTGATGCTGATTGATTTGGGCCGCAATGATGTGGGGCGCGTGGCGCAAACAGGTAGCGTTAAAGTCACCGAGAAAATGATTATTGAGCGTTACTCTAACGTGATGCATATCGTGTCGAATGTCACAGGGCATTTGCGTGAAGGACTCAATTCCATGGATGCACTGCGGGCTATTTTACCTGCAGGCACTTTGTCAGGCGCACCTAAAGTGCGTGCGATGGAAATCATTGATCAGCTTGAGCCAGTCAAACGCGGCGTGTATGGCGGTGCGGTCGGTTATTGGGCGTGGAATGGTAATATGGACACTGCCATTGCGATTCGCACAGCAGTGATTAAAGACAATCAGCTGCATGTGCAAGCTGGAGCTGGAATTGTCGCTGACTCACAGCCCGAGTTGGAGTGGGAAGAAACCCTGAATAAGCGTCGAGCTATGTTTAAGGCTGTCGCTTTAGCTGAAAAAAGTAAGCTGTAAACCAATTGCGCATTTAATTGTGTTTGTGTTTTAACTGTAGAGGTCAATCATTATGTCGCATCGAATCAGAGTAGCCATTGCCGGTTATGGCAATTTAGGACGTGGCGTTGAAGCAGCGCTGGCACAAAACCCAGATATGCGTTTGGTGGGTGTGTTTAGTCGTCGCGATCCGGTGAGTGTCAGTCTGCTCGACAGCAGTGTGCCGGTGTACGCCATGGCCGATATTGAGCAGTACCAAGATGAAGTCGATGTGATGATTCTCTGCGGTGGTTCAAAGTCAGATTTGCCAGAGCAAGGCCCATACTTAGCGCAGTTTTTTAATACCGTAGATAGCTTTGATACCCACGCTAAAGTGCCTGAGTATTATGCAGCTCTGGACCAGTCTGCGCGTGATGCAGGACGGGTTGCGCTGTTATCAGTGGGTTGGGATCCAGGTTTGTTCTCACTGAACCGTTTGTATGGCGAAGCGATTTTGCCAGAAGGTGAAACCTATACGTTCTGGGGTAAAGGTTTAAGCCAAGGGCATTCTGATGCCGTGCGCAGAATCTCTGGAGTCAAATCAGCCGTGCAATATACCTTGCCGTCTGAAGATGCGATGGCGCGAGTACGTAATGGCGAGCAGCCACAGTTGACCACCCGTGAAAAGCACACTCGTGAGTGCTTTGTGGTGCTAGAAGACAACGCCGATGCCGATGCAGTACGTGACAGCATTGTGACCATGCCGGATTACTTCGCTGATTACGACACCGTGGTCAACTTTATTGATCAGGATACCTTCAATAAAGAACACAGCAGTATGCCGCATGGTGGTTTTGTTATTCGCAGCGGTAATACCGGTGTAGATACCAAGCAAACCATTGAGTATTCATTGGCTTTAGGCAGTAATCCTGAGTTTACTGCCAGTGTGCTGGTCGCTTATGCGCGTGCAGTGCATCGCTTGGCGCGTTTAAACGATATTGGTGCGAAAACTGTATTTGATATTGCCCCAGGTCTGTTATCGCCAAAAAGCCCTGCGCAGTTACGTAAAGAACTGCTCTGATCTAACTGACTTGATCCCTTAAACGCCTAAGGACCACCTGCCATGCTGCTAATGATCGACAATTACGACTCTTTTACTTGGAATCTGGTGCAGTATTTTGCTGAACTCGGTGCTGAGGTCAAAGTCGTGCGTAATGATGAATACACTGTGCCTGAATTGTTGGCCATGCAGCCTGAGCGGGTGGTGATCTCACCGGGCCCGTGCACGCCCAATGAGGCCGGTGTGTCACTCGCCGCGATTAAAGCTTTTGCTGGTTTAGTGCCGATTCTGGGGGTGTGCTTAGGTCATCAAAGTATCGGCCAAGTGTTTGGCGGCGAAGTGGTACGTGCCAGCGTGCCGATGCATGGTAAAACCAGCCCTGTCTACCATCACAATCAAGGTGTGTTCACTGGCTTGAATAACCCACTGACGGCGACCCGCTATCATTCTCTGGTGGTAGCGCCGCAAAGTTTGCCAGCGGAGTTAGTTGTCACCGCTTGGACACAGACCGAGACAGGTGAGCTGGAAGCCATTATGGGCGTGCAGCACCAGACGCTAAATATTGAAGGTGTACAGTTTCACCCTGAATCAATTTTGACCGAGCAAGGTCACGCCTTGTTGGCAAACTTTTTACAGCAAACGGGAGGATTGCGTTAATGGACATTAAAGAAGCGCTGAATCGAGCGGTCAGCCATCTGGATTTAAGTACAGCCGAGATGCAGTCAGTGATGCGGCAAATTATGACTGGGCAGTGCACAGATGCACAGGTTGGCGGGTTCTTAGTGGCCATGCGCATGAAAAGTGAAAGCATCGATGAGATCGTTGGTGCGGTGCAGGTGCTGCGTGAACTCGCTGATCCAGTCGCCATTTCCGGTGAGCATTTAGTGGATACCTGTGGTACCGGCGGCGACGGCATGAATATTTTTAATGTCTCAACTGCTGCTGCTTTTGTGGTGTCTGCAGCCGGTGGTCAAGTGGCGAAACACGGTAACCGTGCAGTTTCGGGTAAAAGCGGCAGTGCTGATTTGCTGGAAGCGGCGGGGGTTAATTTAGATTTAACTGCAGAACAAGTGACTCGTTGCATTGAAACTGTTGGTGTTGGCTTTATGTTTGCACCGGCACACCATGGCGCTATGCGACATGCCAGCGGCCCGCGACGTGAGCTCGGTCTGCGCACCTTATTTAATATCCTTGGGCCAATGAGTAATCCAGCGCAGGTTAAAAACCAAGTCATTGGTGTATTTAGTAAGCAATTGTGCCGTCCTTTGGCCGAAGTGCTGCTGCGTTTGGGCAGTGAGCATGTTTTGGTCGTGCATGCGCAAGATGGTATGGACGAAATCAGCTTGGGCGCGCCAACTTTTGTTGCTGAATTAAAAAATGGCGAGATCACTGAGTACCGCATCCAGCCAGAAGATTTTGGTATTGCCAGTCAGTCGTTAATTGGCTTAGAAGTTGAAGATGCGGCGGCCTCTTATAAACTGATTCGTGATGCGTTGGGTAAGCGCGAGCTGCCTTACGCGCATAAAGCTGCGGAAATGATTGCGCTCAATGCTGGCGCAGCTTTATATGCAGCCGGTGTGGCCAACACTTTAAAAGAAGGTGTGGCGCGCGCCCATGACACCATTTACACCGGTCTTGCTCTAGAAAAATTATCAGAGCTGGTATCTTTTACTTCAGTGTTTAAGCAGGAGGCCGGTCAGGCATGAGTATTCCAACGGTTTTAGAAAAAATTGTCGCGCGTAAGCACGAAGAAGTCTCGCTGCGTAAACAAATCGTCAGCCTCAGCGAATTACACGCGCAAGCCGCTCAAGCGTCTGCTCCACGTGGTTTTGCCCGAGCTTTACAGCAGCAAGTGCAGAAAAAGCTGCCTGCGGTGATTGCCGAAATTAAAAAAGCATCACCGAGCAAAGGTGTGTTGCGTGAAGATTTTGTCCCAGAGTGGTTGGCCAAAAGTTATGCCCAAGGTGGGGCAACGTGCTTATCGGTATTAACCGATGTCGATTTCTTCCAGGGTGCCGATCGTTACCTGCAAGAAGCGCGTAATGCCTGTGCGCTGCCAGTGATTCGTAAAGACTTTATGATTGATCCGTACCAGATTATTGAAGCGCGTGCGCTGGGTGCCGACTGCGTATTGTTGATCGCCGCCTGTTTAGACGATGGGCAGATGCGCGAACTGGCTGCGGCTGCTAAAGAAGTGGGTTTGGATGTGTTGGCCGAAGTGCATGATGGCGAAGAGCTTGATCGCGTGTTAACACATTTAGATACGCCATTGGTTGGTATTAATAACCGTAACTTGCATAACTTTGAAGTATCGTTAGAAACCACTCTCGAGCTATTGCCACGAATTCCAGAAGAACGATTGGTGATTACTGAAAGCGGGATTCTGCAACGCACCGATGTTGAACTGATGGAAATTAATAACGTGCATGCGTTTTTAGTTGGCGAAGCATTTATGCGCGCCAATGATCCGGGCGTCGAGTTGAAACGTTTGTTTTTTCCTAAGTAACACATACCAATAACCTAGTGCGACTCACTGTAGATTTGTGTGTCAGTCGCACTACGTTATCGCTGTCTTAACCGCGTTGTATGTTGCGAATTAAATACGAGAAAGCGCGCGCTAAGTTTTTGGCTGCTTGCTGATCGCGGACAATTGTCAGTATTGCAGTTTTCTTATCTTCGCCAAAAATCACACAGCGAATACCTTGTGCTGGGCAGGCATAGCTGACAAAAGGGTCGGCACCAAACACATTGATGCGATTGCTGCGTACTTCCATTGCATTATTTTGGCTGCTACGAATTTCTTCGCGAATGATCAAATCACCTTGCTGAGCAACGCTAACACTGTATAGAAAATCTTGTGGGTTGCTGTGACCAACCTGATAGCCTGCGCGCAAAGCATGCTCAGACAGTAAGCGGTTAACCTCGGCTAAGAGTGCTGCGCGTTCATTCGATGTGCCATGTTGACGTTTCAGTTGGCTAAGGTAATTGACCTGTTCACTGCTGTCTAAGCTTAGCGGCTCGGCAACACTGAATGTCGCCGCGGCTACTAGGCTCAAAGCCAACCAGCGCGCAGTAAGAATAGAGCGATAAAAGTATTGGAGCATGTTTAAATCCCTATAAAAGGTCATTGTCTGTGGCTCAATAATACAGTCATTAATGACTGCTTTGCCGTGATAGATAATACAAGTCAGCATCTTGCTGTAAAAAGTTTAATCTGTAGGCTACGTTAACCGATAGTACGACGATAAAGCTGTGATTAAGTTGCCAGAGTTTGAGAAAATGCTCTACTGCTGAGATTGCGCTTGAGCAAGAAGAATTCGCTAATAAGGATAATGAGTTGAGTAAGCCTTGGATTTTAGGACTCACAGGCGGCATTGGTAGCGGTAAAAGTGCCGCCGCCGATGCCTTTGCGCAGTTAGGTATTGCGACGATTGATGCCGACCATGCCGCGCGTTGGGTGGTTGAGCCGGGTCGTCCTGCCTTAGCAAAAATAGTCGATCGCTTTGGTGATGCAGTATTGCTTGATGATGGCCAGCTCAATCGTGCTGTTTTGCGTGAGCGTATTTTCGCTGAGCCAGAACAAAGGCAATGGCTGGAGGCTTTATTGCATCCGCTGATTCGTGATGAAATCAGTCAGTTTCTAGCGGCGGCACAATCACCTTATGCCATCTTGGTCTCGCCTTTACTGATTGAGTCCGGCCAGTATAAAACCGTCCAGCGTATTCTGGTGGTGGATGTCCCGAGTGAACTGCAGGTTGCTCGTGCTCTGCAGCGTGATCAAGTTTCTGAAGCGCAGTTGCGCGCTATTATGCAGGCTCAGTTAGATCGTGATGAGCGCTTAAAATATGCTGATGATGTGCTGTGTAATGCCGCAGATAAAGCCGCATTGCAGCGAGAAGTGTTACGTTTGCATGACTATTACTTAACTTTAACAGGAGGTCAGTTATGACTTCAGTAACAACGGTGGCCTGTCCTACGTGTGAGAAACCAGTCGAATGGGGTGAGCAGAGTCCGTCACGTCCTTTTTGTAGTGAGCGCTGCAAGTTAATTGATTTAGGTGCTTGGGCGGCAGAAGAACACGCTATTCCAGGTGAGCCGGATTTGGATGCTATGTTTGGTGATGAGTTTAATCACTAAGAGTGTCTTTTGATGCTGTGAGGGTGTGAGCAGTGCGTATTTTCAAGAAATAATTGTGCCTGCCGCACTTAGCTAGTTCTGTTTGCCTCAATGCGGCAGTGCGCATGTACCGCTTTCTTTTGTTTTTAAAATCAAAGGCAGCAGTAGTTGTGCCTGCCACACCCTGCTAGTGCTGCTTTTCCCTCAATGAGGCATCCTGCCTCAATTCGGGCGCTGCGCATCCATGCTACGCTTGCTGCGGCACTAGCAGGGCATGGCTTGACCATTTGAGTGGACAGCTAGTTTGTAGCATGGCTCTTTTAAAAGCCTGCGAGTCGTTGCAGGTTTTATTGTTGATGGGATGCTTGCTGGCTTAATGCTGCTGGAGCTCGCAGGCTCTGCAAATGGTCAACGCGTGCTTCGGGGTTGGTGTGATGAGCGAGCCAAGGATGGCGAGCACCGGAGTTGAACTCTGGATGGGTTCATCGACGGACAAACAGCAATTCCGAAGTACGGCATACATCACATTAATCAGCGCATAAAAAACCAAGGCAATAGATGCAATGTGCGTATGTCGTACCGCTCAAATAATAGGAATCAATGCGCGGCGCGCTTAGCCTCAGTTGGTGCACCCATAAAACGCAGCAGCACATTTAGCAGTAAGCCATACAACGGAATAAACAGCAGCAAGCTGATCAGTATTTTAACCACGTAATCAACCACCGCAATTTCAATCCAGTGCTCGGCCATAAAGGCGTTGCTGCTGTACCAAAACGCCACCGCAAAAAACACAAAAGTATCCAGCAGATTGCCCAATACAGTTGATGCGGTTGGAGCAATCCACCATTGCTTAAGCTGGCGCAGTCGATCAAACACCTGAATATCCGCCAGTTGCCCTACTGCGTAAGCGGCAAAACTCGCTAACGAGATACGCAGAACAAAAGTATTTAACACCAGCAATGCCGCGGCGCCGCGAAACGAGCCTTCTTGAAACAGCACTGAGACGACATACGAAACCAATAAGGCTGGCAGCATCACATAGGCAATCACTCGCCGTGCCGGCTGTTTACCGAGTAAACGAACGGTTAGATCGGTGGCTAGAAAAATAAAGGGAAAACTAAAAGCGCCCCAAGTGGTTTGCCAACCAAAGAGCTGCATAGGGAACTGCACAAGATAGTTACTGGCGATAATAATAAAAATGTGGAACGCAATCAGCGTCACCACCGCCGCCCGCTGGCGGGGGCCGGTTAGAGCAAACATAAGACACCTTTTTGAATGGGGTGAGGGAACCATGAGCACCTAAGCTAGGTGTTGCGAGCGCGTATTGTACCCACAAAGGCGAGCAATATGTAGACCACGCCGCTTGGCGTTGCAGTTGGCATGCCCGATTAAGCCATTGTTGAGCAGTTACGGCTGTTATGAAATGTCGCGTGCTTGCCCTTGTTCCTCGTAAGTGATGCCGTCACGGATATGGTACAAACGCCTAAAGGTCGGGATGATTTTGTCATCGTGAGTGACCACAATCACCGCGGTTTGATAATCACGGGCAATCTCATTGAGCATGCGAATCACCGTTAACGCGCGCACGCTATCTAAGGCTGCAGTGGGCTCATCGGCTAAAATCACCGGTGGACGGTTAATCAGTCCACGGGCAATGGCAATACGCTGTTGCTCACCACCGGACAGGCGCGAAGGTAAGGCTTGAGCGCGGTGCTCGACTTGCAAAACGGTCAGTAACTCTAAGGCGCGCTGCCGAGCTTCTTTATTGCTGACGCCGGCGAGCATGGGCAGTAGTGCGACATTATCCAGCGTGGTCAGAAATGGAATCAAATAGGGCGCCTGAAAAACAAAGCCAATTTTATCGCGGCGCAGCGCGCGCAGGTCTGAGATTTTCCAAGCATTATCGTAAATTAGCTGCTCGCCCAAATACATCTGCCCAGCACTGGGTTCGATAATGGCTCCTAAACATTTCAGCAGCGTACTTTTCCCTGAGCCAGACGGGCCAATCAGACCCACCACTTCGCCCGGTGCTACCTGCATATTCACTTGCTTTAACGCATGCACAGCGGTATCACCACTGCCAAATGATTTACTTAGTCCTGAGATTTTAATGCCATAGGCTTGCATCGAATTAACCTCCCACCGCATCTGCAGGGTTGACCCGTAGTGCCGCGTAAATCGCCACAAAACTTGCGAGAACGCACATAGATAAGACTGCAATCAGTCCGCTGATGGTGTCTTGGGTGGTCAATAACACATACTTTGGAAAAAAGGGGGCCCAGACGGTGGCGGCAATTTTGCCGACGATAAAACCAATCACACCTAAAGCTAAGGCTTGCTGGATAATCATCGCCACAATGGTTTTATTGTGGGTACCTATGAGCTTGAGTACAGCAATTTCGCGGATTTTACCCATGGTTAAGGTGTAAATAATAAAAGCCACAATGGCTGCGCTGACCACAGCTAAAATCACTAAAAACATGAGGATTTGCCGCGCCGAAGTAGCAATCAGCTTGCCGACTAAAATACCTTCCATTTGCTCACGATCGTAGACCTGCAAACGCAGCCAGCGCCGAATATCTTCTGCGACTTGTGCTGGCTCAGCCTGTGCTTTGAGTTGTACCAGTACCGCATTGACTTGAGTGTTGCTTTCTTGCAACTCCAGCACTGCAGGCAATACTTCAGGGTTACGCGGGTTATTAAATACAGGGTTTCGCTGAATGCGCCGACGGTTTTGAGCAAGGGCATCATTACTTTTCAGAAACTGTGCTTGCTGAGCATCCAGTAGTGGAATAAATATCATTGGGTCGCCACTTGAGGACACCATGCGCTGGGTTAAGCCAACGATCAGATAGCTGTTGCGGCGAATGTGTACGCGATCACCAAGCTTAAAACCACTGGCAATATCAGCCACAGCTTCATAGTGGTTTTTACTGACTTGGCGGCCGGCTAATAAACGCAGTGGCCAACCCGCAGAACCCGGTCCTGTATTGGCAATACCAGTGACTAACGCGCGGGTGTCACCGCCGTCATGCACAACTTGCATGGTCAAGTAGGTGACGTTTGCGGCATTGGCAACACCGGGCATATTGGCCACTGCGCGCCACGTATCATCAGGTAAATTGGATGGTTCGGCGTAGGGGCCGAGCGTATCTTTTTGCACTATCCATAAGTCGGCGGCGCTGTTATCTAAGAGCACTTGTGCGTCATCGACCATGCCGCGATAGACGCCGGCCATGGTCAGCGTCACGCCAATCAGCAAGCCCAAGCCGATGCCGGTAAAAACAAATTTACCCCAGGCATGCAGAATGTCGCGACCGGCTAAGCTGATCATGGTGTGTCGACCAGCTGTTCAACCTGCTGGACGCGGCTGTTGGCGGTTAAAGCTTTGCTGCTATATAACACCACCTGTTGGCCAGCGCTGAGCCCAGAGAGCACTTGCACATTACCTTTTAAGTCGCTGCGCCCTAGAGTAATGGGCTGAAAGACCGGTTGTTGTTGATCAATTAGCCACACACCTAATTGGCTATTTTGACGCATAATCGCCGCATTGTTGATCACTGGCGTACTGGCTAACAGGGGTAATTGCACCGTCACCTCGGCCAGTTCACCAATGCTTGGAGCAGGCTGTGGCTGTTGCGTAAAGAGTACTTTTGCCCGGCGCTCCTCGGTCACTGCATCGGCCAGCCATTCGAGACGAGCCACATGGCCAGTATGAGGCTGCAGTTCTTGTGAGCGTAGAATAATTTGCGCAGGCTGCTGCTGGGCAAGGTGCTTTGAACCGGCTTGATCAAAGCGCACATCAATCCATAGTTGCTCTGGGTCAATCAACTCAAATAGGGTTTGCCCAGCCAGCACAGTGGCGCCGGGATCAATATGCCGAGCGATAATTAATCCTGACACTGGTGCGCGTAAATAGCTATCGTTGCGTAGTGCGTGCAGTGCCAGCAGTTCTGCTTGGGCACGGAGTAATTCACTGTTGGCGCTGCGCGCTTGATTGCGGGCCAGCGTCCACTCGTGTTGTTTGGCCGCATCAATTTCTTCGCTGACGGAACGTGAGGGCAGCAGCTTGCGGTAACGCGCAGCTTGTTTGCCGGTGTAGTCTAAACGTGCTTGCGCCTCACTAAGGCGTGCTTTATTGCTCTCGACCAGCGCCGCTTGCGCATTGATTTTTTCATCCAGATCCACCACGTCAATCATGCCGAGAATCTCGCCTGCGTCCACCCTTGCGCCGACATCAACATTTAAATTGACGACTCGTCCTAGCGTATTGCTGGCAATCCGATAGGTGTGGCGCGCCTCGACTGTGCCAATACCAAAGAGTGCAGGCTCGAGTTGGCGTTCTTGCACCTCGGTTACCACTATTTTAATTTTCGCCAGCGGTCCTGAACTCAGTACAACCCAGATAAACGCGGTTGCCAGTAATGCAATAGTGGCAAACACCGCCAGCAGTTTCTTCTGTTTAAAAAAATCGGACATCGTTAACGGGCCTCAATTGCGCGCTGATACAGTAGAAAAGTATCTTGCGCGGCTTGCAGCAGGGTATCGCTATTGCCTTGCACAATGCTTTGCACCACTAAGCCTTGAATGCTGCCAATAAACAGCAGGGCAGCGGCCTTTACATCCAGATCTGCAGCGAACTCTTGGTTGTCTTTACCTTGTTCTAAGGTCTGTTGCAGGCGCTGTTGGTATTGACTGAGCAAGGCATTGACCATTTTTTTAGCTGCGGTATTTTCTTTGCGCTGCAGTTCGCTAAATAACAGACGAGGCACACCAGGGTGCTCACTAATAAACTGAATGTGAGTCATAAAGGCTGCACGCAAAGACGCTGTTGCGGTTGTCTGAGCGTGCATCGCCTTATCGATACGCGCTAGCAAGCGTTGAGCCACCCAATTCATCACCGATTCTAAAATGGCTTCTTTATTCGTAAAGTGCCGAAACAGCGAGCCTTGAGTGACGCCCATATGCTTAGCAATGGCCGCGGTAGAAATCTCGCTGGGGTTTTGTTGCGCGGCCAATTCAATCACGGCCTCAACGGTGACAGCGCGGCGTTCATCGGCTGGTAAATATTTGCTGGGCGCTTGCATACACTTGCCTGAAAAAGATAGTAATTGATCGCTATCTTTGCAGATGCTTAACTGTTGTGCAACAACCAACGATATGATTTTGTTGAAAATTAATTAAGAACAGTCGCGTAAATTTTTCCTACCTTTAAGCTGCACTCTCTTGGGATGTCGTGCACTGGTTCGTCCGCGTTGCTGAAGTAAATTGCGAGTTTTTTGCTTAACACAACAAACATGGGAACTTTTATCGCGCGCCAACGTTAATGAATAAGGCGCAATAGCAAGGTGAGGTTGGCCGTTATGAGTCAAGCAACAGATGATCACCTTATTGAGCAAACTCGACAAGGTGATCGAGAGGCTTTTGGTGAGCTAATTATGCGCTATCAAGTGCAGGTGTATCACTTTTCCAGACGTTTGTTAGGCAGTGCTGATGCTGCGCAAGACCTGACCCAGGATGTGTTTATTAAAGCTTTTCTGGCGCTAGATACATATCAACCTGACGCTGCTTTTGCTGCGTGGTTATTACGAATTGCGCGTAATGCCTGTTTCGATGTGTTGCGTACGCAGCAACGGCAGCCCGCGTTATCATTGGATGCACACGCAGAGCAATTGGTTGCCAGTACGCTCAGTGCTGAAGAGCAGGCAATTCAGGCGCAACGCATAGATCAGCTGGAACAAGCTTTACTGGGAATTTCTTTAGAGCATCGGGAAATTGTGATTTTACGTGACATTGAAGGGTTTTCTTATCAAGAAATCGCTGAGCTTTTAGAGATAAATGCTGGCACTGTGCGCTCGCGCTTATCCAGAGGCCGTGCTGCATTGATGCAACAGATAAATATCGGAGACCATTATGCTTGAGCATATTGAAAAACAGTGGCTATCAGCCTATCTCGATGAACAGTTAAGTTCAGTGCAGAGTCGGCGTGTGCAAGAGCACCTGGCCAGGTGCACAGAATGTCGCGCTTATCTGACTGATTTACATGCCATGCAACAGCAACTTAAAGAATTTAAGACGATGGCTGCACCGATTGACATACGCACGCAGACTTTGGCTTTGCTTGCTGATCTGCCCATCAAGAAGCAACGTAAGCGCTGGTCTTGGTTGGACTACAGTGCAGCGGCAGCTTCGATTTTTTTTGGTTTGCTAATTGGCAACTTGCTTATGTCAGTAGAGCCAGAGCGGCCATTAGAACTGGCAGTGATGCAGGTGCTGGGGGCTAACCCACCAGGGGCTATCTGTGCTGTTTCCAGTTATTGTTATTTGGAGTCTCGCTAATGAATACATTAAAAAATCGTACTTATCTAATCTTTATAACGCTGCTTAATCTGAGTATTTTGCTGGCTATCATCTGGGCGGGCTGGGGGCGTGCTTGGTCGACAGCGCAAACGCCTGTTTTGGAAAATTATTTAATGTTAGATGCGCAGCAGGTTTTGCAGTGGCAACAGGCTGAGCGGGAATTTTTGGTACGTCTTGAAAGTAACGCAGCGGCCATTCAAAAACAGCGCACAGTCTTAATCAAGGCTGTGTTTGCCGACGAGCTTGTACTGGATGAGGTTCATGCGGCGCGCCAAGCTTTAGCGCGTTTGCAAAATCAACAACAGTCTATTGTGGTTGAGCAATTGTTAGCTGAACGTTCGATTGCCACGCCTGCGCAGCGTCGCGCACTAGAAGAGCTCTTACTGCAACAACCGATGCATTCGTCGCAATATGAGCAATTACATCAAAGTAAATAATTAATGGAACTAAATAGCTGAGTGAAACGTTATAGATAATGAAAGGCTTATTTTACGAGCTTTATTTACCCATGATGAGGATGACACCATGAAAAAACAGGTATTACTCAAGACGATGGCTGGTTTGGGTTTGGCTTTATCGTTCAGTTTGGTCACGCTGCCGAGTATGGCGCAAGACGATCACGATAGTCATGATGCACACAACATTGAGCTACAGCTTAATGCTGGGCAAAAATGGCATACCGATGCGCCGTTACGCCAAGCCATGCGCGATATTAGTCTTGCGGTGAATACCGCTTTAGATGGTATTCATAAGAAAGAATTGGATGCCGCAGGCTATCAAGCCTTGGCTGGCACAGTGAATCAGCAAGTGGCCTATATGGTAGAAAATTGCCAGCTAGAGCCAGAAGCGGACGCACAACTGCATATTGTTATTGCGCGTTTGATGGACAGTGCGCAGGTGATGGAAAAGCAGAATGATCTGCAGGTGAAAAATGAGGCAGCGGTTAAATTGGTCGGCGCATTAAATAGCTATGCTGACTACTTTGAAGACGCTAGTTTTGTTAAACCTGTGCATTAATTATTAGGATTTAGACGCATGGCGGCTGCTGGGTTTAAAAGTGAGTAGCCGCCATTTTTATAGTTGTCCATACAATAAAGCAGCGCTGATTAGCACAAACAGGCTAAAGATAATCTTCAGTATATGCTGCGGTAAGCTGTGTGCGGCGCGCACACCGTAGCTCACTGTTAGCACTCCACCAATCGCCATCGCAATCCCGGTGCTCCAAGCCACTTGGCCGTGTGCGCTGTAGGTGACTAAAGTGGCGACTGTTGTAGGCACGGCAATCGCCAGTGATAAGCCTTGCGCAACCACTTGGCTTGCACCGAAAAACATAGTCATGACTGGAGTGGCAATCACTGCACTGCCGACCCCAAATAGCCCTCCGAGAAAACCAGAAACACTGCCTAAGCCAGCGAAGTAAGGCCATGCTAATTGGCGTAAGCCGCTATTGACACGTTTACCCAGCATTTGCAGCAAGTTCCATACGGCAATAAAAAGTAAAAAGCCGATAAAAATTTTACGCATTGAGCGTTGATCCAAGTCCAACGCAATCAATGCACCAAACCATGACAAAGCGAAGGCGCAGCCGCCTAAAATAAGAGCAGTTTTCCAGTCAATTTTATTGCGCTGATTGTATTTGTAGATGCCCAACACAATGTTCGGCACCACCATCGCTAATGCAGTGCCTTGGGCTAACTGCTGATCCATACCGTAAAGTAGACTCAGCGCAGGAATGGCAAAAAGCCCTCCGCCGATGCCAAGCAGTCCGCCGAACACACCGAGAAGGCCGCCAATTACAATATTGATAATAAAATCGATCACGTTATCCGGTGCCTTTTTAAGGTGACGAGTGAGCTATGCAGGTAAACTGAGCGTATTTAGCGAGCAGAGCATAAAATGCATTAACGCTGCTGGCGCTTTGGCAGCGCTTGTTGGTTTGATTGCGCCATCATGGCAAACTGGCTAGCGTTTTGTATATCTGCTTTATTTTAATAGGGTGTTAACTTTTGGTTAATGCAAATGGCGCCTAGCGATGCACTTTGATCTTGCTGATTTACGGTTATTTATTCATATCTCTGAAGCACCGAGTATTACTCAAGCGGCGCGCAAGTCATTTATTTCTACTGCAGCGGCCAGCAATCGAATTAAAAAACTAGAAGAACAAGTGGGTATTCGTTTGCTTTATCGTGACTCGCAAGGGGTTGAGTTAACCTCGGCAGGTGCGGTTTTGCTTAAACATGCGCGGATTATTTTGCGACAGGTGCAGTACTTACACAATGAATTATCTGAGTTTAGTGATCAGCAGGTCGGGCATATTCGTATTTTTGCTAATACGACAGCAGTCACCGATTTTTTACCGGAAACCCTTGCAGTGCTGATGGTTCAGCATCCGCAGCTCACCATTGATTTGCAAGAAAGAGTCAATCTTGAGGTGTTACGTGGCGTCGCTGAAGGTGCCAGCGATATAGGCATTACCGCAGGTCCTATTAAGGCGCAAGGTCTTGAAGTGATTCACTTCAGTACTGACCGCCTGGTGTTGACGACCAGCAGCGAGCATCCTTTAGCGCACTTACAATCGGTTGATTTAGAGCAAACCCTCGATTATCCGCATATTTGTTTGCAGGAGGGCTCAAGTCTGCTGCGCTTTTTAAAAAGCCAAGTGGATAATTTGCAGCGCGATATCAATGTGCGGATTCAGGTGTTTGGTTTCGAGTCGATGTGTCGAATGATTGAAGCCGGTGTAGGTATCGGAATCATGCCGGAATCCTCTGCTTTACGGCATAAACAAACCATGAGTTTACAGATTATTCAGCTTGATGAACCTTGGGCTGTACGTGAGCGAAGCATCATCGTGCGTGATTCGCAAGCATTACCAGAGTATGTGAAAACCTTAATTAAACTATTGGTTAAGCAACCGCCAACTCAACTTGCTCGATAATCTAGTGAGCCTGTTGATTGCATAGAGAGCGTAAAGGAGGAGAGGCATGGCATCGGCAAAACCACGTTGGCGCAATTTACTGTGGCTAGCGTTTTTTTTTCTAACCTTGCTTTGGCCAATTCAGCGCTTGGTGGAAAACTACTATTTAGAAGGTTTGCAGCGTAAAAACGGGCAAACCTTAGATTTATTTGTCGCTAACTTATTAGGTACATTGCAACGCTATGAAGTATTACCACAGATCTTAGGACGCTTACCTAATGTTCAGCAGGCTTTATTGGCACCGAGCGATGAACTGGCGGTACATACGGCCAATCAACTGCTTAAGCGTATTCAAGTGCAGACCGGTGCTGATGTCATTTATCTGATGGATGCCAATGGTCTAACCCTTGCGGCATCGAACTGGGATGCGCAGCGCAGCTTTATTGGCAATAACTTTTCTTTTCGTCCCTATTTTCGCAATGCATTGCAGGGTGAAACGGGCGTTTTTTTTGGTTTAGGTAATACCTCATTTAAACGCGGTTATTACTTTGGCAGCGCGGTGTATGCCGATGGTGTAGTGATTGGCGTAATTGTGGTGAAAGTTGATCTGGATTTTACTGAAAGACTATGGGGGCAGACTCCTGAGCAGTTAGTGGTGACTGATAAGAATGGCGTGGTGATTCTAACTTCCCACGCGGATTGGCGCTTCACAGCGACGCGTCAACTGACTGAACAAGAACAACGGAGCGTTGCCGAGCATCAACCCTATACCTCTATTCATCCCAACAGGATCAGCCTCAAACCGCAAGACTGGCTGGTTTTAGAAAAGCCGCTGGATGAAATCGGCTGGAAGGTTAGCGTTTTAACTCCGCAAAGCTTAATCAATGAGCCCGTGCGCACCGCTATGGCGGTAGTGACGGCTTCGTTGCTCGCTGTGTTATTAGTTTTGGGCTTATTAATGCAGCGGCGCAGGCATTACCTTGAGCGCATTGCGATGGATACACATGCCAAAGCGGTGCTGGAAGAGAGTGTGCGCACCCGTACCCAAGACTTACAAACCCTTAATAGCCGTCTTAAACAAGAGGTGTTAGAGCGCGAGTCTGCTCAGCAAGACTTAGTGCGCGCCCAGGATGAGCTGGTACAGGCGGGAAAACTGTCTGCTTTGGGGGTGATGTCGGCCAGTATCAGTCATGAGTTGAATCAGCCTTTGGCAGCCATTCGTAGCTACACCGATAACGCAAAAATCTTACTGGATCAGCAGCGCACGCTTGAGGTGCGCAATAATTTAGATTTAATTGCACAGTTGACTGAGCGGATGGCCTCGATCATTAGTCATTTACGCGCATTTGCTCGCCGTGACCGTTTAGCCTCTGAGCATGTGGCGTTACAGCCAGCGATCGATGATGCCTTGGCGCTCACTGCGAACCGGCAACGCAGCTTGCAGGTGGAAATTATTCGCGATATTCCTGACGCGACTTTATGGGTTGAGGCGGGAGAAACGCGTTTGCGCCAAGTTTTGAGTAATCTCATCAGTAATGCCTTGGATGCCCTCAGTGAAAGGGCGACACCACGGCGGATTTGGCTTAACACCCAGGTGCAAGATGGTTGGGTGGTCTTGGTTTTACATGATAATGGCCCGGGCTTTAGTGCCGAGGCTTTGCCGCAAGCCTGTGAGCCTTTTTACACCACAAAGACCAGTGCCCGCGGATTAGGACTTGGTTTGGCAATTTGTGCAACCTTGATGAAAGCCTTACAAGGACGTTTACTGCTAGCCAATCACCCTGACGGCGGTGCGCAAGTCACGCTCTATTTACGCGAGATTCCATCATCGGTGAATTTGCGCTCGAACGAGGATCGTTTTGAATGATACAGATCAGTCATGAAACCGATGTGCTACTGCTGGATGATGACATCCATTTGCGCACGGCATTGTCGCAAACCTTTGATTTGGCAGGCTTGCGCGTGCAAGCATACGACAGCGCTGAAGGTATAGTTGAAGCTGTGCCGGCGCAGTGGCCCGGCGTATTAGTCACTGATATTCGTATGCCTGGTATGAATGGGCTGGCGCTCTTAGAGCAGCTGCAGAATCTGGATGGGCAATTGCCGGTGATTCTGATTACGGGGCACGCGGATGTGCCGTTAGCAGTACAAGCAATGCGCATTGGCGCCTATGATTTTTTACAAAAGCCTTTTGCCAGCGAGTTGCTGCTTGATAGTGTACGACGAGCCTTGGCAGTGCGGCGTTTAGTTCTGGAAAACCGCTCACTACGCTTGGCTTTGAGCGAACAGCGTGTATTGGGAGAGCGCTTGTTGGGGCATTCACCGAGCGTGCAGCGTTTGCGTGAACAGGTGAGTGCATTGGCAACGATCCAAGCTGACGTGCTTATTTTAGGTGAAACTGGTAGTGGGAAAGAAGTCGTGGCGCGTGCTTTGCATGATTTATCAGCACGTCGCGATGCTCCTTTTGTAGCGATCAATGCTGGGGCGTTGGCAGAGTCAGTGATTGAAAGTGAATTATTTGGCCATGAAAGCGGCGCTTTTACCGGCGCGCAAAAGCGCCGTATTGGTAAGTTTGAATATGCCAATGGTGGGACGCTGTTTCTTGATGAAATAGAGAGCATGAGCCTCGATATACAGGTTAAATTACTGCGCTTACTGCAAGAGCGGGTGGTTGAACGTGTTGGCTCGAATCAACTGATTCCCTTGGATATCCGTGTCATTGCTGCAAGTAAAGAAAACTTATTAGACGCGGCTGATGCAGGACGTTTTCGTGCCGATTTGTATTATCGGTTGAATGTCGCACAGATTAATATTCCCCCTTTACGCCAGCGTAGCGAGGATGTTTTGCCGCTGTTTCAGTACTTTGTTAGTGCTGCCAGTGACAAACACGCTATTCCTGAACCGACATTAACCCCAGTCACACGAGCATTATTATTAGGCCATGAGTGGCCGGGCAATGTGCGTGAATTGCAGAATGCTGCAGAGCGTTTTGCTCTAGGGCTGGATTTGGCAATCAGTCCGGCGCTCGCAACTGCAGGCATCGCAGCAGATGATCTGCCTTTAAATGAGCAGGTAGACGCCTATGAGCGCAGTTTGATCGCCAGAGAACTGCTCAATCCACATCAGTCTCTGCGTGAAGTCGCAGAAGCTTTACAGCTACCGCGCAAAACCTTGCACGATAAGTTGCGCAAATATGGTTTAAGTTTTTCTGGTGCTGGCGAAAACTCGCCGCTCAGCGAATAGCTCTGGCGGCTTTCCGCCAGAGCCTGTGTAAATATATTTTTACCGCCTGTCTGACACTGCTATTTAAAGCTCATTTCCCTGTGGATCATCGACTTTAGTCGTGAACGCTATGTTTAGGTATGTAATTTGCGTTATGTATGGGACGTATGAGGCTGACTCGTACGGTAAAACCCTATATGTCGCACTGTGCGGCACTGACTATTCAAAGTAAGAGGAAATTTTAATGCTTAAAATGACCGCTAAAGCACTGGTTTGTGCTGTTTCATTGGGGCTGGCAGGCTTAGTGAATGCCGCTGAGCCTATTGTTATCAAATTTTCCCACGTAGTAGCCGAGCACACGCCAAAAGGCCAGGGTGCGCTACTCTTTAAAAAACTAGCTGAAGAGCGTTTGCCAGGCAAAGTTGAAGTGCAGGTGTACTCCAACTCTTCCTTGTTCGGTGACGGTAAGGAAATGGAAGCCTTGTTGCTGGGCGATGTGCAGCTCATTGCGCCTTCACTGGCTAAGTTTGAGCACTACTCAAAACCAATTCAGATTTTTGACCTGCCATTCTTGTTTGATGATATTCACGCTGTTGACCGCTTCCAGAAAGGTCCAGTTGGCCAAGAGTTATTGACCAGCATGGAAGATAAAGGCATCACCGGTCTGGGCTACTGGCACAATGGTTTGAAGCAGCTGTCAGCCAACAAGGCATTGGTTTTGCCTAAAGATGCACGAGGACTAAAGTTCCGTGTACAAGCCTCTGCAGTATTGGATGAGCAGTTTAAAGCGCTGCGTGCTAACCCGCGTAAAATGAGCTTTGCTGAAGTGTATCAAGGCCTGCAAACCGGCGTAGTCAACGGTGCAGAAAACCCCTACTCCAATATCTACTCGCAAAAAATGCACGAAGTGCAAAAGTACATCACCGAGTCTAACCATGGCTTACTCGACTACATGGTGATTACGAATACCAAGTTCTGGAATGGCTTACCAGCAGATGTGCGTACTGAGCTGAGTAAAATTATGGATGAGGTCACTGTCGAGGTGAACCTGCATGCTGAAGAGCTGAATCAGCGTGACAAACAGTCAATTATTGATAGTGGTAAAACTGAAATCATTACTTTGACCAAAGAGCAGCGTGATCAATGGCGTGATCAGGTGAAACCGGTTTGGAAGAAATTTGAACAAGACATTGGTGCAGAGCGCATCAAAGCAGCAGAAGCCGCAAACCAAGAGTAATGCCGTGCATCTCCGTACAGCCTAAGAGTTGTACGGAGATCGACACGACCTTGCAGGCTGATGTTTTGCTATCCGTTTCGGGGGAAATATTTATGAACGCTATACGCCTGATTTGGGATCGCTTTGAGGAAGGTTTTATAGTTTTTCTGCTAACGGCGATGACGTTAGTAACCTTTGTTTATGTGATTTTGAATAACCTTTACACCTTGTTTTACAGTGTGGCTGCGTATTTTTCAGAACGCTCAGAAGGCGTGTCTGAGTTTTTTTACAGTATTGGCGATTTTGTTTTAGATATCGTGCAAACCATGACTTGGAGTAATGCCTTAACTAAAGCATTGTTCGCTTGGTTGATTTTCTTTGGTTTAGCTTACGGCGTGCGTATTGGTGGGCATATCGGTGTTGACGCGTTAGTTAAACTTACCTCGCGGCCAACGCAGCGCATTATTGCAATCATCGCTTGCCTCTTCTGCCTTGGCTATGCAGCGCTATTAAGTGTGGCTAGTTTTGAGTGGATCAGCACTTTAATGCAGGCTTCGATTGGTGCCGATGATTTAGGCCATTTTGGCGTTAAGCAATGGCATATCGGTGTGATTGTGCCGATTGGTTTTACCATGGTATTTATTCGTTTTGCTGAGATTTTCGTGAGAATTATTCGTCACCAACAAGTTGGCTTAGGCTTGGCTGATGAAGCTGCTGATGCGATGAAGCTGACAGAAACAGAGGAGTCTAAATAATGACTATTCTATTTTTGTTTCTAGCTTTGTTTCTCTTAATGTTTATCGGGGTTCCGGTTGCCGCATCACTGGGTTTAGCCGGCTCGGTGACCATTATTTTATTCAGCCCTGACTCGGTACGCTCGTTAGCAATTAAGTTGTTTGAAACCAGTGAGCATTACACCTTGCTGGCGATTCCATTCTTCCTACTGGCCGGCTCTTTTATGACTACCGGCGGAGTAGCGCGGCGCTTAATTGACTTTGCTAATGCCTCGGTTGGACATATCCGTGGTGGCTTGGCGATTGGTGCGGTATTGGCGTGCATGCTGTTCGCGGCATTATCAGGTTCTAGCCCTGCTACAGTCGCGGCTGTTGGCTCGATTGCGATTGCCGGTATGGTTCGCTCAGGTTATCCGCAAGCCTTTGCTGCAGGGATTGTCACCAATGCCGGTACGCTAGGTATTTTGATTCCGCCATCGGTGGTGATGGTTGTCTATGCCGCCGCGACGGAAACCTCGGTTGGCACCTTGTTTATGGCCGGTGTTGTGCCAGGTATCTTGCTCGGATTGGTATTGATGGTGGCTATTTACATCATTGCAGTGAAGAAAAACTTGCCGGCATTGCCACGTGCAAGCTTTCGTGAATGGTTAAGTGCTGCACGTAAAGCGGTGTGGGGCTTGTTGCTGATGGTGATCATCTTGGGTGGTATTTACTCAGGCATGTTTACCCCCACAGAGGCGGCGGCAGTGGCCGCAGTGTATTCAGCTTTTATTGCCTTATTTGTCTATAAAGACATGCGCATCACAGAAGCACCAAAAGTGATTCTGGAGTCAGCCAAGCTCACTATTATGCTGATGTTCATTATCGCCAACGCCATGCTGTTTGCGCACGTGTTAACGACAGAGCAAATACCGCAACAAATTACCGCAATGGTCTTGGAAGCAGGTCTGCAGCCGTGGATGTTCCTGCTAGTGGTCAATATTGTTCTGCTGATTGCCGGTGCCTTTATGGAACCTTCGGCCATTATCTTGATTTTGGCGCCGATTCTCTTCCCTATTGCTGTGCAGTTAGGCATTGATCCAATTCACCTCGGTATCATCATGGTGGTGAATATGGAGATCGGATTGATCACACCGCCGGTGGGGCTCAACTTGTTTGTCACCTCCGCAGTAACCGGTATGCCCTTGTCGGAAGTAATTAAAGCGGCAATGCCGTGGTTGATGATCTTGCTGGGCTTCTTGGTACTGATAACTTATGTGCCGAGTATCTCGATGGGCTTACCAAACTTGCTAGGCATGTAAGCGCTGCGGTCACTGGACTCGGTCATGTTAATAAAACGGCTGGTAGCGCGCTGCTCCAGCCGTTTTTTATTGGCTAGGTTTTGTAGTTTGGAACTGCAGGACGCTGCCAATAATAAGGATGGCTAGTGCTCGCTATGACGTTGGCGGCGATACTGCTCTGGCGTGCACTGCGCATGACGCTGGAACATACTGATAAAAGCACTAGGGCTGCTGTAGCCCAAATAAAAAGCAATTTCTTTAATTGATTGCTGCGTCTCCAGTTGCTCAATAGCCGCCAAAAAGCGTAAACGCTGGCGCCATTCGCCGAAGCTGATACCGGTTTCACGGATAAACTGACGGGCTAAAGTGCGCTCGCTAACAAACACACGTTCAGCCCATTGTGCGAGGGTGTCTGCATTGCCGGGTTCGGCACGTAAGCTATCTACGACAAAAGAGGTTTGCGTACTGCTGGCATAGGGCAGGTAGCTGTGTTCAATCGCTGCAGCGTGCAACTGATCAACCAGGACCTCACCTAAGCGCAGGTCAGCCGCACTCTGTGGAATTTGCACATCACGCTCAGCGAAGTTGTTGAGAATGGCTTTTAAAATATCATTCATCACCACGCTACAGGCTTGCTGCGGTAAGTCAGCGCACAAGCTTAGATCAAGATAGACCGAGCGATACACGATACTGTGGCGATTATAAGCGCTGTGTATAGCGTGTGGTGGTATCCAAATGCCATAGCTGGGTGGCGAGATAAAACGCTGACCTGCAACTTCTAGCTGCATTACCCCGTGCGCACTGTAATTGAGTTGACCCCAAGGATGGCGATGGGGATGGGCATGGCTGTGCGCAGCAAACTCATCGTAGCGAAAGAACAAGGGTGCTGGCAGTTCAGCAAACTCTGGGATGCTCAGATAGTTTTTTGTGCTTTGGCTCATCGGTTGTCTGCGATCTGTGGTTGAGTGACTGAAAATCAGTATAGTCATTTATTCAGACAGGGTGATAATGGCGCACCCATTTAAAAGGATGCTTAACGTGCAGTACGCTTTCCCATTGCTGGCAGTATTGTTTTGGTCGGCCAATACCGTGGTGAATAAAATGACCGTTGGCGTGATTTTTCCTGCTGAGGTCGGATTTTATCGCTGGTTGTTTGCTGGGGTGTTGTTTACGCCGTTTATATTGCGTTCGGTGATCCGCAACTGGGCCAGTATTCGTCCACATCTGTTGAAAATAGGTGTGCTGGGTGTGTTGGGCATGGCGATTTATCAAAGCCTTGCCTACTTTGCTGCGCCAAAAACCTCAGCGACCAATATGGGCATTATTTTATCGCTGATGCCGATGATGTCTTTAGGTATGGCCATTATTGCTTTAGGGCAACGCCTAACCATGGGGGCAATAGTTGGCGCAATATGTTCGTTTTTAGGCGTGCTGTTGGTGGTTAGTCATGGCAATTTGGCCAGTCTCCTGCAACAAGGCATTAACATGGGCGATGCGATGATGTTGATAGCGACCCTAGCCTATGCGCTGTACAGCACTTTGTTGAAGTACTGGCAGATGGAAATTCCTGCGTTGCAGCTACTCTATTTACAGATATTAGTGGCGATTGTCGTATTGTTTCCGCTGTTCTATTTTTCGGAAAAAACGGGTTTAAACAGTGCAAATCTACCGCTGGTGTTATTTGCTTGCGTTTTTGCTTCAATCGCAGCGCCTTTGGCGTGGATGCGTGCGGTGCGTTCCTTAGGGCCGAGTCGCACGGCAGTGTTTTTTAATTTGATGCCGATCCTTACAATCATCATTGCCGCGTTAGTGCTGTCTGAGCAACTTGCCCTTTACCATGCCTTGGGTGGCGGTTTGACCTTATTTGGGGTGCTTCTCTCTGAGCGCTGGACGCGCCCTGTCTGGGCGGGCAAGTAACACTCGGATGCCCCGTACTGTTTAGCTGCGCGTCTCTGCCTGTACGAGGATTTTGTTATTAGTCTGATTGATGTTATTGTTTCTAGCTGCCGCAAATACAATAAACAGGCAGTATTTGCGCCTCTTCCGGTCATTTGACCGGCTTATCGCTGCGGGATTTTACTTCCTCAATCATTTTGGCGACTTGTAGCGAGCACCTAAAGTGCTGCGCTCTGCATGCCTTAGCAGCAATTCTTTTTATGCACTCTCAGGGTCAATCTTGCTGGCCTTGTTGAGTCGCGCGACATCGCCGTGCACAAAAACACGTCCTGCTTGTGACGTTGGCGGCATTAAGGAGTAAGAATGTTTCAGTTTACGACGAGTTCGGCGCTGTTGATCCTACTAGGGTTTTACGGTGCAACCTTTCTCTTGACCCTGCGTATCGGAAAAAAACAAGAAAACGCCGATGGTTATATGACAGCCAATGGTTCTGTAGGCTATGGCATGTCGGCAGCCAGCATGACCGCGACTTGGATTTGGGCTGCATCCTTTTATGCGGCCGCCAGCTCCGGCTATAAGTACGGTCTTTCTGGTGCGATTCATTACGGTTTCTGGGGCGCGCTGATGATTCTCTTTATCTATCCTTTTGGTCGACGCTTTCGCAAGCTCGCTCCTGACGCGCACACCCTTGCAGAAATTATGCATGCGCGCCACGGCACTTCCAGTCAGATGATTTTAGCCGGCTCCAATGTGGTGGGCAGTGTGATCAGTTTGATGGTGAACTTCACAGCGGCGGGCGCACTGGTCAGTATTCTCTCGCCGTTGAGTTTTGTCCAAGGGGTGGTGATTGCTGGTGTCGGGGTCTTGTCTTATACCTTATGGTCAGGTTTTAGAGCATCGGTCTTCACTGATTTTGGCCAGTTAGTTGCGATGATTTTAGCTGCGGTGATTATTATTCCGATGATCTTCTTTCAGCTCGGCGGGCCGACGTTGTTTGAAACAGGCATGGCGAACCTTACTTTAGAGCAGCAAGACTTCTTTTCCACGACCGCGATATTAGAGCAGGGCGCACCGTTTTTTGTTGCAGTATTGGCCTATGCCATCGGTAACCAAACCATTGCTCAGCGCTTATTTGCTGTGCGTGAAGACTTAATTAAATCCAGCTTTATTACGGCGACCATTGGTTATGGTTCGATTGTTATTGGTTTAGGAATGCTGGGGCTGCTCGCATTACTGGCTGGTGTTACCCCGATTGATGGCGATCTTAATAACTTGATTCCGCAGATGGCTGCAACCTACTTGCCGCCCTTTATGGTGGCAATGTTGTTTGTGATGGTGATCGGCTCTTTGTCTTCCACTGCCGACTCTGACTTATCTGCTCTGTCGGCCATTGTGATGACCGATGTCTATGGCAAGCACATAGCCAAGAATAAGCCAGACCCGCTAAAGATGCTGTGGGTTGGTCGCATGACCATGGTTGTCGCTGCTGCACTGGGCGTGGTTTTTGCCAGCTTAAAGCTGGATATTTTGTCCATGCTGATTTTTGTCGGTGCGTTATGGGGTTCGATCGTATTTCCTGTGATTGCCAGTCTGTATTGGAACCGCGTAACTAATGCGGCATTTACTCTGTCGGTTGCGCTGTCGTTCATCTTGTTCTTAGTCGTGCGTTTTAGTTGGTTACCAATTGAAGGTGCAGTCGCCGTCTTCTTTGAGATTATTGCTGCTGTCGGCGGTGGTGTCGTGATTGGTTTGATGACCTTTGGCTTCTTTGGCCGAATAGCGGGCTTAATTGTCGGTGTCATGGCCGCCAGCATTTTAGTGTTCTTTACGGTAGGTTTTTTACGTGAGTATGCTGTATTGCTCAGTTCATTAACGGCTTATGGTGCCAGCACAATTATCTGCACCTTGATCACTTTGCGCAGCAAAGCCCCTGACTTCAACTTTGATAGTATTAATCAACAAGTGATTAAATTCCATAAAGAAGCCGAAGCCGAAGCCGAAGCTGAAGCAAAAGCTTAAGGAAAATTAAGATGACTACATTTGGATTGACTGTGTATGTACTGATTTGGCCGGTGCTATCAACCTTGGTACTGATAACGCTGTGTAGCGCTTTAGTCTTTGATATACGTAAAGCGAAGAAAGAGGGTAAGTCGCTGGTCTAGCGAGTGTTGTAAAAGTAACAAGGCATAGAGCTCCGGGCATGTTTTGTGTCTTTTTAACTTAAGAGTGGCGCGAACAGTGTATCCAGGCTCAATACACATCCTCTAGATAGCGGCCTTGGGCTTTCAGAGTGGCGAGGTCTATACCTAAAGGGGAGATGATTGCATTGATAGTAGTTGACACGCTATTGGCCATATCTCGACCGCCGCAGACTAGAATCTGCGCATTGCCTTCGATTAATTTGCGCAGTTTTTCACTATCTAGAGCAACTTTATCTTGTACGTAGGCGCGCTCATCGCTACGGGAGAACACGGCGTTGAGCTCGGTCAAGCGCCGATCCTTGAGATAAGCGTTAAGCTCTGGCTCATAGAGGAAGTCTGACTCAGATGAGCGACCGCCCCAATACAGGTACATCGGACGCAGCGTTTGATTGTGGCGAATAAAGCCGACCAATGGGCCAATGCCAGTGCCTGCGCCGATCAATATGACAGGTGCTTTGCCAGTGGCAGGGCGAAAGTTTGGATTGGGCTGAATAAAGGCTTCCATGCGGCCGCCAATGGGCAGAGTGTAAAGAAAGTTTGAGCAGACTCCACCAAGGTGCTGACGTACGCAGATTTCAAGAGTGCCGTCGATAGAGGCAGACGCTAGCGAGTAAAAACGCGCTATTGAGCTGTCGGGCGGAAAAATACCCACGAGGTCACCCGCCTCAAAATAAGGCATGCCGGTGCGTTTGCATAAGCGCTTAAGTGCTGTGCTGCTGTGCAGTTCTGCAGGTAATTTAAAACGCAGCACTGCGGTTGGCGCTTGCACGGCAATGCCGTAATCTGCACGCTCAACCAATTCCAGGGTGGTGGTTTTAGGTCGCACTGGGGTATGCAATAGATTTAGCTCTGCACCCAGCGCTGTTCCGAGGGAATGCCCCCAGCGATTGAATTCTTGCGGAGACTGTCGGTTGATGGTGTCGAGTGGCAACAGCTGTGGCCAGTCTTTGGCGTGTAATGCGCTTTCAACCTGTTTGGCAAAGCCGCAGAAATTGGGGTATTGGCGCTCACCAAAGCCCAGGATGGCAGTGGCAAAGGTCGGTTGCTGGGTAATCTTTTCCAGTCGTTTTAGAAAGTGCTTAGCCGAAGCGGGGGCGTCGCCGTCACCGTAGGTTGCGGTTAAAATGAACAACCGTTGTGCCGCACGATAATGGCTGGCCAGTTGATCCATTGGCGCGGTATGCACGCGATGGCCTGCTTGAACTAAAGCGTCGTGTAAGGTTTTAGCAAAGGCCCAGGTTGTATTGCTTTCGCTACCGACGAGAAGCACGCTGTCAGCCGAGTCTGCACTACTGTTGTTGGCTAACTTGGGCTTTGAACTCTGACGTTTCCACCAGATGATAGTGCCAGTAACCGTCAGTAGCGGCACGCTTAGAGCAGACAGTCCTAGCAGCAACCCCAGCCACCACAGCCCTTCACCTGTGTGCAGCATATACATAAACTCATAGAATGCATGTGTTGCGTCATGGGGCTGATATGACAGCCAAACGCCGCTCACCTGATCGATATAGCCAGCACCTTGCTCAGTGGTCATTGAGTACATGCCAGCAGGATCGTTAGGGTAGGGGTAAACCAGTTCACGTAAATCGTTAAAGTCGGTCGCCTTTAAGACTGCTAATGTCTCAATAGCGGTAGGCACACCTTCGGCAACCTCTAGCGGTAATTCTGGATCGGCCTCGACACCTTCGGAGACCAGCTCGAAAGTGCTGGCCGACAGATAAGCGCCAGTCAGTGCTGAGAGCAGCAAGCCCACAATCGCCACGCGGGCAAAGTCGATATGCAGGCGCTGACTCAGCGTGCCGCGCACCGGTTGCAGCAACTGACGCCATCCACCCATCCGTGCGGCCAATAGCATTGCTCCAGAAACCGCTAAGAGAATCATCAATAATGCAGTGATCCCTACAAGCGCCCGGCCTGTGGTGTCAAGCAGCAGTGCGCGATGCAGGTTTTTTATCCAACGTGAGAATGCTGAAGGTTGATAGGGTGCAATACTAGCGCCAGTGAGAGGGTCTGCTTGATCAATACCCACTTGTCCGTCACGACTGAAGTAGACAACAAGCGTGCCTGAAGGGGTGCGAACAATCTGTTCAGCGTCTGGATAATGCAGCGCCAACTTCGCTGTTAACTCGGCGACACTGAGCGTCCCTGCTGCTGGCACGGTCGTGTTGACGCGCTCCAGCGCTGGATCAAGCGATAAAATCGCTCCAGTAACACCCAGCACTATGGCAAACACCGCGGCAATCAGGCCGGGTAATGAGTGAAGTTGGCGTAGCATCTCAATCGTCTCCTTGAGTCTTCAGGATCAAAAGCTGTAGCTCAGTGATTTCACATAACCGCGACCGGGAAAGGACTTGCCTACACCATCACTGGTGAGTGGCGCGCTGGCATCAGCACGGTTATCGCGCATGTCCTCAACTGCCGTGTCCACCCGCACTTCATAGCCGGCATCAATCAGCGCATCGGGAATATCAAGGGTGACATCGAGGGCTTTACCACTCATAACGCTAGCGCCGGTTACGCCATCGTATTCACTGCTGCGCAATCCACTGCCGCGGGCCCAGTCCGGTAAGTGTTTGTAGTATTTGGCTTTTTTGCCTGCGACCCACAGTGTGCGTTGGTATGTGCCGTTGGCATCGACTAAGTAGAGTGCGAGATAAGCACCGTCACCACGGTAGTTTTGCAGTTGTGTGGTGAAGGTTACTTCGCGAGCTTGAGCGAGGGTTGGCAAGGCGATAATCGCTGCCATGCCCAGAATAATAGCGAGCTTTTTCATGGCTTTTCTCCGATGTTGCGTTGCTTATTGTGTTGTGGCGTGTTGCGTTGATAAATCTGCTCTGGGACCAGCGCATTTTTGCCGAATTTGGTTTCTAATTTGCGCAGCTGCAGTGATGCAGGAAAATACTCGGCTTTGACTTTATTGCCGTTTTGATCTAAGCCTTTGACTTCATAGCAGCCTTCATCGACTTTGATGCGGTTGACTGTCCAGCCTTTAGCTTCAAGCATCTGGCGTAGAGTTTCCCTAGACTGCCAGTCGGCGACTGGATCATTGCAGTCGTCATCAGCCAAGGCTGTGCCTGTCATAAGTGTGGTAACAACTAGAACGATGCTTAGCGGTGATTTTTTCATGGCGTTTCCCCAATGAGGCTTACGCTTTTACCTTAGGCTGAACACCTTAAGTTAACCTTAATTGGCTGGGTTGAATGTGAGTATAAGAGAAAGCTTTTGAGCTTTTGATCGGCCGACAGCGCGGCAGAGAGTACAAACAATATTTTGTTTGTTGAATATGTAACGGTTGGCTTAATTTGCTTTCAGGGTATTAAACAGGCATAAAAAGCGTTTTTATTTTCGGGGGCTGATGAGTAGATTATTTAGGATTGCCTGGAGCCAAGCATAGGGAGATGATTGCAGAAGTAGACTAGCTTTAAATATTGGAAGTGGATCGACTGGTTAAGAAGAAGTTTTTCTTACATCTCGCATGAGCAGAGTCTTTGAAGGTGGTGGGCCCACACGGACTTGAACCGTGGACCAAGGGATTATGAGTCCCCTGCTCTAACCAACTGAGCTATGGGCCCCAGTTGCAGCGGCTGATTATACCGATGTGTTATCAAGACGCAAACAAAAACCCCCGAATTATCGGGGGGTTGTTGGTTTTACTCATCTAGGAATGAGCGCAAGTGCTCACTGCGTGATGGGTGGCGCAATTTACGCAGCGCCTTGGCTTCGATTTGACGAATCCGCTCACGGGTTACATCAAACTGTTTGCCGACTTCTTCAAGAGTATGGTCAGTATTCATATCAATACCGAAACGCATACGTAGCACCTTGGCTTCGCGCTCGGTGAGACCACCAAGTACGTCGCGCGTGGCTTCTTTGAGGCTCTCTACTGTGGCGATATCGATTGGCGACTGCATCGTCGAGTCTTCGATAAAATCACCTAAATGCGAGTCTTCATCATCACCAATTGGCGTCTCCATAGAGATTGGCTCTTTGGCGATTTTCAGTACCTTGCGCACGCGATCTTCGGACATTTCCATGCGTTCGCCAAGCTCTTCAGGGGTAGGCTCACGGCCCATCTCTTGGAGCATTTGACGAGAGATGCGATTGAGTTTGTTGATGGTCTCAATCATGTGCACAGGAATACGGATGGTGCGTGCTTGGTCAGCAATCGAACGGGTAATCGCCTGACGAATCCACCAAGTTGCATAGGTTGAGAACTTGTAACCACGACGGTATTCAAACTTGTCAACGGCCTTCATCAAACCAATGTTGCCTTCTTGGATTAAGTCGAGGAACTGCAAACCACGGTTGGTGTACTTTTTCGCAATCGAGATCACTAAGCGCAGGTTGGCTTCGACCATTTCTTTTTTGGCGCGGCCGGCTTTTGCTTCACCGATCGACATGCGACGGTTGATGTCTTTGATTTCTGCGATGGTTAGAGAAGTCGATTCTTCTAAATCAATCAAAATCTGCTGATTGCGCTGAATTTCTTCAACCAATGGCGCAAGTGCTGCGGCGTAACGAGCTTTGCCTTCGCTGAGTTTGGTTGCCCACTCGAGGTTTATTTCATTACCCGGGAAGTGCTTTAAAAAGTCAGCACGAGGCATGCGCGCATCACGAACGCAGAGTTGCATGATCGCGCGCTCTTGTGCACGTACACGCTGTAATGCATCACGCACATGCAGAACCAGTGCATCATACTGCTTGGGCACGAGCTTAATTGGCATAAACAGTTCAGCCAATTCTTGCTGTGCGGCAATCGCTTGTTTGCTATTGCGCTTGTGCTTGAGCAAAATCTTTTCGACTTTAGCCAGCTGTTCAGCGACAGCACCGAAGCGTTGCTTAGCAACTTCAGGATCAGGTCCGCCGTCGCCAGCTTCTTCTTCCTCTTCGGCTTCTTCAGTTTCTTCTTCTTCGTCATCATCATCGGCTGCTTTTTTAGCATCGGCTGCTGTAGCTTTTACTGCAGGCGGGGCAGGTTGCTCAGCAATGCCGTCATCAGGATCGATGTAACCATTAAAGATGTCGGTTAAACGAGTGCCGTCAGTGATAGCACGATCGAAACTAGTGAGAATGTCAGCCACAGTACCTGGGAAGTGAGCAATGGCGCCCATTACTTCACGGATACCTTCTTCGATACGCTTGGCGATTTCAATTTCGCCTTCACGTGTCAACAGCTCAACTGTACCCATTTCACGCATATACATGCGCACTGGGTCAGTGGTGCGGCCAATGTCAGTTTCGACTGCAGCTAATGCAGCAGCAGCTTCTTCAGCGGCGGACTCATCAGTGTCTGAGCCTGCCAATAGCAGTGCGTCAGCATCTGGGGCTGCTTCGGAGACATTAATTCCCATGTCATTGATCATGCGAATAATATCTTCGACCTGTTCTGGGTCAGAAATATCTTCAGGAAGGTGGTCGTTGACCTCGGCGTAAGTCAGGTATCCCTGCTCGCGGCCGAGGGCGATTAATTCTTTTAAACGAGATTGTTGTGCTTTTGCGGACATATCACCCTATCCATGAAAGGTCTGGGCCGAACGGCAAGAAAGAGGCATATTATACTGCATATAATAGCTTAATTGCCAGTTTCGGCGGTACTTGGTGCATTGTTATGCTGTTCAAACAATTCACGCAAGCGTTGTTTTTCTTCGCTAGAAAGTTGGTCAGAGCGAGCCTTGTTGAGTAATTGTTCAATCAAGCGCTCACGTTGACGCGATGCTAAACGAGTTATGGTGTCGAAAAATTGCTGTTCAAGGTTATCAGCATCAATAAGCCATTCTTTTTCAGCCAACGCACGTAAAAGGAGGCCCTGTTCGGTGCCATGCCATCGTGCAATCAATTGTAGTGGGCTGAGGTTGGGGCTTTTTTGTAAGGCTTCGAGTAATGAGACGAGCAATTGTGCATAGAGGTCATCTTCTGCAGCAAGTTTACTTGCGGTGTCAACTTTTAGAGCTAAGTGTGGATGATGCAACAAGGTGCGCAGAGCGGCCAAGTGCGGGGTTTCTACAGCAGCTTTAGCACGGTTTGATTGACGTGCTGGAGCGCTTTTAGGTTGCCACGAGTTTTTACTGTGGCTGTTTTTCTTAAACGATTGAGAGGTTGCCTGATGTGAAGGCTCTGGATAATCGTTTGCGTGAAATGGGTTGTAAGAGTCAAAGTCGGCTGGCTCGCGATCATAGTCACTGCTTGCTGCCCAGTCATGAGCGGGCGGCACATTGCTGTCTGCGCTTGGAGTGTTGGCCAGTCCTGTCATTTGTGTAAGCTTTTGACGCATTAAGGCGCGTAAATTTGCACCAGGAATGCGTTCGATCAGCGGCGCTGCTAAGGTCGCCATGTGCGCTTTGCCTTCCAGTGACTCAAGATTTACTTCTTCAGCTAAGTGAGTAAAGAAGTATTCGGTTAGCGGCACCGCTTGTTGGGTCATGCGCGCCTGAAAAGCTTCTAAGCCTTCGCTACGAATCAAGCTGTCAGGATCTTCGCCATCCGGTACAAACAGGAAGCGCGCTTGCTGGCCGTCTTTTAAATTACTGAGGGTCGCTTCCAGTGCGCGCCAAGCCGCTTTACGGCCGGCGTTATCGCCGTCAAAGCAAAACAAAATCGAAGGCACTACGCGAAATAAACGCTTGATGTGTTCTTCGCTGGTGGCGGTGCCTAAGGTTGCAACAGCGTTACGCAGGCCTTGCTGGGCGAGGGCAATCACATCCATATAACCTTCAACAACAATAATTTCATTGAGTTGTCGGTTGTATTTGCGCGCCTCATATAAGCCGTATAGTTCTTGGCCTTTGTGGAAAACGGGAGTTTCCGGCGAGTTCAAATATTTGGGTTTGTCATCACCTAAAACGCGCCCACCAAAACCAATAATACGCCCGCGCGAGTCATGGATGGGGAAAATAATCCGATCACGAAAACGGTCATAACGACGCTGGCTTTCAGCATTTTCAACCAGCAGGCCAGCATCAATCAGTGCTTTTTGCTGCATGCTGTCGCCGCCTAGGTGTTTGCTTAGATTGTCCCAGCCAGGTGGGGCGAAACCTAAAGCAAAATCGCGTGCAATCACACCAGAGACGCCGCGTTTTTTTAAGTAACTTACCGCTGCATCACGTTGCGGATGGCTTTTCAGAGCGCTGCGGTAATAATCACTGGCGGCGGTTAGTAATGCATACAGTGGTGAATCAACCGCTTGGCGCGGCTTTTGTGGAGCGTTGCTGGCTTCGCGTTCGACTTCGACACCTGCACGCTTGGCCAGCTCTTCGATGGCTTCAGGAAAATCAAGATGATCGTGATCCATGATAAAGCCAAGAGCGTTACCGCCTGCGCCACAGCCAAAGCAGTAATAGAACTGTTTTTCATGGTTGACGCTGAAAGAGGGGGTTTTCTCTTGGTGAAAAGGGCAGCAAGCGGTGTAGTTCTTGCCGGACTTTTTTAATTGCACGCGCGAACTGACCACTTCGACAATGTCGGTGCGGTTCAGTAAGTCATCAATAAAGCCTTGCGCAATTAATCCGGCCATGGAGCCTCGAAAAAGACTGTGATCATGCAGGGCGGCAGAGTGTGCCAGCGACTGCGTTGAAGAGCACTTATCCATGTGACTGTTGACTGCGCTGCAAGTTTTATCGCATTTCTATGCAATCTTGCGGCAGTGCACGCTGGTGTGCTTGATTCCGTGAATCCATGTGTTATTTAACGCATATTTCATCGGGAAAAATAGGGTGTTGGAATTATTCTGGTAAAACGACAAAACCCGGACGAATCCGGGCTTTGTTATGCACTAAACCTGTGGAACTTAATACAGGCGTTCGTGACGACGTTGTTCGCGTTGAACTTTTTTTGCATGACGCTTTACTGCAGCTGCGGCTTTACGCTTACGCTCAGCAGTAGGCTTTTCATAAAATTCGCGACTGCGTACATCAGCAAGAACACCGGCTTTTTCGCAGGAGCGCTTGAAGCGACGCAGAGCAACGTCAAATGGTTCGTTGTCTTTAAGTTTGACAGTTGGCATCCGATTCGTACCTTCATCAATGACCGGGTGGTTTGATATGTATTCAACAAAAATACATATCGGTTTTCAAGGGTTGCGGATATTACCTGCTTTTATCAGGAAAAGCAAAGGCGTTGCTATAAAAGCATAGAACATCGCAACCAAGCCGCTTATGATGCGTCCATATTCTTTTATTGTAAAGTTGGACGGACAGATTAAATGCTGGTCTTAGGTTTAGAAACATCGTGCGATGAAACAGGCGTGGCCTTATACGACAGTGAGCGCGGTCTTTTGGCGGATGCATTATTTAGTCAAATTGAGCTACATCGTCTGTATGGCGGCGTTGTGCCTGAATTGGCTTCGCGTGATCATATCAAACGCATGTTGCCGTTGATTGAACAGGTGCTGGCTGATGCGCAATGCAAGCCAGACGACATTGAAGGAATTGCCTATACAGCAGGCCCAGGCTTGGTTGGAGCCTTGTTGGTAGGGGCATCTTGTGCGCAAGCGTTAGCCTTTGCTTGGGATATTCCTTCGATTGGCGTGCACCACATGGAAGGCCACTTGTTGGCACCAATGCTGGAAGATAATCCTCCACAATTTCCTTTTGTCGCGCTCTTGGTCTCAGGTGGTCACACTCAGTTGGTGCGTGTCGATGGTATTGGTCAGTACCGTTTGCTCGGTGAGTCGATTGATGATGCAGCAGGTGAGGCGTTTGATAAGACTGCGAAGTTAATGGGCCTGAGATACCCTGGTGGTCCTGAAATCGCACGTATTGCTGAGCAAGGACAGGCCGGTCGTTTTGTTTTGCCTAAACCAATGACTGATCGACCAGGGTTGCAGTTTAGCTTCAGTGGTTTAAAAACCGCGACGCTGACGGCGTGGCAGAAATGCGTTGCCGCAGGTGATGACGGCGAGCAAACCCGTGCCGATCTAGCCCATGCCTTTCAGCTTGCAGTCGTGGCCACGCTGACGATTAAATGCCAGCGTGCGCTTGAGCAAGAAAATTTAAAAACTTTAGTGATCGCCGGTGGGGTGAGTGCCAACCAAGCCTTGCGTCGCTCGCTGGAAAGTATGCTAGCGAAACGCCAGGGGCAGGTGTTTTATGCGCGGCCAGAATTTTGTACAGATAATGGCGCAATGATTGCCTATGCCGGTTGTCAGCGCTTAATGGCTGGGCAAAAAGAAGGTGATGCGATCAATGCACGAGCCCGCTGGCCGATGGAAGAGCTGCCAGCGCTGGTCTAATAATCTAATCTTTAAAGCTGCGTTCATTACCCGCTAGTAAGTCTTTTAGATTGCGGCGGTGACGCCAGACCAAGAGTAAGCTGAGCACGCTAACGGGCAGTAAGGCGTGTGGTTGCTGCCAAGCCAAGAGCGGCAAACATAACGGTACGCTGGCTAATGCGGCCAGTGAACTGATGCGGGTAAGGCTAAAGGTTAGCAGCCAAACAGCCACTGCCAAGAGTGCTGCTGGTGGATATAAACCGATCAACATGCCAGCCGTAGTGGCAACGCCTTTGCCTCCGCGAAAATTAAAATACAGCGGATAAAGATGACCAAGCACTGCGGCTAAACCGATCCAAGCTTGCTGCTGTTTCCCGAAACCTAGGTAGCCGGCTAATAAAATTGGCAGTAAACCTTTGCTCAGATCGCCGAGCAGGGTCAGAATAGCCAGACGTTTACCAGCAACACGCAGCATATTGGTGGCACCGGGATTACCAGAACCTTGCGAGCGCGGGTCGCTATTGCCGTAATAACGGCTCAACATTATGGCAAATGAGAGCGAGCCAAGCAGATAAGCGCACACCAGTAATAACTCAAACATTTGCATGATCCAAGGCAATCGAGTCTTGATTCTAACGAGGCAGGAGCAAAGTGGACACGGTATTTATCGAAAGTCTAGAAGTGGACACTGTTATTGGTGCCTATGACTGGGAGCGCACGATTCGCCAAAACTTATTGGTGGATGTGCAAATGGGCTGGGATAACCGCCCTTGTGCTGCAGATGATGCACTGCATTTAGCGTTAGATTACGCAGCTGTGTCTGAAAAAATTCATGATTTTGCACAAAACAGTAACTTTGAGTTGGTTGAGACTTTTGCTGAGCGCTTGGCCGCTTTGTTAATGGCTGATTTCAATATTCCTTGGCTGCGTTTAAGAATCACTAAACCTGGAGCCGTCGCCAGTGCGCGTGGGGTTGGCGTGGAGATTGAACGCGGATGCCGTTAATCGATGTGTATTTAGGTTTAGGCAGCAATATTGAGCGAGAAACGCATTTGTGTGCTGGACTTGATGCTTTGCATGAGTTGTTTGGCAACCTGAACTGCTCGCCAGTGTTTGAAAGCGAGCCAGTTGGTATTCGCAGTGATTGTTTCTTGAATATGGTGGTGCAGGTTAAAACCAGTATGCCGCTGCAAGAGTTGGATCAACGCCTTAAGCAGATTGAAGCGCTCAATGGTCGTTATGCGTTGCCGCGTAAAGGTCTGCCGCTGGATATTGATGTGTTGCTCTACGGTCAGCAAGTAGGCGTGTATGGCAGTATCACCTTGCCGCGTGCAGAAATCTTAAAAAATGCTTTTGTGCTGTGGCCGCTCGCCTTATTGGCCGGACGGGTGCAGCATCCTGTGGCGCAGCTTTCCTTTGCAGAGTTATGGCAGCAGGCGCACATTTCTCAGCAGTTGTGGCCGACAGCCTTTAGCTGGCATGGGCAGGCACTTACGCCACCTGCTTTGTTAAAAGCTAGTGCGGTGTAATGCTGAGTTATTTGCCAATTAACCAAGACTAATCAAACAGCCACCAGTGGGGGCAATATGCGGGTTCTAGTGTTAGGTGCAGGCGTAGTAGGGGTGACAACGGCCTATTATTTAGCGCGACAAGGTTATGAAGTGGTGGTGGTTGATCGACAGCCCAATGTGGCTGAAGAGACCAGTTTTGCCAATGCGGGACAGGTTTCTCCTGGTATCGCTTCACCTTGGGCTGCACCTGGTATACCGCTAAAAGCCGTGAAGTGGTTGCTGCAGCGTCACTCGCCTTTTTCCTTGCGCTTTACTACCGATCCCCGTCAGTACAACTGGATGTTGCAGATGCTGCGCAATTGTCGCGCCGCGCCTTATGCTGTAAATAAAGAACGCATGGTACGCATGGCCGAATATAGTCGCGATTGCCTCGATGCGTTGCGCCTAGAAACTGGCGTTGAGTATGAAGGCCGACAAAAAGGCACCACGCAATTGTTTCGTACCCAGCAGCAGTTTGATAACGCTGCGCAAGACATTGCAGTTTTAGAGCGCAGTGGCGTGCCGTACTTGCTATTGGAGTCGGCAGGCATTGCTAGCGTAGAACCTGCTTTGGCGGCCGTTGCTGATACCTTGGTGGGTGCTTTGCATTTGCCTAATGATCAAACCGGCGACTGCAATATGTTTACCCGCAATTTAGCGCGTATGGCCCAAGATCTTGGGGTTGAGTTTCGCTTTGGCAGTACGGTTCATCATTTGCAAAGCAGTGCCGATCAAATCACCGGTGTACAGATTGACGGGCAATTGGAAACCGCCGATTACTATGTGATGGCGATGGGCAGTTATTCCACCAATATGCTGGCGCCGCTGGGGATTAAAATACCTGTCTATCCTTTAAAAGGTTACTCGCTGACAGTGCCGATCACTGAGCCGAGTATGGCGCCGCAATCAACCATTCTTGATGAAAGCTACAAAGTAGCGATTACTCGCTTGGATCAACGTATTCGTGTCGCCGGCATGGCCGAGATTGGTGGTTTTAATCTTGATCTGAATCCACGTCGTCGTGAAACGCTTGAGTATGTGGCGAACTTGCTTTATCCCGAAGGTGGCGATCTCAGTCAGGCACAATTTTGGACGGGATTGCGCCCGGCAACTCCAGACGGCACGCCTATCGTTGGTAAAACAGCCTACCGGAATTTATTTTTAAACACGGGGCACGGCACTTTAGGTTGGACCATGTCTTGTGGTTCTGCGAGTTATTTGGCCGATATTATCAGTCAAAAAACGCCGCAAATTAGCACTGAAGGTTTCGATGTGTTTCGTTACGCTTGATCTGTTTCAGGGTGTTGCTGTTAAGTCGTGAATAAGCGGTATGCGGGGCAAAACCTAGAGGTTTTGCGTCAATGGTTTTTTAGAAGAGTAATAGGTCATGCGTCCAGCGCGCGCGTTAATTGATTTGCAAGCATTGCGACATAACTATCAAGTTGCCAAACAACTCAGTGCCGATAAAGCCTTGGCTGTGGTGAAGGCGGATGCCTATGGGCATGGTGCAGTGGCGTGTGCTAAGGCATTAGTGGATTTGGCTGATGGTTTTGCTGTGGCCTGCTTAGAGGAAGCGCTTGAATTGCGCATGGCAGGCATTGCGCAGCCGATTGTTTTGCTTGAAGGTTTTTTTAGTGCTGATGAGTTGGCGCTGATTGAAGCGAATGATTTGTGGTGCGTGGTACATGCAGAGTGGCAGTTGGCAATTATCGAGCAAGCTCATTTAACTCGACCGCTAACGGTATGGTTGAAAATGGACTCAGGAATGCACCGCGTCGGTTTCTTTGCACATGAGTACCGCGCCGCTTGGCAGCGTTTACAGGACAGTAACAATGTCGCCTCGATCGTCTTGATGAGCCATTTTGCACGCGCTGATGAACTCGATTGCACAAGTACTGATGAGCAGTATCAGTTGTTTCAAGACGCCTCTGCGGGTATTGATGCACCGATTAGCATTTGTAATTCTCCAGCATTGGTGGCCTGGCCGCATATTCGCAGCGATTGGTCGCGGCCTGGAATTATTTTATATGGCAGTCAACCCGTGCCTGGCAGTGAGCAGCAGTTTTTACCGGTGATGAGTCTGCAATCAAAAATTATTGCGGTGCGAGAATTGCCGCTAGGTGAGGCGATTGGCTATGGCGCGCAATGTGTGACCAGTCGTGCGACTCGAGTTGGGATTGTTGCGATGGGCTATGCCGATGGCTACCCGCGACATGCTCCTACGGGTACTCCGGTCTCGGTAGAGGGTTGTAGAACCCAGTTGCTGGGGCGTGTGTCGATGGATATGTTAGCGGTCGATCTAACTGATTTGCCGCATGCGGACGTTGGCAGTGCAGTTGAGTTATGGGGACAAAGCGTCTCGATTGATGAGGTTGCCGCCTGTGCAGGAACCATTTCTTATCAACTGCTGTGCAATGTAAAGCGCGTTGTGCGCGAATATTCACCATATTAATGCAGAAAAACCTTGCTGCGACATGTTGTGCTGTTTGCGTGAGGGCAGGGAGTGGTTATACTGTGCTGAGCTCGCTAAAGATCGCATGCGAGAATGAATTGTAATGATAATAGAGGGTGTACCGTGAACCTGATTAAAAAAATTCTGCTGGCTCAAGCAACGGTTTTAGCCTTATGGGCAGCCAGCGCACAAGCTACGACTGATGAAGATATTGCACAACGCATCAAGCCTGTTGGTGAAGTTTGTGTACAAGGCCAAGAATGTGCGAATGCACCAGCTCCAGCGGCGGTTGCCGATGTTGCCGATGTTGCTGATGCGGGTGCTGCAGCGACTGCTTCTGCAGGCCGTAGTGGTGATGAAATTTACAGCAAATATTGCACAGTCTGTCATGGCACAGGATTAATGAACGCGCCTAAAACAGGCGACTCTGCTGATTGGCAAGCCCGTGCCGATGCTAAAGGCGGCCTCGATGGTATCCTGAAAACCGCTATCAGCGGTATCAATGCAATGCCGCCAAAAGGCACTTGCAGTGATTGCACCGATGACGAGTTGCTGGGCGCAATCAAGTCTATGTCTGGCTTGTAATTCCCCCGCTTGTTTAAAAAAACCGCCGTACGGCGGTTTTTTTATCGCTACAGCGAATACTTAATTATCTTGGAGATGAGTACGTGCTGCACAGTTACGGTAATGGTTTAGTTATTGCACTTGGCCTAATTATGGCTATTGGTGCACAAAATGCATTTGTACTGTCGCAAGCGCTACGCCGCGAACATCATCTGTGGGTTGCCGGCGTTTGTGTGTTCTTTGATGTGCTACTGGTTGCTTGCGGCGTTTATGGGCTCGCGCAGCTATTAATCAGCAGTCCCGTGCTGCTATTGATTGCACGCTGGGGTGGTGTGCTGTTTTTATCTTGTTATGGTGCGTTAGCACTACGCCGTGCTTTTCGTAAAAACACATTAGAGGTTGCAGCAATACGACCTGCTCAGTCATTGCAAGCGGTAGTTATGACCACTTTGGCTGTGACCCTGCTTAACCCACATGTGTATTTAGATACGGTTTTGCTGATTGGCTCTTTGGGTGCCCAGCAAGATTATCCTGGCGCTTATGTGCTTGGTGCTGCGAGCAGTTCAGTGTTGTGGTTTTTTAGTTTAGCGCTTGGTGCAGCAAAGCTGGCACCCTGGTTGGCGCGGCCTATTACTTGGCGTGTGATTGATTTTTTAGTGGCGCTGATGATGTTTAGTGTTGCACTGCAATTACTGCTCAATGGCTAAAGCCTTATAGATACTGCGTGGATAAGCCGCACTTTGAATGCTATGATGAATGACTTAAAGCAAGTCGGAACCGCTGGCAATTGAATCAGCTGTCCGTTAATAGGCTTGCTGATTGTGCCTCGTCTGATGTAATTGGAGAATAATCATGGCTTTTGAATTACCTGCACTTCCTTACGAAAAAAATGCCCTAGAACCGCATATCTCTGCAGAAACCCTAGATTTTCACCATGGCAAGCACCACAACGCTTATGTCGTGAACTTGAATAACTTGGTTCCAGGTACTGAGTTTGAAGGTAAAAGCTTAGAAGAAATCATTAAAACTTCAAGCGGCGGCGTATTTAACAACGCTGCACAAGTTTGGAATCATACATTTTACTGGAATTGCTTGGCAGCTAATGCCGGCGGAGCACCGACTGGCGCTTTAGCTGATGCAATCAATGCAAAGTTTGGTTCATTTGACGCATTTAAAGAAGAGTTCACCAAAACTGCAATCGGTACATTCGGTTCAGGTTGGGCTTGGTTAGTGAAAAAAACTGACGGCTCTTTAGCGTTAGCAAGCACCATTGGTGCTGGCTGCCCACTGACCAGCAACGATAAGCCATTGTTGACTTGTGATGTTTGGGAGCACGCTTACTACATTGATTACCGTAATGCGCGTCCTAAGTACGTTGAAGCGTTCTGGAATCTAGTTAACTGGGACTTCGTTGCGAAAAATTTCGCAGGCTAAGTTTCTAAAATTTTAGCAATTGCTTCACAAAAGCCCCCTATCTTGATAGCTAAGATAGGGGGCTTTTTGTTTGTACAGATTTGATTTTTGACAAGGCTTTTTTTTTATGGTTTATGGAGCGTGTGAACAGCTAATTAAGATATAGTCTTAACTTAAGATGGTTGCCCTCAAGAATAAATTAAAGGCAGATGGTTTGAGCATAGAACGTAAACACAGCTTATCTTTCAAGTTGCTGCGCTGGGTACTGGGCGCTGCACTGTTAGTCGGTGTTGCATTAAGCTTTATGCAAATTGCTTACGATGTGTTTGTTACGCGTCAGCTAATAGACAGTGATGCAAAACGTATTTTATCGATGTTTAAAGACCCTTCAACGCAAGCAATTTACAGTCTAGATCAAGATGTGGGGCAGCAAGTTATTGAAGGCTTACTGCAGCATGAGGCTGTTCGTGAAGCCGTAATAGGTCACCTAGGTGAACCCGATTTGGCGTTTGGCTCACGAGAATTAAGTATTCTTTCTTGTCGCAGTGTGACTGATTTGTTTTTTATGCCAGAGCGTACTTATGAGGTCGCCTTAGTAGGTGGTAACGAGTCTGAGGAATACTATGGCGATCTTCGCATCGTTTTAGATACTGCGAGCTATGGTGAGCGTTTTCTAAAGAACTCTGTAGTGATTCTGATATCAGGAATCTTGCGGGCATTGCTTCTCGGTCTGGTGCTTTACTTGATTTATCATGCGCTATTGACTCGCCCTCTGGCTAAAATAATTCGGCATTTAGGACGGATTAATCCTGATCGGCCAGCAGAATATCAACTGCCTGTGCTGTCTGGGCATGAAAAAAATGAGCTGGGTGTATGGACGCGCAAAGTGAATCAGTTGCTAGCCTCCATTGAGCGTAATACTCATTTGCGCAGAGAAGCTGAAGACAGTTTGTTATTGATGTCCCAAGTTGATTTTTTGACCGGTTTACCCAACCGCCAAGAGCTGCAGTTACAGTTAGATAAAATTATTGACGATGCTAGTGACAAACAACACGGCGTGGCTGTGCTTTGTTTAGGTTTGGATGATTTTAAAAATATTAACGAACAGCATAACTATCAAGTGGGCGATTGGCTGTTGCAAGGGATGGCTCAGCGTTTACGTAAATATATAGGGCATGATGGTTGCTTGGCTCGTTTAGGGGGAGATCAGTTTGTTATTGTGCAAGCGGGTATTGATGAACCCGAACAGGCAGCAGCATTAGCACAAAATATTATTGATAGTCTAAAAGAACCATTAGTCATGACTCAAGCGTACAGCCCCGAGTTTTTATCAGTGCGCTTAAATGTCACCATCGGCATTACTTTATATCCTGATGACGGCGATAATACTGAGGTTTTGTTGCAGCAAGCTGAACAAACGATGCAGTTGGCTAAAAAAGGTGCGCGTAATCGTTACCAGTTTTTTATCGCCAGTATTGATATGGAAATGCGTAAGCGCAGGCGTCTTAAAAAAGAGCTGAAAGATGCAATTGCTAGTAATCAATTGTATTTGGTGTATCAGCCACAAATGAGCTATAGCACTCAGGGGATTATTGGCGTAGAAGCTTTATTACGTTGGCAACATCCTGAGTTGGGGGCGGTTCCACCAGATGTGTTTATTCCGTTGGCAGAGCAAAGCAGTAATATTATTGAAATTGGTGAGTGGGTTTTAGAGAAAGCCTGTCAGCAGCTACGAGCTTGGAATGATGAAGGGATCAGAGAGCTAAGGATGGCTGTTAATTTGTCTGCTGCGCAATTGCACCATGCTGATTTACTGCGTGTCGTGCAAGAGAAGCTGACGACTTACAACTTAGATGCAGGCAGTTTAGAGTTAGAAATTACAGAAACAGGCTTAATGGAAGATATTAAAGCGGCGGCAAGCAATTTACGTGGTTTACGTCGTATGGGCGTGCTGGTTGCGATTGATGATTTTGGTACGGGTTACTCATCGTTGAGTTATTTAAAAACTCTGTCGCTGGATAAAATCAAAATTGATAAAAGCTTTGTGCAAGACATGCTTGATAGTGAAGATAACGCAATTATTGTAAAAACTATTATTCAGCTGAGTAAAAGCTTAGGTATGCAAGTCATTGCAGAAGGAGTTGAAACCCTTGAGCAAGAACGCTTTATTATCGAACTGGGTTGCGATGAGGGCCAAGGGTATTTGTACAGTAAGCCAGCTTCAGCTAACGAGATTAGCGCTTTGATACGCAGAGCCACTGGGTAGTTATTAAAACTCAAGCCAAGTTTCGAACTTATTTGATGCGTTTTGAAACCATTCAGGATAGACAGGTTTAAGGCTGTTGAGATAATGACTACCGCCGAGCTGGCGTACTTGCTGACCGATCCAGCGTGCACGTTGCTGGGTTGCTGAGGAGGGCTTGCTTGCACTGCGTTGCAAGGGATTTGGCAAGACTGCAGCGAGTAGATAAGCCTGCTGATTGCTTAGGTAAGCAGCACTTGTATTGAAATGGTATTGCGCCGCTGCCTGCGCTCCAAAAATTCCAGGCCCCCATTCTGCGCTGTTTAAATACACTTCAAGAATCCGCTCTTTACTCCATAGCAACTCAATCCACAAAGTGAACCACGCTTCTAGTGCTTTGCGCGGCCAGCTACGCGAGGACCATAAGAATGTGTTCTTGGCCACCTGCTGTGAAATTGTACTGGCGCCTCGTATACTGTTGCCTTGCTGGTTAAAGGCTAAAGCCGCACGAATAGCTTCGATATCAAAGCCGTAATGGTTAGAGAACTGTTGGTCTTCTGCGGCAATCACGGCCATTTTTAGATGGTCGGGTAAGATGTTCCAGGGTTGCCAGATGCGTTTAGCACTGTAATCCTCTCCTGCGAAATGAGCTTCGAGTTGTCTTTCTAACATGAGCGCGCTGTAGGGTACATTCACCCAGCGCATGATCAATACTAGAAAGATACTTAACGCCATCGCGCAGATTAGCGTGAGTAATAGAGTACGAAATAGTTTACGTAGCATCATGTGAGCCTGCAAATATGTAAACAGCAGTATAACCAGCGTTTTAATTTTGTGGAGTGTTGATCGTGCGCTATGGGATATTGATCGCAGCAGTTTTTGGTTGTTTAGCAGTATTACTCGGCGCATTTGCTGCGCATGGTTTAAAAAGCACGCTTAGTACCGAGCACTTAGCTGTTTTACAGACGGGAGTGCATTATCAATTTATTCATGCTTTGGCTTTGTTGCTGGTTGCGGTATTGGCGCAAAGCCGTCCTTCGCGGGCGTTATTGCTCGCCACTGTTTTTTTCACTCTAGGCGTGGTTTTGTTTTCAGGCAGTTTATATGTGCTGGTTTTAACGCCCTTTAAGCCTGGCTTGATTACGCCTGTGGGTGGTGGTTTGCTGGTGTTGGGTTGGGTCAGTTTGGCTTGCTCTGCTTGGCATAAAGGGTAAAACTTGGTTATTGCGGGGTGAACCCGTTAAAATAATAGTCCTTCGGAATTTCACGGTTGTGTTATGCATATTCAGTTGAATGGTGAGACCTACGCATTAAGCGGACCGCTCAGTGTCGCAGGTTTGCTTGAGCATCTGCAGTTAGCAGGGCGCCGCGTTGCCGTCGAGTTAAACTTCGAAATTGTGCCACGCAGCCAGTACGAGACAACGCATCTTAAAGATGGTGATGCGCTTGAAGTCGTACATGCGATTGGCGGCGGTTAGTCAAAGCTGATCGTCTTTACTTAACTAAGAGAGACTCTAGATGAATCTTGCGCGTACAGACCACCCCTTTACTATTGCGGGAAAGACCTACTCATCGCGTTTGCTCGTGGGTACGGGTAAATACAAAGACATGGAAGAAACTCGTTTAGCGATCGAAGCTTCGGGTGCTGAAATTGTCACTGTGGCGGTGCGCCGTACTAATATTGGCCAGAATAAAGATGAACCCAACTTATTGGACGTCATCAGCCCTGATCGCTATACGATTTTACCGAATACAGCAGGTTGCTACGATGCTGAGTCAGCCATTCGCACCTGCCGTTTAGCACGAGAGCTGCTGGGTGATCACACCCTGGTTAAATTGGAAATTCTAGCTGACCAAAAAACCTTATTCCCTAATGTCGTGGAAACCCTAAAGGCCGCTAAAGTGTTGGTCGATGAAGGTTTTGACGTGATGGTCTACACCAGTGATGATCCAATTATTGCGCGTGAATTGGAGGCGATTGGTTGCATCGCAGTGATGCCGTTAGCGGGTTTGATTGGTACAGGCTTGGGGATTTGTAATCCATATAATCTGCGCATTATTTTGGAAGAAGCTAAGATTCCAGTGCTGGTCGATGCCGGTGTCGGCACAGCCTCTGATGCCACTATTGCGATGGAAATGGGCTGTGCTGCAGTCTTGATGAACAGTGCCATTGCTAATGCGCAACAACCGATTTTAATGGCGCAAGCGATGCGTCATGCCATTGAGGCAGGTCGTTTAGCCTACTTGGCTGGGCGTATGCCGAAAAAACTTTATGCCAGCGCTTCTTCGCCACTTGATGGCATGATTGGTTAAATACAATATTTCAGTCAATGGTGCTGCGGGTTGCAGTGCCATTGTGCATATTTAAATAGGATTCCCATGACAGACGATCTGATCACAGGTGAAGCATTGCCTGTGCGCCGCCGTGAAATTAAAAGCTATGTAATGCGTGCTGGTCGTATGACGGATGGGCAGCAGCGTGGTTTAGATGAAGGCTGGCCAAAATTTGGCTTATTGTTGGCTGACGGTCCGCAAGATTTTGACAGTGTATTTGGTCGCCAAGCACCGCGCACCTTAGAAATCGGCTTTGGGATGGGGCAATCGCTGCTGGAGATGGCGCAAGCCGCTCCAGAACAAGACTTTATTGGCATTGAAGTGCATCGCCCAGGGGTTGGTGCGTTGCTCAATGGTTTGCTAACTGAGAATATTAGCAATGTGCGAGTGTACAGTTGCGATGCGCTGGAAGTGCTGAAAAGCTGTGTAGCGGATGCCAGTCTTGATCGCTTAATGCTGTTTTTTCCAGACCCGTGGCACAAGAGTCGCCATCATAAGCGCCGTATTGTTCAGCCAGAGTTTGCTCAGTTGGTACGCAGCAAGTTAAAGGTTGGCGGTGTCTTTCATTTGGCGACCGACTGGGAGCAGTATGCTGAGCATATGTTGGAGGTGTTAAATGTTGCACCGGGCTTACAGAACTTGTCCGAGGATCAGACTTGGGTGGCGCGACCAGAAGAGCGGCCAGTCACCAAGTTTGAGCGTCGTGGAGAACGATTAGGGCATGGTGTTTGGGATTTAAAGTTTATCCGCGTAGATGATTAATATAACGCTGAGTTCTTAAATAATTGTTATGGTCTTTTTGCGTGCATGCAAGTAGGATGAAAACTACAATTATAGTTATTGCTTGTAGTGCTAGTTGCTTAAAATTGCTGAGATAGGCAAGCCTAAGCTCCTACGCTGTGAACTTGGTGTGTAGATCTGCATATTCCAAATGGAGAGTTTTATGATTAAACGGCTCACGCTCTTAATGCTTAGCGCATTAGCTCTAAACGCTTACGCGAAAGTTGACTCTGTGCAGGCTGCGCGCTTAGGGCAAGATCTGACACCTTTAGGTGCTGAACGTGCGGGCAATACTGCAGGCACCATTCCAGAGTGGAGGGGCGGCATTACTACGCCACCTGCCGGCTATCAGTCAGGCATGCATCATTTAGATCCCTATGCAGCTGATAAGCCGTTATTCACTGTTAACCAGCAGAATCTTGATCAGTACCGTGCACAGTTGCCAGTAGGTACACAGACTCTTATTGAGTCTAATCCGAATTATTTTTTACGTGTATTCCCGACGCGTCGTAGTGCTTCAGCGCCTGAGCGCATCTACGAAGCAACACGAATGAATGCTGAGCATGCTGAATCAATCTCTGGTGGTAATGGTGTGCAAGGTGCGGTTGCAGGTATTCCATTTCCATTGCCGCAAAGTGGTGTTGAAGCGATTTGGAACCACATCATGCGTTACCGTGGCGAGCAAATGCACTCAGTAGTGAATCATGCTGCGGTGCTGAGCAGTGGTAACTACAGCCTGGTTAAGCGTGAGCGTGACTTGTTTTTTGTGTATGGCCGTGAAGGTATGACAGAGAAAGAGTTAGACAATACCTTGTTCTATTACAAGTACCGCGTAGTTGCGCCGTCTAGTTTGTCTGGCTCAGCTTTGGTTGTACAAGAAACCCTCGATCAGGTTTTAGCTATTCGTAAAGCGTGGCGCTTCAGCCGTGGTGAGCGCCGTGTGCGTCGTTTGCCAATGCTCGCTTACGAATCATTGCAGCCGGATACCAGTGGTATGGCGACTGCTGACGTAGTCGATGCTTATAATGGTGCGCCTGATCGTTACGACTGGACCTTGTCTGGCAAGCAGGAAATGCTAGTGCCATACAACAGTTATGAAGTGCATCAAAAAGGCATTCCTTACGAAACGATTTTACAAAATAAAACGATTAACCCAGAGTTGCTGCGTTATGAATTACATCGGGTGTGGGTAGTTGAAGCCAATTTGCGCGTTGGTTATAGTCATCCTTATGCGAAAAGACGTTTTTACATCGATGAAGACAGCTGGCAAATCCTAGCAGTTGATTTGTATGATAAAAAAGGCGAGCTGATCGGTCTGCAAGAAAGTCATCCAATTAACTATTACGATATTTTATCGTTCTTAAGTACGCTAGAGACCATCTATGACTTTAAAAACAGTCGTTACTTTGTAGATGGTTTAGACAACAACGAACCAATGTATGACTTTAATGCAACATTGCATCCACGTGACTTCACTCCGCAAGCATTGCGTCGTGAAGGTAACTAGAGACTCTTGAGTCAAACAAAAGCCGCCATACTTGTTATGGCGGCTTTTTAGTTTCTATCCGCTAAAATTCCGATCAGAATAAAAGACATCAGCAAAACTGGCGAAAGTGTGTAGTTGTTAAGGTGCGCGAGTGCGCTAGTCAATAACGGTGTGATGTAGATAATGCTTAAGCCGTAACCCACTGCGCAGACTAAGACAAAAATAAGAGTGCGGATGGCAAAGTTTAAATGACCAATGGAGCGACGCACCCAAGCATTAATTGCGGGGCCAAAGAGCACTAAAGCAGTTGCCATGATGCCAAGGGAGATGTCACTAAGGTGCAGGCGTGTCCATTTTGATAGCGCTACAATTAAATCGATCAATATGTCCATATAAGTCCTCTATCTGTCTTATGGTTTAACGCTCAGGCGTCAGAAAAATTTGTAATAAATCATTAAGAAATAACTGCCCTTGTGCACTGGCTACTAAAAGCTTGGGATCAGTGCTGAGTAAACCCCGTTGACGCGCTTCGTTTAGACCTGACTGCAACACAGTCACGGGTAAGCCTGTACGCTCACTAAAGAGGGTGAGGGCGACGCCGTCAGTCAGACGTAAGGCATTCATTAAGAACTCAAATGGCAGGTCTGCTGCGGCCAGTGTAGAGTTGCCTGCTAAGAAGGGTTTCTCAGAATTTAGGTAGTCGCTCGGTTGACGGGTTTTCCACGTGCGCTGAATACGCCCCTGTGGGTCGCTGACTTTGCCATGAGCCCCCGCGCCAATGCCAATAAAATCACCGAAGGACCAATAGTTAAGATTATGCTGCGCTATCGCTTTTTCACGAGCATAGGCGGAGACTTCATATTGATGAAAACCATGCTGCGCCAGTAAGGCTTGACCTGCTTCTTGAATATCCCAAAGCACATCATCTTCAGGCAGCAGCGGCGGCTTGCTCCAAAAGACTGTATTGGGTTCCATGGTCAGTTGATACCAAGATAGGTGGGTTGGTGCTAGATCAATCGCGATTTGTAAGTCGCTTAAGGCTTCCTCGGCTGATTGATCCGGCAAGCCATGCATTAAGTCCAGGTTGAAATTATCAAAGCCGGCTTGGCGTGCCATCTCTACCGCACGAGAGGCTTCTGCGGCTGAGTGTACGCGACCCAAGGCTTGTAATTTACTGTCTTGAAAACTCTGGATACCAATTGAGAGGCGATTAATACCGAGCTTGCGGTAAGCAGCAAACTTTTCCTGCTCAAAGGTGCCAGGGTTCGCTTCCAGAGTGATTTCAATGGTTGGACTAAAGCGGATGCGTTGTTCAATGCCCAATAACAGGATTTGCAAAGCCTGCGCGGAAAACAAGCTGGGCGTGCCGCCGCCAAAGAAAATCGACTCCAGTTGGCGGCCATGCACATGCACTAAATCCAAGTCTAAATCAGCGAGTAGCGCTGCAACGTAGTCTTGCTCAGGGAGTTCAGGGGTGGCCGCATGTGAGTTGAAATCGCAGTAGGGGCATTTGCGAATGCACCAAGGAATATGCACGTACAAGGCTAGCGGTGGTAGCTTAAAACCATTTTCGAGCGGGTGTTGTACGCTTAAATCTGAGGCAATCAAACTCATAATGACAGCTGTTGCTTGAGTAGCTGCATTGCTTGCGCACGATGACTGAGTTGGTTTTTCAGTGTGCTTGGTAACTCGGCGCTGCTGCATTGTTGCTCGGCAACATAGAATAAAGGGTCGTAACCAAAGCCGTGCTCGCCTTGCGCAGCGTGCAATATACGACCCTGCCAGCGACCTTGGCAGATAATCGGTAGCGGGTCATTGGCATGCTGTAACAGAGCTAATACGCAGATAAACTGAGCGCCGCGCTGCTGATCCGGCACACCTTGTAGGGCACTTAGTAGCTTTTGATTATTGCCTGCATCTCCACCTGTTGCGCTGTAGCGCGCCGAGTAAATACCTGGCGCGCCCTGTAAGTAATCAACAGTTAAGCCTGAGTCATCGGCCAGCGCCGGTAAGCCTGACACTTGACAAGCGTTGCGGGCTTTTAAGATGGCGTTTTCAATAAAGCTTAAGCCTGTTTCTTCTGGCTCAATATCAGTAAATTCGCTAATTGAGCGAATCACCACGCTATCACCTAATAAGGCTTGCAGTTCGCGCAGCTTACCTGCGTTATGACTGGCGAGGACGAGCTCTTTCATAGGTCAGGAAACACTTCTTGAGTAAACTTTAATAGATGGGTTTTGCCTTCGCTGTCAGTCACTTGCAACTCAAAGCGCAAGATTTCTTGGCCAGTAATAGCAAATTGGGCCAAATAATATACCGCATCACCCTCGTCGACTTCGGTGAAGGTCAATGTTTCAATTTGGCTGAGTAGGTTTTTGAAGTGGCCTGTGACGGCGCCTTTTTGACCTTTAGCATCTTTGACCATTGATACATTCAATACTGCTTGGTTTTTACTGCGGTTTAATCCCACAGCTTTTGCAGTCTCAGGTTGTAAAAAGGTTGAGCTGAAAATATTGTAATGCACATCTAAAGCGCCAAAGCTTTGTTTACGCACAACCTCGGCGTGTACAGTAAAGACCATAAAAAAGCTTAAACTTAGAGCCAGTAAATAACGCATAGTGGTAACTCCTAAAGTTAACGGGCATTGGCACCTGTCACACGATAAATACCAATTTCACCAAACAAGTTGGGCCAGTTGCGGCTGCCAAAGTTGTGGCGATGCAGGCGGTCTACCGCGAGGCGATCAAGTACGGTCATTTGCATATCACGGCATAAAGCCTCGAAGTCAGCAAAGGTACAAAAGTGAATGTTAGGTGTGTTGTACCACGTGTAGGGTAAAAAATCCGAGACTGGCATGCGACCTTTATGGGCTAAATACCAGCGACAGCGCCAATGGCCGAAGTTCGGAAAAGTGATGATGCAGGTGCGACCCACGCGCAGCATTTCTTGCAGGATTTTATCGGGATAATGCACGGCCTGTAGAGCTTGAGTCATCACCACGACATCAAAGCTGTTGCTGGCAAAGTTGCCTAAACCTAAATCAAGGTTTTGCTCGATGACGTTAACGCCTTTGTCGATGCAGGCAGCAATGTTGTCAGGATCAATTTCTAAGCCGTAGCCGGTGACATTTTTATTCTTTTGTAGCCAAGACAAGAGCTCACCGTCGCCACAACCTAAATCAAGCACACGGCTATTGGCAGGGATCCACTCTTGGATAATTTCTAAATCTGCTCTCATTTTTGCCTCAAACGCTAATGCGGTTCATGTAACCGCCAAAAGCTTGCAAGTAGCGTGGAATCGGTATGAGAAATGCATCATGACCTTGCGGGGCATCAATCTCTAAGTACGACACGTTCTTTTTCGCATCCATCAACGCATCAGCAATCTCGCGTGAGCGCGCTGGAGAGAAGCGCCAGTCGGTGGTGAATGAGATTAAATAAAAGCTAGCTTGCGCCTCGCTAAAGGTGCGTGCTAAATCACCGCCATGGGCGGCAGCTGGATCAAAGTAATCGAGCGCTTTGGTCATCAACAAGTAAGTGTTGGCATCAAATCGCGTAGAAAACTCTTCACCTTGGTAACGTAAATAACTTTCGACTTGGAACTCAACGCTGTGAAAATCGTAGTTAAGGTGGTCTGTTTTTAGTTCGCGACCAAATTTCTGTCCCATGGCATCGTCAGACAAATAAGTGATGTGCCCGACCATGCGCGCTAGCATCAAGCCGCGTTTGGGTATCTGGCCTTCTTCCACAAAATGTCCAGCATGGAATTCTGGGTCAGTCAAAATCGCTTGGCGCGCAACTTCGTTAAATGCGATGTTCTGTGCGGACAAGCGAGGTGCCGCAGCAATTGATACACAATGACGGACACGTTCTGGGTAGCTGATGGTCCACTGCAAGGCTTGCATGCCACCCAAGCTGCCACCGACCACAGCAGCCCATTGCTGGATGCCTAAGCGATCAGCTAAGCGTGCTTGACTGTGCACCCAGTCTTCAACAGTCACCACAGGAAAGTCTGCACCGTAAGTGCGTCCCGTAGCCGGGTTACGGCTGCTTGGGCCGGTAGAACCATGACAGCCGCCAAGATTATTTAAACTGACGACAAAAAACTTATTGGTATCAATGGGTTTGCCTGGACCAATACAGGTATCCCACCAGCCTGGCTTACGATCATCGGCATGATGATAACCAGCAGCGTGATGCGTGCCTGATAAGGCATGGCAGATTAATACTGCATTGCTGGCCGTGGCGTTAAGTTCGCCATAGGTTTCATAAATCAGTTCGTAATTATTCAGCGTGCGGCCGCAGGCTAAGCTTAATGGCTCATCAAAATGAGCCACCTTAGGACTGACTAAACCGACTGAATCTGCAGGGAATACAGAAGACACGGCATCTCTCTCTAAAGGAAGAGATGCAGTCTAAAGAGCCTAGCCAGTTGCGGCAAGTCGTAAGCGAGATTCAACGATTTAATCTTTACTATTCACTACGCTGAGGGTTGTTGCCAGTTGTACAACTTTGGCTTGACGGCGTTGTGGTGCGGGTCGACGCATCGCGCGCAAAATGTCGCTGGCTTGCGCCAGTTGTGTGTTGAGTTCGTTGCTGGACTGGCTCAGTAGTTGGTTACGCTGCAGGCTGCTATGTGCAGATTGGGTGAGAGTTCTGAGGCGCAATATGTGGTTTTCTAGAAGCTGTTTTTGCTCCAGATTATGCTGAATAAGTGGTGTTAGTGCTTCGTTAGTCCAGAGTAAGGTGTCATGACGTAAGCGCTCTTGCAGACTGATCGCTTCTTGCGCCAGCGTGGCAAGGAAACGGCGGCTAAGTTGTTTTTGCTCAGTCAGTAGGGTTTTTAAATTAAGACGGAATTGATCTGCTTTGCACTGTAGGCCGTCTTGTTCACGACGATAACGCTGAATGGGTAATATGCTAGCTTCTACTGCAAACATAGGGTTTTCTGCACTATGGCGTAGGTAAATAGCGCGAACCATCTTATTAGCCATCTGTGCTTCGATTTCAAAGGCGTGGAGGTTGTTTTCTAAAGTTGCAAAAAAATCAGCGATGGCGCGGTTAATGCCAAATGTTGTCCAACTATTGATTAATTTGTTCTGCACTTTAGAGATGTTTTCCTGCAATTGTTCAGGATTAACGTAAGTGCAGAGGATCTCGCCTTGCCGATGCAGTAAACGCTGATTGGTTTTTAGATTAAGTAAGCGACGGTGATAGGTTTGATGCTCAGCTTTTGCTTGTTCAAGTACACTGCGCAACACGTGTGAACTACTGTGTTGTTGTTGATTAAGTTGTTTTTGTTCAGCCTGCATTGATTGCAAGCGTTGACTCATCAGCTGCTGGTTTGAGTTGAGTAGGGTGAGTAGTGGTTGCACCACGCTGCGCTCAATGAAATGCTCTTTTTGCGCGATAACATGTTCACAGAGAAAATTTTCTAGCGTATCAATGCGGCTGCGCGCTAATAGCTCGTGATTGTTAGTTACTTTAGCTTGTAATGCGCTCTTTGCAGAGACTGGCAAAACATGAGTGACAGGCAAACCCAACTGTTGAGCGGTCTGCGCTTGAATAGTTTGAATGCTGTGCTCAGCAAAGATGTCATGATTCAGGGTATCCCACAGCACATCTATTTTATTGAGCACAGCAAATTGAATGGAGTGTTGTGCTGATTGCTGGGAGCTGACGTATTGTTGCCAAGTTGCCATATCACTGGCTGTCACCCCTGTGTCGGCAGACAGCAAAAACAATACAGCTTGGGCGCTGGGTAATAACGATAACGTGAGCTCAGGCTCGCTGCCTAATGCATTGAGTCCTGGTGTGTCGATAATGCGCAAGCCTTGACGCAACAAGGGGTGGTCAATATTGATCAGGGCATGGCGCCAAGCTGGGACTAAAACATGATCCGCTTGCTCGGCTGCTTCCAGTGCTTCTGGTAAAAATCCTAAAGCGATGGCTTCTTCAATGGCGACGCTTTTGTTTTGCGCAACATGGGCAAACGCACTAATTAAGCTGTCGGCATCGGTTTGATCTAGAGCAATCTCGAGCCAGTGTTGCGACTGTTTTTTGAGATCGGTTAAGCTGTTTTCCAAGTTGCGTGTTTCTATAGGCAGTAAGCGCAGCGTAGCTGGGGCTTGCTGGCTATCAAAGAAAACTTCGGTTGGGCACATGGTGGTACGCCCTGCGCGCGAAGGCAATAAACGTTGACCAAAGTTAGAGAAAAATAAGCTATTAATCAGCTCGGTTTTGCCGCGCGAGTACTCGCCAATAAAGGCCAAAGTGATCTGGTCAGCACGTAAAGACTTAATATAATGTTCGAGCTGAGTGATTAACGCAGGAGAGTCCAAGCGGTTTTTAGTCAACCAACTGTGGTAACGCATAATTTCTCGAATCAGCTCACGCTTCCATAGCACGTACTCATCAATGTGTTGGTGCAGGCGTTGCATGCTCATCGGACACCCCTAGTTAAGGCATAACAGGCTTAAGTTACAGTTAAAACTGCGATTAGTATGTCGTGATCAAGCTTGTTGCATAGCAAACTGCATCACAGGATTAATGTTTTCCGTGCAGGTGAGCGAACTCGGCTAAGTCCGGGATTTTCTTTGGCTCTTGAATACGTACGCGTTTTTGTCGACTCAGTTCGCCGCTTTCAATCTGTACAGCGTTTTTGGGTACAGCAAAGGCTGTGCTTAAAAACGCAATCAACTGGCTATTGGCTTTTCCATCCACCGGCGGTGCATGTAAGCGTATTTTGATACGCTCACCATGCAGACCGGCAAATTCACTGCGTTTCGCACCAGGCTGCAAATGACAGAATAAGACTATGTTATTGGCCTCCCAGCGCGCATGTGCGGTCATAGAAATGGACTGATTAAAGCGCGTAGTGGGCCGACCAAGCCAGTGCTCATAGCTAAATTATCAATCACCAAGCGTTCCAGTAGATTGATAGTGATGAAGGCAAAAATCGGTGAGATGTCTAAACCACCTAAATTGGGTAGCAGGTTGCGGATAGGAGCAAGCAACGGTTCGCAGATTTGCTGCGTCAGTTGTGCGCCAGGGTTGTGACTACCAGGTGCAATCCAAGATAAAATCACGCTGACAATCAGCGCAAAGAAGAAAATCTTCAGCACGAGCCCTGCGACAATAATCAGTGTCCATAGCAGTATTTGTGGCAGCAGTTGCACAACAGGAAAACCTGTCAAACTTAGCAATACAACAATCAGCAGAAACTGTAAGGCCAGCACTAATACTAATCCGGCTAGATCAATGCCCGCGACGCTAGGAATGATGCGGCGTAAAGGTGCGAGCAAGGGCTGTGTTGCTTTAACGGTGAACTGGCAGAGCGGGTTGTAAAAGTCGGCGCGTACCAACTGTAAGATAAAGCGCAGCAGAGCAATCAATAGATACAGCTGGCCTAAAGTTTGGATGATGTAGATGAATGCTTCGGTGAGTCCTGACATAAAGTCCTCTTAGTTACTCAGTTGTTGAGCGAGTTCTTGTGAGCGTGATGCCGCACTTTGCACAGCTGTATCGACTAGCTGCATAAAACCACCGTTTAGGAAGGCCTGAATTGCCGCTTCAGTCGTGCCGTTTGGTGAGGTCACTTGTTGGCGTAATTGTGCTGCATCGTGCGAGCTTTGGCAGGCCATATTGGCGGCGCCTTGGGCTGTGTATTTGGCTAATTGTGCCGAGGTTTGCGCAGGCAAGCCTAGTTTGATTCCGGCCTCGGTCATGGCCTCAATCAGTAAGAAAAAATACGCAGGGCCACTGCCTGAAACGGCTGTTACTGCGTCGATTAATGATTCTTCATCTAGCCATAGCGCTAAACCGACTGCAGAGAGTAAGTGTTGGGCTTGCTGGCGCTGCTCTGCGCTGACTTGCGCGTTAGCATATAAGCCGCTAACCCCTTGCTGGATTAACGCTGGAGTGTTGGGCATGCAGCGTACAATCGCGCGCTCACCGAGCCATTGTCTTAAGCTGGCGCTAGTAATGCCAGCGGCAATTGAGATGATTAACTGGCTAGCAGTTAAATGCGGAGCCAGTTGTTCACAAACAGTGCGCATCACTTGGGGTTTTACGGCCAAGACGATTACGTCAGCATTGGCAATCGCCAGGCTGTTATCGCTATAAGTGCTAATGGCAAAAGCTTGTTGTATGGCTTGCAACTGTGTTGCGCCTGGATCGCTGGCACGAATGTGTTCGGCCGCGATACCTTGTTTGCGTAAGCCGCCGATTAGGCTGGCGGCCATATTGCCCGCGCCAATAAAGGTGATTTGGGTATCATTCAAAGGTAAAACTCCTCTAATAGTCTTGGGGTAAATTGTCCACCCAAGGCATTGGTATGGCGTGACATTACTAAAGACCGCTGCAGATTGTGCTGCAATTCGCGAATTTGCGCAAAAGGTCGCTTTTGTTCTGAGTCATCTGCGGTAGGCTCTGAAGTTATTATTAAAGATAGGGATAATGAATTCATACCCTAAGCCCCTTGGGTATGCGGCTTAGCAATCGCAGCCTTTATATTATTCTCTGCTATCGTAGATATTATTTATGGTCAATGGCATCGTACAATAATCAAACGGTATTTTAACTGCTTGCTTGTGATTGAGGACTTTCATGGATATTACAGAACTGCTGGCTTTTAGTGCAAAACAAGGTGCATCGGATTTGCACTTATCATCAGGCCTGCCGCCAATGATACGAGTCGATGGCGATGTGCGTCGAATAAACTTACCCGCCATGGAACACAAGCAAGTTCATGCGCTCATTTATGACATCATGAATGATAAACAGCGTAAAGATTACGAAGAGTTTTTAGAGACCGACTTCTCCTTTGAAGTGCCAGGTGTTGCCCGTTTCCGGGTGAACGCATTCAATCAAAATCGTGGTGCTGCAGCGGTGTTTCGTACCATCCCTTCCAAAGTTCTGTCGATGGAAGACCTTGGTTTGGGCGAAGTCTTTCGCAGTATTGCCGATGTACCACGCGGCTTAGTGTTAGTCACTGGACCTACCGGTTCGGGTAAGTCAACCACGCTGGCCGCAATGATGGATTATTTAAACAGCACCAAGTACCAGCATATTTTGACTGTGGAAGACCCAATTGAGTTTGTTCATGAATCGAAAAAATGCTTGATTAACCAGCGAGAAGTGCATCGTGATACCCATGGTTTTAACGAGGCTCTGCGTTCTGCTTTGCGTGAAGACCCGGATATTATTCTGGTTGGTGAGTTACGTGACTTAGAAACCATACGCTTAGCATTGACTGCTGCAGAAACCGGCCACTTAGTGTTTGGCACCTTGCACACCACGTCCGCAGCCAAAACGATTGACCGTGTGGTTGACGTATTCCCCGGTGAAGAAAAATCCATGGTGCGTTCGATGTTGTCTGAGTCGTTACAAGCGGTAATCTCGCAAACACTGTTAAAGAAAATTGGTGGTGGCCGTGTGGCTGCGCATGAAATCATGCTCGGTACGCCGGCGATTCGTAACCTGATTCGTGAAGATAAGGTTGCGCAAATGTATTCGGCGATTCAAACCGGTGGCTCATTAGGCATGCAGACGTTAGACAGTTGCTTAAAAGGCCTGCTTGCGAAAGGCTTAATCAGCCGTGACAGTGCGCGTGAAAAAGCCAAAACGCCAGAGAATTTTTAAGCTTTAAGCTCACCCTTGCGGTGAAATAGGATATGTAATGGAATTTGAAAAGCTTTTACGCTTAATGGTTGAAAAGGGTGGCTCTGACTTGTTTATTACAACAGGTGTGGCCCCCTCAATGAAAATTAACGGCAAGATTATGCCGGTCACAAAAACCCCGTTATCGCCGGAAATGACCCGTGAAACGGTATTGGGCGTGATGAACGAACAACAGCGTCGTGACTTCGCTGAAAACCTTGAGTGCAACTTTGCGATCAGTGCGCGTGGTATTGGCCGTTTTCGAGTCAGTGCATTTTATCAGCGTAACCTGATTGGCATGGTGCTGCGCCGGATTGAAACCAATATCCCAAGCTTAGATGATTTAAAACTACCTGAGATTTTGAAAAAAATAGCCATGACCAAGCGTGGTTTGGTGCTGTTTGTGGGAGCAACCGGTACGGGTAAATCAACTTCGTTGGCGGCCATGATTGGCCACCGAAATAAGCACAGCTCTGGGCATATTATTTCGATTGAAGATCCGATTGAATTTATTCACCAGCATAACAATTGCATCGTTACTCAGCGTGAAGTGGGTATTGATACTGAGTCGTTTGAAGTGGCATTGAAAAACACGCTGCGACAAGCACCGGATGTGATTTTGATTGGTGAAGTGCGTACTCGCGAAACCATGGATTATGCGGTGACCTTTGCGGAAACCGGACACTTGTGTCTGGCAACCTTGCACGCCAACAACGCTAACCAAGCCTTGGATCGAATTATTAACTTCTTCCCAGCAGATCGTCAGCAGCAGGTGTGGATGGATTTGTCGCTGAACTTACGCGCTATTGTTGCCCAACAATTGGTGCCTACACCTGACGGTAAAGGTCGTCGTGCAGTAATTGAGGTTTTGATTAATACGCCGCTAGCTGCGGACTTAATTCGGAAAGGCGAAGTTCACGAATTAAAGCCTTTGATGAAGCGCTCTACTGAGCTCGGTATGCAAACCTTTGATCAAGCGTTGTATGATCTTTATTCACAAGGTGAAATCACCTATGAAGATGCTCTTGCACATGCTGACTCGGCGAACGATTTACGTCTGATGATTAAGCTTGGCTCAGAGTCTGGCGGTGATAGCTTTAGCAGTATGCCATCTGGTCTATCTTTGGAGATAAGTGATGAGAACCCAGGGCGACAAATGCGTTAAGAGAGCAAGCAGATGAGTAAACAATTGCGCGTATGGGATGCTCCTTTAAGAGTATTCCATTGGTTATTGGTGTTGAGTGTATGTACAGCGTTATTCACTGGCTGGCTTGGGGGTGGTTGGATTGATTGGCATGCTCGAGCAGGGCTCAGCATTCTCGGTCTGTTAAGCTTTCGTGTGGCTTGGCTGTTACTTGGTTCGACCTATGCGCGTTTATCGACGTTGCTTTGCTCGTTGCTGGCGTTACCGCAATATTTGCGTGGCGAATGGCGGCAGCTTGGGCATAATCCGTTAGGTGTTTTGTCGGTTTTTGCCATGCTGGGTATGCTTAGCTGGCAAGCGGTAAGCGGTTTATTTACCAATGACGATATAGCCTTTACTGGACCCCTATACAAATTAGTCAGTAGTAGTTTAAGCAGTGATTTAACCCGCCTGCATAAATTGGGTATGTGGATTATTATTGGTTTAATCGTTGTGCATGTGTTGGCTATTGTTCTTCACGCAGTGCTCAAAAAGCATAACTTAGTTAAATCAATGATTACTGGGCAAACCGAGCAACAGTATCCTGAACAAAAAGCAGCTCAAGGTGGTCATTGGCGAGCCTTTATCTGTGCTTTGCTGATTGCTTGCGGTGCCGTGTATTTGGCTTCAGGTGAATGGCAAAGTGCGCCGCCGCCAGCACCAGCAGTTGCTCCAGCTTGGTAAAGCTGAGTATTCAAGTTGCATAAAAAAGGTCGCCAATTGGCGACCTTTTTTGCATAACACATCGAGTAAGTTGCAAAACTTAATCGTTGCGGTATTTGTCGTGGCAACCTTTACAGCTATCGCCAGTTGCCGCGAATGCTTTAGCAACAGTCGCTTTATCGCCAGTCGCGGCAGCAGCTGCGAGTTCGTTAGCGGCTTTATTGAAAGCCATGCCAACTTTAGTCACACCTTCACGGTCAGTAAACATTTCAGGCTTGACGCGGGTTTTCGTGTCGCCAATGCTTTTTTCAGTGCCAGGGCCAAACAACGCGCCCATACCTGAGTTTGCAGTTGCCGCGATGCTGTTAGCAGCTGCTTGTACTTGAGCAGGATCCCAAGCCACGCTTTCATCAATCGCCATTGCTTTGATCTTGCCCATGTTCCAGCTCATAAAGCTGTAGCCGGCTTTGCGGTAGTGGATTTGATCTTCTGGATCAACTTGAGCGCTAGCGCTGAGGCTGGCGGTTAAAAATAGTGCAGCTAGGCTGCCAATCATCAGGTTCTTCATCAGGCTCTCTCCTTATTAGCAACATAGTCCTATGTTATTTAGGTTGCTGCTGGGTAATGCAGTGAATGTTCCCACCGCCAAGTAAAATTTCTCGTCCTGGCACCATGACAATATCGCGATCAGGAAATATTTCTCGCAGTATTTTTTTGGCAACGGCATCCATGGGGTCATCAAAACTCGGTGCAATAATAGCGCAATTGATGATTAAAAAGTTTATATATGATCCGGCTAGACGAATGTCGGGGGTGCGCGGTTGTGAGCCTGCTACGATATCGACGCCTGCGCATTCTTGTTCAGTGGCATAAATAGGGCTGGGCAGTGGCATTTTATGCACTGTCAAGGAACGGCCCTGTGCATCTTTTGCCTGGGTTAGCACCTCTAAAGCCGCACGGCAGCGTTGATAATTAGGATCATCAGCATCATCTGTCCAAGCCAAAACCACTTCGCCAGGGCGTACGAAGCAGCAGAAATTATCAATATGACCATCGGTTTCGTCGTTATACAAACCTTCAGGTAACCAGATGATGGTGCTGACATTCAGGTATTCACGTAGATAGTGCTCAACCTCGTTCTGACTCAGATGAGGATTGCGATTGCTATTAAGTAAACATTCTGCGGTTGTTAATAGAGTGCCTTCTCCATCGACATGAATGGCGCCGCCCTCTAAAACAAATCCTTCGGTGCGATAGCGTGGAAGGTGTTCGATTGCCAATACTTTGCGAGCAACTTGATCATCGCGTAGCCATGGCCAATACAGGCCGCTGTGTAAACCGCCCCAAGCGTTGAACGTCCAGTCGATGCCGCGGGTTTGGCCTTGATCGTTGATCACGAACGTCGGTCCAGTATCACGCATCCAGGCATCATCATTGCTGATTTCAAGTACACGGATATTAATGTGGCTAAGACGCGCCTGGGCATTGTCATACTGGCCCGCACTGACGCCAATACTGACCTGCTGGTATTGGGCAATGGCTAGAGCAACTTGGCAAAATGCCGCCTGTGCAGGTTTGCCGCCTAGGCGCCAGTTGTCCGGGCGCTCGGGCCAGACCATCCAAACCTGCTGCTGCGTCTCCCATTCTGCCGGCATGCGAAACCCATCGGCGCGCGGTGTGCTCAAAATCGTGCTTGGCGACATATTAAGATTCCAAGTGGCCATCAAGGGTTTTCAAAGCACCGTACAAATTCGGCCTACGATCGCGGAACACGCCCCAAGCCGTTCGTGTATGTTCAAGCTTATCGAGATCAAAGCTGTGTACCGCGACACTTTGTTCAGTTTGATTAAGCTCGGCAACTTTTTCGCCAAACTGGTCAGCAATAAAAGACACACCATAAAAGGTGATGTCGTAACCGTCTTGCTCTTCACTGCCAATGCGGTTAGAAGCGATCACGGGAATTAAGTTAGCGCCAGCATGGCCTTGTTGTACGCGTTGCCAGTGAGCAGCGGAGGTGATGGTTGGATCATGCGGCTCACTGCCAATCGCCGTGGGGTAGAACAGTAGTTCAGCACCTTGCAAAGCCATGGCGCGGGCGCACTCTGGAAACCATTGATCCCAACAAATACCCACGCCAATTTTTGCATAACGGGTTTGCCAAACTTTAAAGCCAGTATCGCCTGGGTTGAAGTAATACTTTTCATGATAGCCCGGGCCATCTGGAATATGACTTTTACGGTACACGCCGAGCACGCTGCCATCGGCATCAATGATGGCGATACTGTTAAAGCGCGCTTGGCCCGCGCGCTCAAAAAAGCTAATCGGTAAAACCACTTTTAATTCTTTAGCAATTTTCTGAAAGTGCACAATGGCGGGGTTGTCTGCCACTGTTGTCGCCAATTGCAAATAGTCAGGATTAGGTTTTTTACAGAAATAGGGAGTCTCAAACAACTCTTGCAGCAGAATAATTTGCGCACCTTGTTTGGCTGCTTCGCGTACCAGTTGCTCAGCTTTAGCAATATTGGCGGATACATCCCAAGAACAGGCCATTTGCGTAATGGCAACACTGACAATGCGTGACATAGAAACACTCCGAGCGACGAATAAATAACTGCAATCTAGGCTAACTGATAACGGCTGGTAACCCAAGTTTACCGACTGATTTATCCACCGTTTATCGTATCCTAAAGGGCGCTTAAAGATGAGAATGTTGGAATGTGATAGGTTATCTATGCTGCTGGTCGGTTATCTGCTTTATTTCGCCGATAACAGCACAATAAAAGCACTAAATGTACCTTTGCATCTTGAGTCCTGCGGCAGACCTTGCCAGACTTCGCATAGCGCGGCGGTAACGCGCATGTAACTTTAAATATAATGAACGAAAGGAGCTGTGCGCGTGAAAAGAACTAAGCAAATGTTATTGGCCGCCGCTGTAGGCATGGCTGTTGTAGCTTCAGTGCAAGCTGAAGAGCGTGTGTTGAAGGTGTATCACTGGTCTGACTATGTAGCGCCCAACACCATCAGTAACTTTGAGAAGCAAAGCGGCATTAAAGTTGTGTTTGATGTTTATGACAGCAACGAAGTGCTAGAAGCTAAATTACTCTCTGGCGGCTCTGGCTACGATATCGTTGTGCCATCCAACCCGTTTCTGGCCAAGCAGATTAAAGCAGGCGTTTATCAAAAGCTTGATAAGGCGCAGTTGCCACAGTGGGACAACCTCAACAAAGATTTATTAAATACCTTGGAAGTCAGCGACCCAGGTAACCAGTACTCAATCCCTTATATGTGGGGTTCGATTGGTATGGGTTACAACGTTGACAAGGTCAAAGCGGTTATGGGCGATCAGCCAATTGACTCATGGGACATCATTTTTAAACCAGAAAATATCAGCAAACTGCATGAGTGCGGTGTGGCGTTGTTAGATTCGCCGACTGAAATCATTCCTGCGGCACTGCATTACTTAGGCTTACCAGCCGACAGTGAAAAGCCGGACGATTTAAAGCAAGCAGAAGAGTTGCTGCTGAAAATTCGACCTTATGTCACTTATTTTCACTCATCTAAGTACATCTCCGACTTAGCCAGCGGCAATATTTGTATGGCGATTGGTTACTCGGGTGATTTGTACCAAAGTAAATCCCGTGCAGAAGAAGCGGGCGGCAAAGTGAAAATTGCTTACCAAATCCCGAAAGAAGGTGCGGGTACGTTCTTTGATATGGTCGCGATTCCACGCGACTCTAAAAATGTTAAAGAAGCCCATGAGTTCATTAACTACTTGTTACAGCCGCAAGTGATGGCCGATTTGACCGACTACTTGCAGTTCCCTAACGCCAACGAGAAGGCTACTGCCTTAGTTGAAGAGTCGATCCGCACTGACCCAGGCATTTACCCGCCTGCAGATGTGATGAGCAAGTTGTATACTTTTCCAGACTTGCCAGCAAAAACTCAGCGCTTAATGACGCGCAGTTGGACTAAAATCAAGTCAGGTAAGTAATTGCACTGACTGTACTGGCGATTTGGCGTTAATGACGAATTGCCAGTGCCTGTTCTGACGAATTTCAAATAGTGGGTTGCTTGATGCAGCCCATTTTTATCATTAGGAGGATGGGCTATTGCCTAGATTGATACATAGTGTTGTATTGGCGCTGACCGCTAATCTCTTGCTGAGCAGTGCAGCTTTTGCCAGCTCTACAGTGCATGTTTACAATTGGTCAGACTATATCAGTAAGCCTGTTTTGGCTGATTTTACTGCTAAAACACAAACACAAGTGCTGTATGACGTGTTTGATTCCAATGAGGCATTGGAAGGCAAATTACTGGCAGGGCGCAGTGGTTACGATGTGGTGGTGCCATCTGATCACTTTTTAGCACGGCAAATTCAAGCCGGAGCCTTTGCTAAATTAGATAGAAGTCTTTTGCCTAATTGGGATAATTTAGACCCGCAATTAATGCAGCAAGTTGCCGTCAATGATCCAGGTAATCAATATGCTGTGCCGTATTTATGGGGCACCAATGGCATTGGTTATAACGTCGATAAAGTTAAAGAAGTGCTCGGTGTCGACACCATTGATTCGTGGGCGGTGTTGTTTGAACCAGAGAACATGAAAAAACTTAGCAGCTGTGGTGTGGCTTTTTTAGATTCTGCCGATGAAATGCTGCCGGCCATGCTCAATTATTTGGGCTTAGATCCTAACAGCCATAAATCCGCTGATTACAAAAAAGCTGAAGAAAAACTTGCGAAGATTCGTCCCTATGTTACCTATTTTCATTCGTCAAAATATGTTGGTGATTTAGCCAATGGTAATATTTGTGTGGCTGCAGGTTTTTCTGGTGATGTTTTGCAAGCTGCCGATCGTGCTGATGAAGCTGGTCATGGCGTACGCGTGGCATACAGTATTCCTAAAGAAGGTGGTAATCTATGGTTCGACATGTTGGCTATACCAGCAGATGCTAAAAATGTCGAAGAAGCGCATGCTTTCATCAACTATTTGCTTGATCCTGCGGTGATTGCAAAAGTCAGTGATTATGTGGGTTACGCCAACCCCAATCGCTTCGCTGACGAATTGATGGACGAAGATGTTCGTAATAATCCAGCCGTCTATCCAGAGCAGGCTGTATTAGATAATTTATTTGTTTCGAAGCCATTGCCCAGCAATGTGCAGCGCATTAAAACGCGCAGCTGGACACGCTTTAAATCTGGAAAATAATCATCTGTTTTATAAGTTGTAAAGCTCAGTCGCAAGACTGGGCTTTCTGCATTTGGAGAACTCTATGGCAATAGCCTCAGGCGCGTACAAGAAAGCACTCGCTAACTTGCAAAAGCCCAAAGACGTGTTAGTTAAAATTGAACGCGTTACCAAGTACTTTGATGACACCTTGGCGGTGGATGAAGTCTCGCTGAAAATTAATAAAGGCGAAATTTTTGCTCTGCTAGGTGGTTCAGGTTCAGGTAAGTCGACATTGCTACGCATGTTGGCTGGTTTTGAAACGCCGACTGAAGGCCGTATTTTGCTTGATGGTGTGGATATTACTCATATGCCAGCCTACGAGCGCCCAATTAATATGATGTTCCAGTCCTATGCATTATTTCCGCACATGACGGTTGAACAAAATATTGCCTTTGGCTTAAAGCAAGACAGTCTAAGCAAAGAAGAAATTGCAGGGCGCGTTGAAGAAATGCTGAAGCTGGTGCATATGACCAAATATGCCAAACGCAAACCACATCAACTCTCCGGTGGTCAGCGCCAACGTGTAGCTTTAGCCCGCTCGTTAGCGAAGCGTCCAAAGCTCTTGTTGCTCGACGAACCGATGGGTGCTTTAGATAAAAAACTGCGTTCGCAAATGCAGTTGGAATTAGTAGAGATCATTGAGCGCGTTGGTGTGACCTGTGTAATGGTGACCCACGATCAAGAAGAAGCCATGACCATGGCCGAGCGCATCGCCATTATGCACCAAGGCTGGATTGCCCAAGTGGGTAGTCCAATGGATATTTATGAGACGCCAGCCAGCCGTTTAGTTTGCGAATTTATTGGTAACGTCAATTTATTTGATGGCGAAATCATTACCGATGACTCGGATCACGCGGTGATTATTTGTCCTAAGCTGGAGCGTCCGATTTACATCGGCCATGGTATTACCAGTTTGGCGGAAAATAAGCGGGTGACCTTTGCGTTGCGTCCAGAAAAACTTCTGCTGTGCAGTGGTAAACCGGATGACCTTGAGCATGAGGATTACAACTGGGCCAAAGGTATTGTGCATGATATTGCCTATTTAGGCGGGCACTCGGTGTACCACGTTGAGCTTGCCTCAGGCACCATTGTGCAGGCTTTTATTGCCAACTCAGAGCGTAACGTGAAACGTCCAACTTGGGATGATGAAGTCTATGTGCACTGGGTCGATGACAGTGGCGTGGTATTCCAATCATGACCGTACGCGATAAATTACTCGGGATGTTGCCCAAGGGCCGCCATGCAGTGATTGGCGTGCCGTTTTTCTGGATGCTGCTGTTTTTCCTATTGCCTTTTGCCATCATCATCAAGATCAGTTTTGCTGAGGCAGATATTGCGATTCCGCCGTATACCAGCCTGACAGAATGGGCTGATAGTCAGCTGACGGTGTTGCTGAATTTTGGTAACTACGTCTTGCTCAGTGAGGATCAGCTGTATATCGCAGCCTACTTGGGCTCGTTAAAAATAGCGCTGGTCAGCACTATTTTGTGTTTATTGGTTGGTTATCCGATGGCCTATGCCATTGCGCGCTCGAGCAAGCAGATGCAGCCGGTGTGGTTGCTGCTGATTATGATGCCGACTTGGACGGCGTTATTGATTCGCGTGTATGCCTGGATGGGGATTCTCAGTAATAACGGTTTACTCAATAATGCCTTGCTGTGGCTGGGCGTGATTAATGAGCCGCTACAAATCCTCAATACCAATATTGCGGTGTATATCGGCATTGTCTACGCCTATCTGCCGTTTATGGTATTGCCGCTGTATGCCAATCTGGTTAAGCATGATCTGTCGCTGCTAGAAGCGGCCTCTGATCTTGGCGCGAAAGGCTATACCGCGTTTTGGAAAATCACCGTACCGCTGTCAAAAAGTGGCGTGATTGCTGGCTGCATGCTGGTATTTATTCCAGTGGTGGGTGAGTTTGTTATTCCAGAACTGCTAGGCGGTCCAGAAACACTAATGATTGGTAAGGTGCTGTGGCAGGAGTTCTTTAATAACCGCGATTGGCCGGTCGCTGCTTCGCTGGCGGTGATTATGCTATTGCTGCTGATGATTCCGATTATCTTATTTAATCGCAACCAAGCCAGTGAGTTGGAGGGTAAGGCATGAAGAAATTTAACTTCTCGCGCTTTATGTTGATTGCTGGCTTGCTGTTTATTTATCTGCCGATGCTGATTTTGGTGATCTACTCCTTCAACGCTTCACGTTTAGTGACCGTGTGGGGCGGGTGGTCAACCAAGTGGTATGCGGGTTTATTAGACAACACGCAGCTGATGAACGCGGTGCTGCGCTCTTTAGAGATCGCCACTTACACCGCAATTGCCGCCACCGCATTGGGCACCTTGGCGGCATTGGTGTTAACCCGTATTGGGCGTTTTCGTGGCCGCACGCTGTTTGGCGGAATGGTCACTGCACCTTTGGTAATGCCAGAAGTGATTACCGGTTTATCCTTGCTGCTGTTGTTTGTGGCAATGGCGCAGTTGATTGGCTGGCCGATGGAACGCGGCGTGGTGACCATTTGGATCGCCCACACCACGTTCTGTACCGCTTATGTTTCGGTGGTGGTGTCGTCACGCTTGCGCGAAATTGATCGCTCTATGGAAGAGGCAGCGATGGATCTGGGGGCTAAACCTTGGAAAGTATTCTTTCTGATTACTGTGCCGATGATTGCCCCATCCTTAGCAGCAGGGGCGATGATGTCCTTTGCTTTGTCTTTGGATGACTTGGTTCTTGCAAGCTTTGTCTCAGGCCCAGGCTCAACCACTTTGCCGATGGAGATTTTCTCGGCAGTACGGATGGGGGTTAAGCCTGAGATCAATGCGATTGCCAGCTTGATTCTGTTGTTTATTTCTATTGCGACTTTCTTATTGTGGTTCTTTACTCGGCGTGCTGAGAAAAACCGTAAGAAAGCCATGCTGCAGATTAAAGAGCAAGAGCGCGCTAATCAGGCATAAAAGTTAATGAGATAGAAAACGGCGCAGCTTACATCAGTAGGCTGCGCCGTTTTTTGTTGCTGAGAATGTGCGTCAAGTGGCTTACTCTGCAGGGCTCGCCTGTGCACCAGCAGTGTTATCTAAAAGGCTACTGGTGGCGGTTTGGATGTAGGAATTCAGTTGTTTAAGCAACTGCGCATCATCAGCATGCTCTGGCGCTGGTGAGCTCTGAGGGCTAGTCCCTAGTTGGTAATTCCAAGCGCGTGCACTGACATCTTTAGGCTGAATTAAAATACGATCACCTTTAATCAGCGCCACAGTTTGATCACTACCTGATGGTTTGATCATTGCAAAGCCTTGATCCTCCTTGGGCAAAGTAAGCAAATCACGTCCCCAACACTGGTGCTGCACGTCATCGCCGAGACGCCCCATAATGGTCGGGACCATATCTACTTGGCTAGCAACAGTGGTGTTCTCAGTGCCGAATAGCTGTTGAATACCTGGGGCAATCAGTAACATGGGTACATGAAAACGGTACAGATCCATCTCGGTCATTGGTTCAGGTGCAGCAAAACCATGATCACCTAATACGACAAACAGTGTGTCGTTATACCAAGGCTGTTGTTTAGCTTTTTTAAAAAATTGACCCAGCGCCCAGTCTGAATAGCGCATGGCGGTCAGGTGTAAGTCTAAACTGCCGTGTCCTTTGACCGACTCTGTTGGCAACACATCAGGCAAGGCGTACGGGGTGTGATTCGATAAGGTTTGCAGTAAGGCATAAAAGGGTTTGTCATCTTTCAACTGATTGAGTTCAGCAATGCCGCGATCAAACATATCCTGATCAGATACGCCCCAGGTCGGATCGGAGACCACAGGATTGATGTAGTCATTGCGGCCAATAAAGTGGGTCATACCTTGGTTACTAAAAAAGCCTTGCTGGTTATCCCAGGCAAAATCACCGTTATATACATAGGCGTCTTGAAAGCCGCGGGTGCTTAATAATTGTGGCAAACCGGAGAAATGATTACCACCTTCTGGACTCTGCATTAAGTATTCAAAAGCTGGCAGATTTGGAAAGCAGGCCATACTGGCGAACATGCCTTGGTGAGTGTGGGTGCCGTTGGCAAAGAAACGGGTGAACAACAGACCCTCTTTGCTTAACTTATCAAACTCTGGAGTGATTTGATCTTGGCTGCCGAGCGCACCGACATAGCGTCCTGCAAAACTTTCCATCAGAATCACCACAACATTGCGTACCTTCAGTTGTGTTTCCGCAATGGGCGAGTTAATACGGCGAATGGCTGCGCTGTCGGCATCGATGAGCTGGTCATTCGCTGTGAACACAAGGTCACGCGTGATCTCTTGCGCTTCACTGACGGGCAATGTGGCTTTCCAAACATTGTCGCGATGATCAGAGAAAGTGGTTTTTGCTGCACTATACAAGCTCAATACAGGGTTTAAACCAAGGTGATTAGCAAACATCGAATGCGTGGTATAGGCGTCACCCCAGCGCAACGGTGGGCCTTGGCGTAAAGTGCCGCGCGCGGCAACCACACAAATAACCAAACAAATTGAGAATGCAATGCCTTGGATAAGATAGCTATAGCCTGCTTGGGATGTTTGGTAAATACGAGTTTTGCGTTCTGCCCAAGAGAACAGGAAGTACATCACTAAGGTACACACCAGCCAGGTGCTGAGTAAGGTGACGACTGGGAATCCATGCCACAGCATACTGATCACGGTGGCTGGGTCTTCATTCAAGTATTGAAAGACTAAACTGTTGAGGCGCTGGTGGAATTCACGGTAAAAATCAAGTTCAACAATGCCAAGTAGAATACTGACTGCCGCACTAAAGGTCAGCCACACCACCAGTAGTCGGCGCTGATTCATTAGCCAAGGCATGAGCATGCTCAGTACTAATGGAATACTGACATAAACGATTAAGCGCAAATCAAAACGCAGCCCGTTGCTAAAGGCTTCAACAAGATCTGCTGTACTAGTGCTGCCAAGCATTTCATGGTTGTAGGCTAGGAGTAAGCCACGCAAAGCGGTCAATAGCAGCAACCACAGCACAATGCTGGCAGCGGTAAAATATAAGTGAGACGTGAGGGTGGTTTTTTGTGTGGGCACGCAAGCAGTGCTAGAAGCCATGGGTAACGCCTATGTAACTGAAAAATGAAGGGGGCATCGTACAGTGCACGACAGGATTAAATCATGCAAGCTTAGTGCGTAGCTTTGGGTTTAGGTTGCAGTAATACTGCAAAAAAATTTGCCAATCAGCATCTGGCATATCGCCACGATGACGACCGAATTGTTTGATATCGTGCAGAGCTGCTCGATGAGCAGGCCAACGACGGCGGGCTTTTTCTAAATCGAGTAAGGCCACTGTTGGGAGGTGTTGAGGATTAATCTTAATAAAAATATGTTTGCCATAACAACAGCTGTGTTGCCAACCGGCGGCATGCATTTTATGCAGGGTGCTTGCTACTTGCTGCAATACGCTTGCAGTGATGGCTGGATCAACAGGTTGTGACTGCTGTTTGTCATACCAGTTGTCTAAACTGATAAAATCAGTCAGTGCTTCAGTGACCAATAGCGCATGCCAGTCTTTACCGCGTTTTTTTGCAGCGTAAAAGACCAAGTTGGGCACTTGCACACCTAAGCGCTCCAAGGCTTGCATTGCATTTTTCTCACGCAAGACTGTAGGCCGGCCGAGAGGGTAACGCCAAGAGATAAAGCGATGACCAATTTGACGTTTACTGTATAACCAAGGCTGTCCAGCAGTTACCGGAGCAAGCCGTTGCACACCACTTTCTCCGCCACGGCGCTGATTGGGAGCTTCGACCCACTCTCCAGTGCGTTGCCACCAATCATTAAAGTCCTTATAGCTACTTTGCCCTGTTGCGCTCATGCCATACCTCTTATGACTTAGTTGTTTTTTCGTAAAACATAGACCCGCCACATCGAATAACCGGTTAGGAAATCTAGATGGGTTTGAATGCTAAATCCTGCCTGAATAAACTCTTGCTCGACAGTTGCACGGTTGATGACAAAACGGTTGCTGTTTTCTTGTGCTTTACCTCTTTGCGCACGCTTTTTTTCTAATGCTTTACGACGCAGGGCTTTGTAGTTGCCATCCACCCATAAGGAAATAATAACGCTATCGCGTGTGGTGCGGTGAAACTCTTTGAGAAGAGCTAAACGATGTTCGGACTCCTCAATATGGTGCAATAAACGCATACAGAAGATGCTGTCGACCGAGTTATCTGGCAAATTAATATCAAAGGCTGAGGTTTGTAGAGTGCGTACATGCTCGGTGATATGTTTAGGCTGTGCAGCCATCGCAGTTGCTAGCATATCCGCAGAGTTATCTGCTGCCAAAATAATGCGATTGGGTTGCTCAGCTAAGGTTGACCAGAAGCGACCGGCGCCGCAGGGCAAGTCCAGCACTAGATTAGGTTGGTCGGCAAGTGCGAGAGCACGGCGAGCCAGTTGTTGATCACGGTAGTTGGAAAGTTTTCGGGCTAACCCCTTGTGATGTTTTTCTAAATACTGCTGGGAATGTTCTTGGTCATATTTGTCAGAAAAAGCCAGCTTGATGGATGCTTTAGACATTGCAGTAGTCCTGTCCAGATAAGGAATACTGCATAGCTTAGGTAAGACGCCATCAAGCGAGTGTTAAGTAAATGTGAAAAATATGTGATGTGCTATTGATTTGTTATTGTTTTTTCGGCTTTAAAAAGACGCTAAAACAACTACCATGTGGACTGTGGGTACTGACCTCGATAGTCCAACCTTGGTGAGTACAAATCCGACGTACCAAAGATAAGCCTAGGCCCAAGCCTTCGCCGCGAGCATTGTGTCCGCGGACAAAAGGTTCAAAAATGCTCTCTTGAAAATTCTCAGGAATGCCAATACCAGTGTCTTCAACAGTAAAGTGATCCGTATACAAGGTTAATTTAACTTTGCCGTGCTCAGTGTAGTGCAAAGCATTACGTAACAGATTGGAAAACACAGTGCGCAGAAAAGTGGCATTGTACAAAGTTTCTTTTGGCGTCTCAGCAACAGCGCACTGAAACTCAATCTGTTTATCAGTAAACATGGTTTGCCAAAGCTCTACTTGGGCGTCAGCGATACTTTGTAGTGTGGCTTGCCCACCTAAAAAAGCTTCTTCAGGCTTGCTACGCGCAAGAATTAAAAATGTTTGTACGAGGTCATGCATCTCTTCGCTGGCGCGCTTAATGCGTTGTAAATGCGCGACTTCTTTTTCTGCCAAATGGGCTTCAGCCAGTAGCTCACAGGAGCTCGCAATGATCATCAAGGGGGTGCGTAGCTCATGGCTGACGTCGCTGGTAAAGAGTTTTTCCCGCTCTAAACTGTTGCGTAATTTACTTAAAGTGCTATCAAAAGCCGCGGCTAGGTGACCAATTTCATCATTGGCATATTCGAGCGCTAAAGGTGGCGCTAGTGGTAACAGTTGGTCACGGTGACGTACTTGTTGAGCGAGGCGGCTGACCGGTTGCATGATTTTGCGCGCCATTAAGCGACCTAAGCCCCACGCGCCTATGATGCTTAAAAGAAAACCTGCCAACACCACATTAAATAGAGCTTGTTCACGCTGTTCAAACTCATGTTGCTCTTGCACCAGTGCATAACGCACACCGTTGATTTCTTGAATATAGACATAAAATGCTTCGTCACCATCGACAACTTCAGCAAAGCCTAATTCTTTGCGATCAAACTGTTTGGGAATGGCGAACTCGTCAAGATTGCTGGCGTAAAAATGGGTTTCTGGATCTAAGCGCGGTGAGCGGCCATTGCGTAAGTCTTCATGCACGACAACGTGTAGTTGGCGGTCGAGTTCCTGTGATACTAAATGCTCTTCAATAAAGTGGACGATGGCGACAATTCCTAAGGAAAACGTGCCGCTAACCAGTAATGTCATTAAGGTGAAGGCGATAATAATCCGCCGTTCTAATGGCTGTTTATTATTCATGATGAAGATCCGCTAAACGAAAACCAACACCATGCACTGTGTGTAAAAGAGTGATGGCGAAGGGTTTGTCAATGGATTGACGAAGCTGGTGGATGTGACTGCGCAAGCTGTCGCTATCGGGAATATCATCACCCCAAAGCGCTTCTTCCAATGTTTCGCGGCGCACCACTGCAGGACTGCGCTGCATTAAAATAGCGAGCAATTTTAATCCAATCGGATTGAGTTTCAGCAACTGGCCAGCCCGGCTGACCTCCAGAGTTTCAAGGTCGTAGCGCAAGTCGGCCACTTCAAGCACGCGCTTATTTGCACCGGAACTGCGGCGCAATACCGCTTCAATGCGCGCCACCAGCTCTGATAAAGCAAAGGGCTTTACCAGGTAATCATCTGCACCAGCATGCAGGCCTTTGAGGCGATCATCGAGCGCATCACGGGCAGTCAGCATAATAATGGGTGTGTTGTTATCCGCCTCTTGACGCAGCTTTTGACAGAGCTGATAGCCGTCCATACCCGGCAGCATTATATCTAAAACAATCAAGTCATAAGGTTGGGTCAGCGCCAGATGCATGCCGCTGAGACCATCTTGAGCACAGTCAACGGTAAAACCCTTGAGCTCTAGGTAGTCCAAAATATTGGCAAGAATATCTCGATTGTCTTCGATGACTAAAATGCGCATACACACTCACTTGATAAATGACGTATTTAACAGTTTTTTCACATTAGGTTAACAAATGCCTCACAACGCCTTGATCACACTGACCGCTCATTGATCTAACTGAGAGTTGTCTTATGTTACTGCTTAATTCTTCGCGCTGGCGCTATTTAGTGCTGCTCAGTATCGCATGGCTGACATTCTTTACCCTGACTCGCGCAGTCTTATTGTGCGCTAGTTTTTCTGCGGCTGAGGTTAATATCTGGCAATTGTTTTTAGTCTTCGGCCAAGGTGCAATCTATGATTTAGGGTTTTTAAGCTTTGTCAGTCTGCCTTTAGCAGCGTATCTGGTCCTGTGTCCGCAATGGCTTTGGGCAAAAAAAAGGCATCAACTATTTCTACAAGGACTGTTTGCCGTAAGTCTGTTTGCCATGCTATTTGTTGCCGTGTCTGAGTGGCTATTTTGGGATGAATTCTCGGTACGCTTCAACTTTATTGCGGTTGACTACTTGGTGTATTCCAAAGAGGTGATTGACAATATCCTTGAGTCCTATCCGGTATATCCATTACTGGCTGGTTTAGCGCTGCTGGCGATTGTGTTGACATTTATCCTCAGAAAACCCTTGCACCATGCCTTAGCGGTGCCGGCTAGTGCTTTGACGACAAGGCTGTCAGGCTTTGCTTTGCTGGCTGTTTTTGCCATTGCTTGCGGATTGTTGCTCAGCCAAGATTTTCCCAGTGGCGCCGGTGGTAATAGCTATCAGCGTGAACTGGCTGCCAATGGTCCTTATCAGTTTTTTGCCGCCTTTCGTAATAATGAGCTGGATTACCCCAGTTTTTACGCCACCTTAGATGAAGCGCAAATGGGTGGTTTATTGCGCGCTGAAGTCGCAGAAAAAAATGCGCGCTTTGTTAGCGATAACCCGTTAAATATTCGTCGTGAAATTATCAGTGAGGGTGCGCCGCGTCCTTTGAATGTCGTGCTGGTCACTATTGAAAGCCTGTCGGCGAAGTACTTAGGCAGCTTTGGTGACACGCGTGGACTCACGCCCAACTTAGATAAATTACGCAGCGAAAGTTTAGCTTTTACTCATCTGTATGCCACCGGCACTCGCACCGATCGAGGTTTAGAGGCGATTACTTTATCGGTACCGCCGACTCCAGGTCGCTCTTTGGTTAAGCGCATTGGGCGTGAAAGTGGTTTTGCCAGCTTAGGCCAACAGCTGAAGGCGCAAGGCTACGACAGTGTCTTTGTCTACGGTGGCCGTGGCTACTTTGACAATATGAATGCGTTTTTTTCCGGCAATGGTTATCGCATTGTTGATCAAAGCAGTGTGCCCGACAGTGAGATGAGTTTTACCAATGCGTGGGGTATGGCCGATGAGGATTTATACGCGCAAACCATAAAACTAGCTGATGCTGATTATTCGCAAGGTAAGCCGTTTTTATTACAGTTGATGACCACCTCTAATCATCGACCTTATAGCTATCCTGATGGACGTATTGATATTCCCTCAGGTGAAGGCCGTGAAGGGGCCGTCAAGTACACCGACTATGCGATTGGTGAGTTTTTACGCCAAGCTAAAGCAAAGCCTTGGTTTAACGACACAGTGTTTGTCTTTGTCGCTGACCACACTGCAGGCAGTGCTGGTAAAGAAGATTTGCCAGTCAGTAACTATCATATTCCGATGTTTATTTATGCGCCGCAGCATATTCAGCCGCGCGAAATTGACACTCTGGCCAGTCAAATTGATATTGCCCCAACCTTGCTTGGACTACTCAATCAATCCTATGAGAGCACCTTCTTTGGTCGTGACGTGCTGCGGCCTGAAGCGGCAGAGCGAGGACGTGCGTTATTAGGAAACTATCAACACTTAGGACTGTTTGACGGTGGTGATTTGGCCATCCTTAGTCCACGTAAAATGATGCGTCGCCATGATGATGCCTTAGGTGTGAGCTACGAGCGTCGAGCGGATAAAAGTAGCGAATTGGTCCAGCGTGATATTGCCTATTACCAAGGTGCGAGCCAAGCGATTAGCCAAGGGCTACTGAAGTGGCAAGACAATGCCGCGTTGAAGAAATCGGCCTTAGCTCATCTGCAGGGGCAGCATTGATATGGTGACTTATGCAGTACGAGCGTTTAATTTTAAGGCTGCTTTTATTCTGCCATTAGTGCTAATGGCAAGTTTGTTGATATTTGAGCCCAGCGCTTTAGATCTCGGCTTGGCACGCTTGATGTATGTACCTGAAAGCGGATTTATCGGAGGCAAAAGCTTCTTTTTAGAAGATATTTTGCATGACCGTGCCAAGCAACTGGTGATTGTGTTTGCTGTGCTTGCCATTATTGGCTTTGCTTTAAGTTTTGTTTGGCAAAAACTGCAGCGGTGGCGTCCGCAATTAGGTTATTTGGTTTTAGCCCTAGCGGTATCGACCGCTTTGGTCACTCCGGTGAAAATCCTCACCGCGGTGCAGTGTCCATGGGACTTGCAAGAGTTTGGCGGGCAAGAAGTCTACTCTGGTTTGCTCGAGCCGCGTCCAGCCACAAATAAACCAGGTCGTTGCTGGCCGGGTGGTCATGCTTCGGCGGGCTTCTCTCTGCTGGCCTTGTTTTTTGCTTTGCGTGATCTTAAACCGCGTGCGGCGCGTGCTTGCTTGGTCTTTGCCATTGGCTTAGGCACAGTTTTCTCGCTGGGCCGTATGCTACAGGGCGCACACTTTTTCTCCCATAACCTGTGGACCTTCTTATTTGACTGGCTGATCTGCGTTTTTTTCTATTGGTTGGTCCTCTATAGAAAAAACACTCCAGTACAGAGCTGCGCAGCTATGCAGGTGGCGCGATGAAGCGTTATGTCTATATTGCTGCAGGGCTTATATTGGGCGTGCTTGCTACAGTGTTATGGCAAAAATACACCTTCACAGCTGCGCCGAAATTGGCCGTGACAACAGTCAAACTGAAATCGCGCCCTGCGAGTTGGGCGCAACCGGTTGATCCTGATTTTGTTTTGTACAAAATGAGCGACTCACTCTATCGTAGCGCTTTACCGCGCGTGCAAGATGTTGAGTGGTTACAGCAGAACAAGATACAAACTGTGATTAATTTTTATCAAAAGCCGGACAGTCTTTGGTTGCGCGATACGGGTATTGAGCAAATACAAATTCCGCTACGCACGGACCGTATCGATGATGCCGATGTATTGCGGGTGCTGCGTAGCATTGCCAGTGCTGAACAAAAAGGTAAAGTGCTGATGCATTGTAAGCATGGGCAAAACCGTACCGGCCTGATTGCCGCGATGTATCGCATCGTCTTTGAGGATTGGAGTAAAGCCGATGCCATGGCTGAAATGGAGCAAGGCTTTGGTGGTGAAGCGCGGATGGCAGATGCAACTCGTTATCTAGAAAATGTCGATGTAGAAACGATTAAACAGGCGTTAGCCAGTGGTGCCTGTAGCACTCAGACTTTGGCTTGGTGTCAGGTCGCGCAGTGGGTTGAAAAGCATGCCACTGATATGTTCAATGGCAGTGCAAAACACAGCTCTAGATGGGTCGAGCAGAGGGAGAGAGTGCTGACTCCCGCAGGCATTTAGTGGGAATCACGCTAAGAGATGAGCTTAGCGTGATTAACTTGATGCTTATTGCGGCAGTAGGCGTAAGGTGCTTTGCGTATTTTGCTCAACATCTTTCGTACCGAGGTGCTGAGGAAAATACTGGCCTTGCATATAAGCTTCGGCTTGATCGGCATAGTGCTTATCAAAACGTATACCGCTTTGACCAACCGGATTAATGCCGAGGGATTTTTCCGGTGCAGCAAAGTCGATAATACGGCGGGTTGATGGACCGTAGACTACTGACCACGGCGCAGTACCGTAACCACTGGATAAGTTATTAGGTATCTCATGTCCACCGGGTGCGGCAAAGCTACCAATATTCAATAGTTTGTCGAGCGGTGATTGCTGGCCGAGCGGATGCTTATGGGTCAGCGTATGTGCTTTACCCCAAAACCAGTCATTGGGATCTGAGCCTAAAGTGGTGCGTAAATGCATCAGCGTGGCTTGCCAAGCTTGCGCTACGACTTGCTGGCGCGTCTGCTGCTCACCATTACGATGATCGTTCCACCACACCGATTCTGCATCTGACGCTAATAAGGGCAGGGCGCTGTCGATAATGCGGGTGCGCAGTAAGTTCTTGAACACCGTTTCGCCGAGCTCATCGAGCATCGAAGCTTTGAGCAATTGGTAGCTGAACTCAGTAAACAGAGTCGGCAAATAGCTGTCGATTGGATAATTGCCCTGCCATGTGCTGAGTTGCTTAATCAGCTTCTTCTCTTCATTGCCGCGAGCAATCGCATTTAAGTCGGCTAATAAAGGCTTGAGTAAGCGTTGCGCGTAACTAGTACGCTCGCCTAATTGCACAGCTTGGCTGTTTTGTGTATCCCATTTAATGTCAGCTTGGCTCAATTGTTCGATCAACTGCGCGCCACGATCGGCTAAATTATAGTAGCCCGGTAAAGGTACTTGCTTGGGTGATGCAGGTAGAAAGTTAGCCGAGACAATGAAGCCGCGCGCGGGGTTTTCTTCTTGCGGATTATCTTTGAAAGGATAGAAGCCATATTTTTTACTGGTCGCTGATTGGCTGTCGAGAATAAATGAGGGCTCTGCGCTTTTATCGCGAATCGGCATTTTAGCCGCCGCCCACCAGGCAATATCACCTTGTGTATTGGCCCATACCACGTTGAGTCCGGGCGCATGAATTTGACTGGCCGCGTGGCGTGCTTTGTCTAACGTATTGGCACGATTCAGTTCATAGAAGGCATCTAGAATCGGGTTTTCTGTTTCTAAAAAAGCCCACCACATGGCAACCGGTGTATCACTGGTTTGACCTTTAATAATGTCATTGATGATGGGGCCATGACTTGAGTTACGCAGAATCAATTGCTCTGGCTCTTGATCTTTAACCACAATCCACTGAGTTTGGCTCGTGAGAGCTTGCCATTGGCCATTTTCCCAGACCTGCTGTGGGTCCTCGGGATTGGTTTTTAAGGCAATTAAATCCAAGTCATCATTTTGGAACATGGTAACTGACCAACCAAACTCTTGGTTGTGTCCCAGTAACGCAAAAGGATTGAGCGCTTGAAAATGGCCGTACAATTCAAAATCTGGAGCTTGTAAGTGGGCTTCGTACCACACTGCAGGAACAGAGAATGTAATGTGTGGATCACCGGCTAACAGAGGCTTACCACTGGCGGTTTTTGCGCCGTTCATTACCCAAGCATTACTGCCTTCAAATTGTGGCAGGCCCACATCTAATAAAGCTTCTTGGCTGAGCTGCGCTACAGCATTTAGATGACTCCAGTCGCTATTGCTCAGTACTGGTTGCGCAGCTGTTGGTATAGCGCCGGCGCTAGGGGTGGTGAGATCAAAAATCTTTAAATAGTCATCACCCAGTTCTTGGCGAATATAGCTGAGGGTCGGCTCGGTACGAAAAGCTGCAGCAAAGCTATAGGCCAAATAGCCAGCAATGCTCATGGTGTCTTCCATAGTAAAAGGGCGTGGAGTGATGCCCAGCAGATCAAACTCCAAAGGCTTCGCGCCCTTTTCTTGGTATTGGTTAATTCCGTCTAAGTAAGCCAGTAACGCTTGTGCTGGTGCACTGCTCTGATCGACTTTCTGTGCATATTTTTGTGCGTGCTCATGTAAACGCAACGTGCGAAATAAGCGATCAAGCTTAATGGTCTTTGCACCGAGTATTTCTGATAGCTCACCACGGGCTAAACGACGCATGATTTCCATCTGGAATAGGCGGTCTTGTGCGTGCACATAGCCTAAGGCACGGTAGGCATCCAGTTGGTTTTGTGCCTGAATATGCGGCACACCACGCTCGTCATAGCGCACGTCAACGGCAGCAGTCAGTGCTGTGAGTTGTAGATTGCCAGAACGTTGTGGAAGTTTATCTTGGATGTACCAGGTCGTAGCTAAAGCACCGCAACCGAGCAATACGATGCAAAAAACAAAAAAGCGTTTCATGATTATTAAGCCTGCGTCAAAGCGTAAAGTGATAAATGATACTGCATCGAACGGCGCGCCAGACAGCTACATTTAAGCGCATTGCGCTAAGCTCTAGAGTTAAAGGCACTGAGCTTTCATTTTTTACCTTAAGTTGTTTGTGACTCAGTCGATAGATAGTCTAACAAAATGATAAATTGAAATGCTCGACTTATAGGGATGAAAGCCGCAAGATTAGAAATAAATAATATTTACTGGGCATGACATGCAGTCAATCGAAACAGTAAAGGATAATAAGAAATACTTAGGGGAACTGCTGTGAGAATTTTACTGTACCCAGCTATCAAACTGATGAATCGCTTAAGTTTTGGCATGAAATTTAGCTTGATCAGTGCATTGTTTTTTATACCAATGCTGGTCACGAATTTTTATTTGGTGCGTGATTCTTATCAGGATTTTGTTCACACGCAAACTGAAATTAATGGTTTGCAATTGCTTGATTTAAGCTTGAAAACCACTGCGCAGCTAGAAGATTGGCATGATTTGGTGCGGATCAATGCTGTTATTGGCCAAGGTGGAGCAACGGACGATTTAGAGCAGCGCATCGAGAGTTTGCAGCAAAAAATTAGCAGTCAATGGCAATCTTTAGAGCTGTTAGAGGGTGATGAAGAGCAGCGTGCGGACTTTGGCGTCAAGCGAGATGAGTTGTTAGAGCGTCTGACGGCAACTCGTAATGAAGCTTCTTTGCAAAATAGAGCAGTGTTGGCGAGTGAGTTATTAGCCACTGGTATTTTATTTAACCGTTTTATCGCCAGTCAAACAGGTTTAAGCCAAGATACACAACTGGAAGTGCGTCATTTGGTGGCATTGATGACTGATGTGACGCCTGATGTAACCCTGAGCCTTGGTGAAGGACGAGCAATAGCAAGTCTTTCTATGGCCAGAGGTTATTTGGACTCCACCAATAGCACGCGCTTAGATGAGTTACAGGTAAGCCTAGAAAAACTTAATGCTGAGTATGACATGAAGCTCAAAGAAGCTTTGTCAGACAGTGCCGCAGCATTTCAAGCGCTTAATGGAGTGGCGACTGAAAGTCGTGCGACATTACTTGATGCGCTTCGTTTGTTTGAAAATGAAGTGATTATGGCAGATTCTCTGGAAAAGCCTTGGAATGAGCTTTACCAGAACACTTCAGCATTAATCAATAAGACTCACTTATTAAATAGTCATACCGTAAGTTACTTAGAGATTCTGCTGGGTGAGCGTTTAGTCGCTTATCGCTTGCAGATGTTGCTATTAATCAGTGCTCTAGCAGCGGTTTTTTTACTGATTGGTTACCTGTACGGGGCTTTTTATGTATCAACTCGAGCAAGCTTGCGCAGCCTAGGATTAGTCATGGGTAAAGTGGCTGCCGGTGACTTAACTGCGGACTTTAAGGTGCAAAGTAAAGATGAACTCGGCGAGTTAGGTATTGCGTTTAATCAAACTGTACAGCGTATTCATGCGCTGCTTGAGCAGGTGAATGGCACTGTTCATGACGTTGAAGGGCAAGCTACTCGTGTTGAGCGCGTCTCTGCACAAAGCAGTGAAGCTGTGACTCAGCAGCGCGCACAAATTGAACAAGTGGCCACCGCTATGAATGAAATGTCAGCCACCTCGCAAGAGGTCGCTAACAGTGCGGCGGCTGCAGTGAGTAATGCACAGAGCGTCAATGATGAAACGACTACTGGTCGGGCGCGTGTCGAGCAACAAGTCAGTAATATTCAAAAGCTGGCGCAAGAAATAGATACTTCAGTGGTGGTGATTAATCAGTTAGCCGCCAACAGCAAGTCTATCGGCCAAGTATTGGATGTTATTAAAGGTATTGCTGAACAGACTAACCTGTTGGCGTTAAACGCTGCAATTGAGGCAGCGCGCGCAGGTGAGCAAGGCCGAGGCTTTGCTGTTGTAGCCGACGAAGTGCGTAATTTAGCCCGACGAACACAGCAATCCACGGAAGAAATTGAACAGATGATTAGTCAGTTACATGGTGGTGTCAGCTCTGCGGTTAAAGCTATGAGTGCTAGTCATTTGATGGCCAATGAGACGGTGGCGCAGTCTGCTGATGTACAGGATGCATTAGAGAATATCTTAGCTGCGGTTGGGATGATTGTTGATCAAATTCAGCAAATTGCGTCAGCCGCTGAGCAACAAACTGCTGTTGCACACGATATTGATCAGAATATTGTGCAAATTAATCAAACGGGCGAGTTGACCGCACAAGGTGCTGATGAAACTGCACAGGCCAGTCAAGATATGAGTGTTCAGGTCGAGCATCTGAAAACTCTTATTAGTGCTTTTAAGATGTGAGCGAATGCAAGGTTATACAGTCCAGCCAAATAAACGCTGCACATTGGTGCTGGTCTGTGCCGCAAACGCTGTGCTGGATAGGCCGTAGATATCGGCCAGATACTGACAGATACTTGGCAGTTGTTCAGGACTGTTACGTTGTCCAGCCAGCCACTCGGGAGGCATATCGGGACTGTCGGTTTCTAAAGCAATGCTTGCAATTGGTAGGCGCTTTAATACTGATTGTAAGCGTGTCGCCCGTGGCCAAGTTGCCGCGCCGCCAAAACCGAGCAGAAAGCCTAATTTGATATATTCCAGAGCTTCTTCATAACTGCCAGAAAAGGCGTGGATAATACCTGCGCGTGATAATTTAGCTTTTTTTAAGATCGCAGTAACCTGTGCGTTGGCACGTCGCGAGTGAATAATAACCGGCAAGTTAAACTCAGCAGCGATGGCGACTTGCTGTTCAAATAAATGGATTTGTTGCTTAGGGTCGAGTTCTTGCAACAGAAAATCCAAACCGATTTCACCAACTGCGCAGAGCTTGGGATGATCTCGATACAGACTGAGTTGCTCGACCAGAGCTGGAATATCGCTGTCTTGATGTTCAGCGAGAAAATACGGATGCAGCCCAAAAGCGCCATACAAACCATCGTGGTTACTAACAGTGTCCCACAGGCGCGACCAGTGCTGACGGGTAACACCGACCACAATCATTTTCTCTACGCCCAGTGTTTGGCAGTGAGCAATTACCGCGGCGCGGTCTTGGTCAAAGGCGGGGAAATCGAGATGGCAGTGGCTATCAATCAGACGCATCGGCAGCTCCAACAAAAAAGCGCAGGCTTAACCTGCGCTTTTAGGATGACATAGCCGCTGGTGAATGTCGCCAGCGGCACTTGCTTAGTGGTGTTCGCGGGTGGCTAAAAACTTAATGTCCGGCCAGCGCTCTTCCATCAAGCTTAAGTTGACGCGCGTTGGTGCCAAGTAAGTTAGATGACCGCCACCATCAATCGACAGGTTGTCGTGGGCTTTGTCTTTAAACTCTTGCAGCTTTTTCTTATCGTCGCACTCAATCCAGCGTGCTGACCAGACGTTAATCGCTTCGTAAATGCACTCCACTTTGTATTCTTCTTTCAGGCGACTGGCCACTACATCAAACTGCAGTACACCAATGGCACCGAGAATAATGTCGTTGTTGCGCTCGGGGAAGAATACTTGTGTAGCACCTTCTTCGGCCAGTTCTTGCAGACCTTGGCGCAGTTGCTTAGCGCGTAATGGGTCAGCCAAACGGACACGACGGAACAGTTCCGGGGCAAAGTGTGGAATGCCAGTAAAGGATAAATCTTCGCCGTCAGTGAAGGTGTCACCAATTTGAATGGTGCCGTGGTTATGCAGACCAATAATATCACCAGCATAAGCTTCTTCGAGGCGCTCACGCTCGCTGGAGAAGAAGGTCAGCGCATCAGTAATGCGAACATCTTTTTTGGTGCGCGCATGACGCATTTTCATGCCTTGCTCATATTTGCCTGAGCACACTCGCATAAAGGCAATTCGATCGCGGTGGCGCGGGTCCATATTGGCTTGAATTTTAAATACAAAGCCGCTGAAAGTTGGTTCGCTAGGCAATATTTCGCGCTCATTGGCCATACGCGGCTGTGGCGCTGGCGCCCAGTTCACAAAGGCATCAAGCACATGGTCAACCCCAAAGTTGCCTAACGCGGTACCAAAAAACACCGGTGTCATTTTGCCTTTAAGGAACTCGGCACGCTCAAACTCATGACAAGCGCCTTGCACCAGTTCGAGGTCTTCGACAAATTTATCGTATAGATCGCCGATGTGCGCACGGGCTTCGGCGCTGTCGAGGCCTTTAATCAGTTTTGCCTCGGTGCGTTCATGGCCATGGCCTGGGGTGTACACATAGATCACATCATCGGTGAGGTGATACACGCCTTTAAATTCACGGTAACAGCCAATCGGCCAAGTGATGGGCGCGGCTTTCAGGCCGAGTACTGCTTCAATTTCATCGAGTAACTCAATTGGGTCGCGAATGTCACGGTCTAATTTATTGATGAAACTGATGATTGGCGTATCACGCATACGACAGACATTCATCAAAGCAATGGTGCGTGGCTCAACCCCTTTACCGCCGTCGATCATCATCAAAGCACTGTCGACCGCAGTCAGGGTACGGTAAGTGTCTTCGGAGAAGTCTTCGTGACCTGGGGTATCGAGTAGGTTGACCATGTGTTTGCGGTAAGGGAATTGCATCACCGAGGTGGTAATCGAAATGCCGCGTTGTTGCTCCATGGCCATCCAGTCTGAGGTGGCATGGCGGTCCGATTTACGTGATTTAACCGTACCCGCAACAGAAATGGCCTGTCCCATCAGCAATAAGCGTTCGGTAATGGTGGTTTTACCGGCGTCCGGGTGGGCAATAATAGCGAACGTGCGACGTTTCGCAACTTCGGCAGCCTGTTTGCTCATGCTGATAGCGCCTCAAAATCAAAAGATCAAAAAATTAGCCGGCAATTATAGCGGAGTTGCAAGCTAAGGTGGAAATAGGCGCGCTTAATCGCTGATTTAATCGATTCAAGCTTGAAACTCTCAAGGTGCTGACTGGCGCTTAGGTTAGAATGATTGGCTTAATTGCTGTTGCTCGATTGCAGCGCAGCAGTGCTGAATTTTTAAAGGTAAAAAAGTGTATGGCTTGGTTTGATTGGTTTGAGCGGCGCATTGATCCTTATCCTGAGCAGCCGCTGGTTTTGAAACATCTGACGATTGGTCATTTTGTTCGGGCTTGTGCACGTGGTGCGGGGCCGTGGTTGCTGCTGTTAGTGTTGTTTAATGCAGGTCTTGGTGTATTTGAAGCAGTCTTGTTTCAAATGATGGGCTTGATTGTGGATTGGATGAATCAATATGGCCCAGCGCAATTGTGGGCAGAAAAAAGCACGCCGCTGCTGGCGATGCTAACGCTGATTGTGCTCAGTCCATTGTGGGTGTTGATTGCCAGTAATGTACGCTTTCAAACGCTGCAAGGCGTGCTGCCGATGCGTTTACGTTGGCAGTTTCACCAACTATTGCTCAGTCAGAGCATGCAGTTTTATCAAGACGAATTTGCTGGGCGTATTTCCGCCAAAGTGATGCAAACCGCCTTGGCGGTGCGCGACACCATTATGATTTGCGCGGAAATGCTGGTGTATGTGGTGATTTACTTTCTGACCACTGCAGTCATTTTACTCAGTTTTGATGCATGGCTACTGGTGCCCTTTGTCGCGTGGTTAGTGATTTTTGGCATGACCTTAAGAATTTTCGTGCCGCGTATGGCGCAGTTGGCCAGCACTCAAGCCGATGCGCGCTCGTTAATGACTGGGCGCATCACCGATGCCTATTCCAATATTGCTACAGTTAAATTGTTTTCCCATGGCGGCCGTGAAGCGCGCTATGCCAAGCAAGCCATGCAAGAGTTTATGGGCACTGTGCATGCGCAAATGCGCTGGGTCAGCTATTTAGAGTTGCTCAACCACAGCTTGAATATGCTGTTGGTCGGCGGCACCGCAGCCCTGAGCTTGTATCTGTGGCAGCAAGATTTAATTGGTGTGGGAGCGGTGGCAGCGGCGATTGCGATGGCGCTGCGTTTGATTGGTTTGTCGCATTGGATTATGTGGGAAGCCACCATGCTCTTTGAAAACCTTGGCACCGTGCAAGATGGCATGAACACTATCAGTACGCCGGTAAAGCTGTTGGATGCGCCTGATGCCCCTGAGCTTAAAGTCACCCAAGGTGATATCGAGTTTAAACAGCTGAGCTTTGCCTACCGTAACGGCAAACCGCTGATGAGTGATTTTAATCTGCACATTAAAGCTGGCGAGAAAATCGGTTTAGTCGGTCGCTCCGGTGCCGGGAAGTCCACGCTAGTGAATATTTTGCTGCGTTTTTATGATGTCAGCAGCGGGCAGATTTTGATTGATGGTCAAGACATTGCCAAAGTCAGTCAGCAATCCTTACGCCAGCACATTGGTATGGTCACTCAAGACACGTCATTACTGCACCGTTCAGTGCGCGAAAATATTGTCTATGGCCGTCCTGACGCTACAGAAGAAGAATTGCAGCAAGCCATTGAGCGGGCGCAAGCCATAGAGTTTATTCCCTCCTTATCTGACGCCAAAGGACGCAGCGGCTTAGATGCGCATGTCGGTGATCGCGGGGTGAAACTGTCCGGTGGCCAGCGTCAGCGTATTGCTATTGCCAGAGTGATGCTCAAAGATGCGCCGATTTTGCTTCTTGATGAAGCCACCAGCGCCTTGGATTCTGAAGTGGAGATGGCGATTCAAGAAAGCCTATATGACTTAATGGCAGGCAAAACCGTCATCGCGATTGCTCATCGTTTATCCACCATTGCCGCTATGGATCGTTTGGTAGTGATGGATCAAGGTCAAATCGTAGAAGTGGGCAGCCATCAAGAGTTGTTGGCGAAAAACGGTTTGTATGCGCGCTTATGGAATCGCCAGTCTGGTGGTTTTTTGGGTGGTGAATAACAGGACGCTGAAGCGGGTTTCTAGAGCGTAGCTCACTGGTTTAAGGACGTGCGGGATGAATGTTGCGGTGTTGTTGGCCTATGTTTTAGCGATTGTGCTGTTGATCGGCACGCCCGGGCCCATTGTGGCCTTGGTGATTAATGCAGCCTCGCGGCACGGCTTTAAATATGCTTTGATCACCGTGCTCGGTAGCAATCTAGCGTCATTGGTTTTACTGGCCTGCGCCGCGCTGATTATTTCTGGGGTGATTGCTCTGGATGCGCATAGCCTGCAATGGATCAGCTTGCTTGGCTGTGGCTTTATTGCTTGGATGGCGTTGCACGGTTTGCGTGCTGAGTTAGCTCAACAGCATCCAGTAAAGTCTGCGCCGTTGATGCCAGTGAAAGGTCGCTCGGGATTCTTTAATGGTTTTTTCCTCGGCGTATCGAATCCGAAGGACATCGTCTTTTTTGTGGCTTTTTTCCCGCAATTTATTAGTGTCACTGCAGATATTAAGCTGAGCTTGGTGGTGTTGACGCTGGTTTGGATGGTTGCGGATTTTGTCATCTTGCTGAGTTATGCACTGCTGATGCGCGGTAATTTCTTTCAGCGACATCAACGCACAATATCGCTGCTCTCGTCAGCGTTTCTATTGTTGATAGCGATTCTGGGCGCAGCGTATACGCTGCTTGGTTGGTAGATTGAAAAGATATCCCATCCTGCACTCAGAGTGCGGATGCTTGTTGTGACGATGAGCAATAGTCTTTTTTCTTTCTGCTCATGCAGCGTTATTTGTTTAGTGTATAATTATTGATATATGTCAAATAGTGCTGGCTTGTTAAGCACGCTCACAATTTTATATGTTTGCCAGTTATGTCGTCTGACATAAAGCTTACTGAACCGCGCTGTCCTCTCTAATAGCATCAGCTTCGCTGTTGTGACTAAGAAATTAAAAATTTTCTCTTACACCTTTGAAAACGGCGCTTGGGCTCAGTTTTATGCGCTTGACGAGGCTTAATTCAGATCAGCGTGTTAGGTAAATTAACTCAATAGATTCAACGGTGCATACGCTTTAAGAGCTAAGACCAAGGTGACTGCTATGAACAGAAATCGATCAGTAACTCAGCGCGAGCAACGCTTTTCCCCTAGCGTAAAACTCATCTCAGCGACAGATTTAAAAGGTGTTATTACCCATTGCAATGATGGCTTTGAGAATATTAGTGGTTATACACGTAATGAGTTAGTTGGTCAGCACCATAATATTGTACGTCACCCTGATATGCCTAAAGAGGCGTTCGAAGTGATGTGGAAGCATCTTAAAGCTGGCCGTCCATGGATGGGGTTGGTGAAAAATCGTTGTAAAAATGGAGATTACTATTGGGTTAGCGCTTATGTCACTCCTGTGACTGAGCGCGGTGAAGTGGTGGGTTATGAGTCAGTGCGCACGTGCCCTGAGCGTGTTGATATTGCTCGAGCGGAAAAACTCTATGCGCGAATGAATCGTAAGCGCCGGCAATTCCAAATTCCACGCTACTTAAAGCAGCTCATGGGTGCTGTCGGATTTATTATTCCTGCGTTGATCTTAGGCTACAGTGTTTCTCTGTTGGCGAGCACACTATGGCTGATTGCAGCGTTATTGGCTTTTGGTGGTATCCAGTATTTGCAATACAAACATGATCTGCTCTTGATCAGTAATGAGTTGCACGGTGTTTTTATGCACCCTTTAGCGGCGAGTACCTACACCAATCAGCAAGGCATGATCGGTAATATTATGGTTGGTGTAATGAGTTTGCGTGCGCACTTAGATGCAGTCTTGACGCGCATTGAGGATGCTTCACGGCAGGTGACTGAGCAATCACGCTTAGGTTTGGCTTTGACCGAAACCGCGCGCGAAGAGATGCTCAAACAAAGTCAGCAAACCGTACTTGTAGCGACGGCAATGCATGAAATGTCGCTGGCGATCCATGAGATTTCAGACAATGTACAAAAAACGGCAGGTCAGGCTGACCATTCCAATGAGCTCGCTGGGCAGGGCGTTAAGATTGCTCAGGTGACCCGTGCTTCGATAGAAAAACTACACGATACCGTATTGGATATTGGCCAAGCGGTGAAAAATCTGGCTGCACAAACTGATGCAATTGCTCATGCTGCAGCATCGATTGAAAGCATTTCTGATCAAACCAACTTGCTCGCGCTCAATGCGGCAATTGAAGCCGCGCGAGCAGGTGAGCATGGTCGGGGTTTTGCTGTTGTTGCGGATGAAGTGCGTTTACTTGCATCGAATACACGTGAATCAGCAAAAAATATTGGTGAGATCGTGAGCAATCTAAGTGGCCAAGCGATGACTTCAGTTAAATTTGCTGAGGAAGGTGCTGCTGATGCACAAATGGGGCTAAAGCGCGTGGTTGAGTCTGAGAGCATGCTCGCAGGAATTGTAGAGGCCGTGAGTAAGATTTCTGCTATGTCAGAGCAAATGGCTACGGCTGTTGAGGAGCAAGCGATGGTCTCGCAAGATGTTAATCGGCAAGTGACTGAGATATCAGCGTTATCAGATCGTAGTTTGCAACGCACCCAAGAGAGTGCTGAAAGTATCCAGAACTCGCAGAAGGTCTCCGAGCAACTGCATGAGTTAGTAAATCGCTTCCGGCAGTAAGTATAGAAATGGCAGTGGTAAGTTCTTAATTTTTACAAAGTGCTATGGCTGTATTGGAGTAATCTTTTTGTACGTGGTGACTGTGCAATACAGCCATCACGTACAAAAACGATAAGCTTTAGAGCTGTTTTAGTTCAGCGCAGTCGGTTTATTCATCGCTTCTGCCATGCCGTTGATATCAGCACCTTTGAGGCCGATTTCTGACAGCAATGAATCTAGGATTGGTGCTTGTGCGCGATATCTAAGCGCACTGCTTACCACTTGGTCAGCTAGCGAACCGCTGTTGGCGGGTTCTGTCGCCGTACCTGTGTTGTTACCGTCTGCAGCGCCATTTTGTCCCAAACCATTGACGTGCAAAATCTTGATGTCACTGATCTGCTCCATTGGCTTAACGCTTTGCGCAATGATTTCTGGTAGGTGCTGAATCAGCGCCATGCGCACTTGCATCGCGATCTGCTCAGGAGAGAGCATATTGGCCGCATCGTTAATGGCTTTCTTACCTTCTGCTTCAACTTTATAGCTGCGCTCTTTGGCATCCGCCAGTAGCACTTCTGCATCGGCCTGTCCCTGGGCACTTAAGCGCTGTTTATCGGCTTGACCTTGTGCGTTAACCCGCACCGCTTCAGCTTGGTCTTCGGCCGCTTTCTTCTCTGACTCGGCATTGACCACCAGTTTAATTGCTTCTTTTTCAGCCATTTGCCGCGCCATAATCAGCTCGACTTGTTTGGCACGCTCGGCTTGTTCAGTTTGACGTACGGTAATTACCGCTTCTTCTTGCTGTACCGCTAAAGCTCTTGCTTTATCGGCTTCAGCTTTAGCCTCAGACTCTGCACGCGACTTTTCTGCGATGGCGATGGATTTGTCCTGAGAGGCCAATTCGACGGCTTTTTGTCGGCTAATTTCAGCTTCTTCTACAGCGCGCTGTTTAGCAATTTCCATTTCGCGAACAGTGCGTTCTTTTTGAATGGTTTCGGTGTCAATATCTCGATCTGAAAGGATTCGCTTTAAGTCGACCTCACGTTGTGCAGCAATTTGCGCTTCTTCTGCAGAGCGCTTTTTCTCGGCCTGTTCACTGGCGATTTCTGCCATTTGTGACGCGCGACGGATAGACACCTCGCGCTCTTGTTCTAAACGCGCATATTCTTCTTCACGCAAAATATTCAGTTTGCTACGTTCAGCTTCTAAGTTTTTTGTTTTGATGGCTAAGTCAGTTTCTTGCTCAATATCGTTGCGAATTTTACGACGTGATTCAATGGCTTGGGTGAGTTTGGTGAGACCTTCAGCATCGAAAGCATTTTGTGGATTAAAATGCTCAAATGCGGTTTGATCTAAGCCTGTCAGGGAAACAGATTCCAACTCTAAGCCGTTTTTTAATAGATCTTCAGATACCACATGCTGCACTTTTTGCACGAAATCGACGCGCTTCTCATGCAGCTCTTCCATTGCCATTTCTGCAGCGACAGAGCGTAAAGCATCAACAAACTTACCTTCCACCAGCTCTTTAAGCTCGTGTGGATTCATGGTTTTTAAACCCAGAGTTTGCGCGGCATTAGCGATAGATTCTGTGGTGGGTTTAACGCGAACATAAAACTCTGCGGTGACGTCAGCGCGCATACGATCGCGGGTGATCAATGCCTGCTCATTAGCGCGGCGCACCTCAAGACGTAAGGTGTTCATGTTTACTGGGATGATTTCATGCAACACCGGTAGAACAATGGCACCACCATTCATAATGACTTTTTCGCCATTAAATCCGGTGCGCACAAATGATACTTCTTTAGAGGCGCGTTTATAGAGTCTGGCTAGGATTAAACCTAGCGCCAACAAAGTGATAAGCACCGAGCCGGCAATGATTGCGATATTGATTAAGTTGCTGTTGAGCATGTTTAAAATCCTAGTCCGTTTAGATATATAGGTTGTATTTTTATTCGGTTAAGTGAGGGTAGGAGTTGCGTATGCCGCGATAAATGGCGCCTTCACGTGAGAGTACTAAAACAGCAGTGCCTTGCTCGAATACATGGCTAGCATCATCAGGCTCAAGTTGAATGTAATGGCTGTAGCCATGCTGATCTTTGACCCGAGCTTCTGCCGGGTATCCATAGGCTGCGGTGCCTAAGGTGATTGTCGCGATGCGTCCGATTAAGCTTTCTGAGCTGACCGCGGTGGTTTCATCTTTGGGCATGAGCCATTGCAGCAGTCCGCCACAGGCGCGCACGAGCGGCAAACTCAAGAGCATGATCAATGGTGCAGCAATCCAGCCCGGTGCTAACCATCCGCTCAGCTCATGCAAGATGTTTTGTACGATCAGACCAAGTAAGCCAAAGCACAGCAGAAACACCATCAATAGCATCAGCAATGGCACTTGACCGACCCGCAACCAGCCAAGAAAGCGGCTCAAAGCCGATTGCGCATCCAGTTGTGCAACTTCTGCATGAGGTGAAAAATCAGTTTCAGGCAGCACACTTTCGAGAAGGTTTGATATACCAAGACCGAACAGCATGCCTACGCCTTCTAGTAGTGCAATCATCAGCATTAACAGTAATGCCGCACTAAAAGCGATGTTTTCACTGGCCAGCATCATCGCAAACATTAGCTTTGCTCTGCTTTAAGAGCAGCTAAACGTTCGGCAATTCTGTTGTGACGGGCGAGTTCGTCCAGTTCGGCAAGTTTGCTGGCGCTGGTCAGCGACACATCGCGCCCGGCAATACCTGTGGCTTTTTCAAGCACACGGTCAAAGCTTGCACCTGCACGGTTGGCTTTATCGGCTGCGCTATCGCCTTGCTTGCTGGCAACACTGGTTGCACTTACAGATGCGGCGCGTGTTTGTAGAAAGGCGTTTAATTCAGACTTCATTTCGCGCTTTTTCGCTTGTAGCGCTTGAATAAAACCTTCCAGTTCTTTTTCTCTAGCAGTAGCGTTGGCAATGCTGAGTTCGAGCACAGGCATCCGCGCTTCAATGTCGATTTGTTCGGCGATGCCAGCTTCGGCTAAATCATCGCGGCTATTGGCTACGGCGATATGCAGTTGCTCAGCTAAAACTTCATAGCGATTGTTTTCTTCAATCAGTTTTTTGCTAGCTAAATGCTTCTGCGCTATTTGCTGGCCCAACTCAGCTTGTGTATCAGCGATTGCTGAGTCGACTTCACGAATAGCTTGCTCCATAACCAGTTCTGGTGATGCATTTTCAACAGCATCAACTAATGCATTGACGCTGCCACTCATCAGTCGAGCAACTCGACTCGTTATGCTTTCATTCATGCTTCTTCTCCATGTGATTTTGTTTGTACTCATGCAACAGTGTCGCTAAATCGAATGCGGTTTTTTGTTTTGTGTGTGATGTGTGCTGACTGGTGATTGCTAAAGGCAGCAGTAACGCATTGAGATAAAAAATTTTATCAAGCATGTCTGCATCGGCTGCTTGCAGTTCTTGTGTACTTAAGTTGGCGCTGCGTGCCGTTAAGGTTTGCAGGCTAGCAAACAGGTCAGGCAACGTATCAAGTACACGTAAAGTTGCATCAGGCAGGTAATTCAGAGATTGCTGGCGTACCAGTAGTTGATGCTTCATTTTGCCAAACAGCTCTTGGGCTTGACTGAGATTTTGCGCATAGTCCTCACAACTACTTTGTTGGCGTCGAGTTTCTGCAAGCAGTCCTCGTAGTTTCTCGGAGGGTGTACGCGCACCGTCAAACTCTAGCGTGCTAATAAACTCGGCATCTTCAACACTAATGCGGGCACTAAAAGGTATGGTCTTGCCACTCACATGACTCTCCAGAGTTATTTAGCGATGGTTGGCGTCATTGTATTCAAATGAATACATAAGTAAATAAGCAGAATGTGATGGGCTTAGCGTTCTCCGGGTTTGGTGGTTTTGTAGCGACTTTAGCCGCTTAAAGTGGCGTGTCTGCGTGGATATACAAAACTGAATAGGTCGGGTCGTCAGTTATTTTTTGATTTTTTTATCGCTGATTAAATAAATATTTAAAATGCTTATAGCGAATTGATCTTAAAATACTCTTTTTAAGGTTGCTATCGATGAGTCATAGCCCTAAAGTGCGCGGCTAGAACGCTCATGCTGAAACGATCCATCCGGCTCAAGTACTGACGACGAGAGGTTGATAGCGCTTAACGCTATAAATCCTCGGCGACATGCCTTGGGAAGTAGGCGAACCAAAGTGGGGAAACGGATTCAGCGTTCAGATTTAATCCCTTATTTTCTTGATTTTGCCATGACCCGGAGAGGAGTCCCCCTATGTCCATTAAAGTGGAAGATTACTTCGCGCCTGATACATTTAAAAAAATGAAGGCGTTTGCTGACCAGCATGAAACTCCATTTGTAGTGATTGATACCGCAACCATCGCACGCGCTTACGATGAAATTGCTGAGAATTTTCCTTTCGCGAAAATTTATTACGCAGTGAAAGCCAATCCAGCGGTCGAAATTACTGAGTTGCTGAAAAACAAAGGTTCTAACTTTGATATTGCCTCGATCTATGAGCTCGATAAGGTGATGTCGTGTGGTGTGAAGCCTGAGCAAATCAGCTTTGGTAACACCATTAAAAAAGCCCGTGATATTCGCTATTTCTATGAGAAAGGTGTGCGCATGTTTGCCACTGACTCAGAAGCGGATTTACGCAATATCGCCAAAGCCGCTCCTGGCTCAAAAGTCTATGTGCGTATTCTGACTGAAGGCTCAGGCTCAGCGGATTGGCCGTTGTCGCGTAAGTTTGGCTGCCAAACCGATATGGCCATGGATCTGCTGGTGTTATCCCGTGAGCTGGGCTTAATTCCTTACGGCGTATCCTTTCATGTAGGTTCACAGCAGCGTGAAATTGGATCTTGGGATGCAGCGATTGGTAAAGTGAAAATCATTTTTGAGCGCCTGCTCAATGAAGATGGTATTCGCTTGCAAATGATCAATATGGGCGGCGGTTTTCCAGCTAACTATTTAAACAAAACCAATACCTTGCAAGCCTACGCTGAAGAAATCACGCGCTTCTTAAAAGAAGACTTCGGTGATGATTTACCAGAGATTATTCTTGAGCCAGGTCGTTCGTTGATTGCTAACGCCGGTATTTTGGTCAGTGAAGTGGTGCTGGTTTCACGTAAATCGCGTACCGCGGTTGAGCGTTGGGTATTTACTGATGTAGGTAAGTTCTCAGGCTTGATTGAAACCATGGACGAGTCGATTAAGTTCCCGATCTGGACTGAAAAGCAGGGCGAGCTGGAAGATGTGGTGATTGCCGGCCCTACCTGTGACAGCGCCGATATTATGTACGAGAACTACAAATACGGCTTGCCGTTGAACTTAGCCAGTGAAGATCGGCTCTATTGGTTATCAACAGGTGCTTACACCACCAGCTACAGTGCGGTTGAATTCAATGGTTTTCCGCCGTTGAAATCCTATTACTTGTAAGAGCTACGGTTGATATAACAAAAGTGAGTTGATATATATCAATAAAACAATAGCAATGATAATCGTTATCATTTAGGATTCCTCCTCCCATAAAGAGGAGGATTTCCCTTGCCTGCATCAATCGTTTCTTCAAAAAAACAACCGCGTTCTTTGTTGGTGACGGCTGTTGGTATTGCGCTTGCTTCCGCCAGCCATATCTCAGTTGCCCAAGAATCCACATCGGCAGTTGAGCTGGATTCACAAACTGTCGTCGGTGAAACACCTGCTTATCGCAGCACGCATTCGGTTTCGGTGAAAAACACTGCACCGCTTTTTGATACGCCACAAACCATTCAGGTTATTCCTGCTGAAGTGATTAAAGAGCAGCAAGCACTGAGCTTGCGCCAAGTCCTGAGCAACGTCTCAGGTATCACCTTCAATGCCGGTGAGGGGGGTGGTGGTTCAGGTGACAGCATCAATATTCGTGGCTTTAGCGCCAATGCCAATATGCAAATTGATGGCCTACGCGACAGTACACAAACCAATCGCACTGACACCTTTAATATTGAAGCCGTTGAGGTAATTAAAGGCCCTAACTCAGTATTTGGTGGCAGCGGTACTACCGGTGGTAGCATCAACCAAGCCAGTAAAGCGCCTAAGCAGCGTAATTTTGCTGAACTCGGAGCATCCTTAGGTACCGATGGTTATCACCGCATGACTCTGGATGCCAATCAGCGCTTAGAAGGCGTGGGCACTGGCAGTGCGTTTCGTTTAAATTTAATGGCACACGAAAATGATGTGCCAGGCCGTGATGACATTGACCGTAAACGTTGGGGCATTGCGCCATCGGTGTTGTTTGGTCTGAGTGACGCCACGCGCTTAACGCTGAGCTATTTCCATCAGGTCGACGACAACTTGCCCGACTACGGTGTGCCAGCGCGCGACGGTAAAAAGCTGTCTGGTGTCAGTCGTGATGATTATTTTGGTTTTCGCAACTTTGATAAAGAAGAAATCACTAGCGACGCTTTCACGGTTAAATTTGAGCACGATATCAGCGATACACTGCAAGTGCAGAACTTAACCCGCTACAGCCGGATTGATCGCGATACCGTGATTTCTGCTGCGCATGTCAATGTGACTGGCTTACCGCCAGGCCGTTATAAACCAGCCGGCCCACAAGGTTATGGTCGCGATGTCGAGTCACAAATGTGGATCAATCAGCTGAGTTTGATTGGTGAGAATAAATTATTAGGCATGCAGCACAGTTGGGTGGCCGGTGGCGAAATCTCCCGCGAAACCTACGAGCGCGAAGCTTACAACCACGCCTTTGATTTTACTGGCATTGATTATGACTTATACAATCCTCCAGGCTATTACGCTGGTCCCGCGCAGCGCACCTCTTTGGATAACACCGAGACTCATCTGACCAATAAAGCTGTGTATGCCTTTGATACCATTAGCTTAACGCCACAATGGGATATCAATTTGGGCTTACGCTATGACTGGCTCAATGGCGACTATGAAAAAACTACAGTTAATACTGGAAAATATGAGAAGTATCGCACTGAAGACAAAAAACTCAGTGGCCGTGCCGGTTTAGTTTACAAGCCTGCGGATAATGGTCGAATTTATGTGGCCTATGGTACTTCTTTTAACCCATCTGCTGAGTTTTTAACGTCGATGGGTTCAGGTGTTAGTAATGCAACGGCTGATTTGTCCTCAGAGAAAAACCGCACACTCGAGCTGGGGACCAAGTGGACCTTCTTCAACAGCGCTTTAGAGTTGGACGGTGCGATTTTCCGTGTGGAAAAAACCAATGCGCGTGAACAGCTCGCTGATGGCTCTTATCGTCTTGCTGGTGAGCAGCGCGTGCAAGGTGTGGAGTTAGCTGCCACGGGTAAAGTGACTGACGACTGGAAGGTCTATGCTAACTACACCTATTTAAGCAGTGAAACCACCAAGTCCAATGATGCGAAGAAAAAAGGCCAAGCCTTAGCCAATACACCGCCGCACTCATTCAACTTGTGGACCACCTACGATTTACCACAAGGCTGGCAAGTGGGTTATGGTAGCCGTTATGTCAGTCAGCGTAATGTCACTTCGGCGGATAGCGCCAAACTAGCTGAGTACTGGGTGCACAATGCTTTGGTCGCTTATCAAGTCAATGACCAGCTCAATGTGCAGCTCAATATGAATAACATCTTCGATAAAGACTATGTTGAACGTGTACGCCAAAACGCAGGGGCTGATTCACGTTCATCAGCTGTTGAGTTTGGTGATGGGCGTAATGTGATTTTATCCACTACGTATAAGTTCTAAGCTAACTCGCCCTCTAGGCTTTGCGCGTAGAGGGCGTTTTGAGATGAAAATTATGATGCTACATATCCCTAATGTACTAACCGCGCAGCAGGTGCAAGACTGTCGCCAGTTATTGGCACAAGCCAGTTGGCAGGACGGTAACGTCACCGCGGGCTTTCAGTCGGCAATGGCAAAAAACAATTTACAGCTCGCGCAAGACTCCGCTATTGCGATCAATATTGGTGCACTGATTGTGCAGGCGCTGCAGAGTAATCCATTATTTATCTCAGCAGCTTTACCTGAGACGATTTTTCCACCGCTATTTAACTGTTATCAAGCAGGCCAAGGTTTTGGTATTCATGTCGATAACGCCATTCGCACTGATCCCCGCACTGGGCAAAAAGTGCGTACAGATTTATCGGCGACTTTGTTTTTTAGCGAGCCGGATGAATACGATGGCGGTGAACTGGTGGTGGAAGACACTTACGGTGCGCACAGTGTGAAGTTACCGGCTGGCGATATGATTCTGTATCCATCAAGCAGCTTGCATCAGGTGATGCCGATCACGCGTGGCCAGCGAGTCTGCTCGTTTTTTTGGCTACAGAGCCTGATTCGTGAAGATGCGCAGCGCAGTTTGCTGTTTGATCTGGACACCAGTATTCAAGAAGTCAATCAAGCGCTCGGTGTCGGCCATGCCACCAGTGTGCAGCTGACCGGTGTGTACCATAATTTGCTCAGACGCTGGGCACGTTAAGCTCCACAGCCCATCTCAATATAGATCAGTACGATAACGTCCTTGTTGCTGCAAGCTCTGCAGCTGCTCTGCACCGAGCAACTGCGTCAAGGTTTCTTGCACACCACGCCCCATCCCTTGCAAGCGACCGCAAACATAAATTGTCGCTCCTTGCTCGAGCCAGCTGATTAAACGCTGTTGCTGCTCAACTAGATAATCTTGCACATAACGCGGTGTGTTTGCATCGCGGGAAAACGCGTAATCAAGATAAGTGAGGTGCTGACTGCGTTGCCATTGGTGTAATTCTTCAGGCAGCAGTCGATCAGTGCGCGGGCAACGCTCACCTAAAATGAGCCAGTTTTGGCTTAACTTTGGTCGTTCGGCAAGGTGTGCTCTTAAGCCAGCTAAACCGCTGCCAGCGCCAATAAAAATCGCCGGTTTGTCGTGCGCTGTAGCGTGAAAGTTAGGTTTAGTGCAGCGACTAAAAACAATACTGTCGTTAATGTTAAGTGCTGTACAGAGCCAGCCTGAGCATTGCCCCGGCGTTTGTTTGGCATCGTAGTTAAGACGCACAATCAGTTCTAAATAGCCACTGGCTGCGCTCGATGCAATGGAGTATTCACGGGTGCTAAACGCTGGATTATTGAAGGGATGAACCCGCACAGTATCGCCAGCTTGCCAGTCACAGTACGCGGTTTGAAAACGCAGTTTATAAAGACCTGGGCTGTTGCTGTACGGATTGAGATGCTGGCGCTCGAGCAGAGTGGCATGAAACCAAGAGGGTTGGTATTGGCTCGCTGCAATAGCGTCGATGGCAAAGTGTGCAGCCATACACTGCTGCCAGTGTGCCAGCTGCTCTGCTTGCATATTGTCCACTGTCATCAAGGGTAAGCTGAGTGTGGCACCCTGTGCGATTAAGCGGGCTTGCAGTTGCTCAGCAAACTTACAAAATTCAGGGTAACGGCGATCACCCAACCCCAGTACATGAATCTTTAAATGCTGAAGACTGCACTCGACGGTTAGTTTTTTTAAAAAAAAGCGTGCATGTTCAGGCGCTTCACCCTCGCCGAAGGTGCTGACGATAAAAATGATTTCTGTGCTTTTTTGTAGCAGGCTGCTACTGAGCTGTTCTAGCGCTAAACAGCCTGCAGGTTTGCCCGCTTGGCTGAGTTGTTGCTGCAGTTGCTGAGCAAGCTGCTGGGCGTTACCACTTTGGCTGGCCCAGACAATGAGCCGATCTCCTGTCGCGTGAGAAATGCTGCGTTGCTTGGCGCGATAACCACGCCAAGACCCAATGCAGCATGCGCAATAACTCAGTAGCACGCCAGCAGCAATGAGCTGGCGGCTACTGTCAGCAACGATCTCAAACATGCCTGCTTACGGCGCTAACACTTCAAGTGTAGCGGTGTAGCTGGCGCGTTTTTGGCTTGCCGGCGATGCAGGGTTTTTGATCGGCTGGCTGCTGATCGCTTCGAGCCAATACATACCAGCCTGTGGCCAAGTGATGGAAACTGCGCCATCTTTGTCGGTCGTCAGCTGCATGTCATTGAGTTCATCGCGATAGCGAATCCCTGCAGCAATCACCGTGACTTTTAAATCCGCCGCGGGTTTACCATCGAGCAGGAAAGTAAATTTTGCTGCTTCACCGGCAAAGAGGTCATTGGGGTGGGTGTTTGCCACCAGCTCTAAGCCGTTGTTAGTCGGTTGCAGCACGTGCTCAGAGGGTTGCCCTGAAGTGACAAAAACTTCCATGCGGCTGGACGTTTCAGTGACTTGTAGCTGTTCTGCGTCTTTGGGCACGTGTTTGGCAAAATCTGCTGCTTGGCCTGACCAGCGCTTCATTTCGCCATTTTCTTTATAACGGGCAAGTAAACCATGGTTGGCAATTGCCAGTTTCCAAGTGCCTTTCTGATTTAGCTGAACGTCGAAGGTGCTGCGATAGCGGCCAGTATTGCCAAATTGCGGCTGCGCTAAGCTGCCGTCTGGGCGAAAAATCTGCAGTTGTGCACGTGGGTGTGCAGGAGCTTTAGCCGCGGGGTTTTGTCCAGGCATTACCAAGGGTTCACCGACGCCCTCAATTTGTAGCGGAAAGTGCTCAAAATAGAAAATATCATTGGATACCGCGGCATCCACGGTAATCCAAGGCTCTTCGCCGGAGAGTACCGTGGCGGAAGGCAGCATCCAGGCACGGTGAGCGTTAGCGCTGAGTGGTAAACATAAGGCTAACGCCAGTGCGGTCCATTTAAACATAGGTTTCATACTGTGGGTTCCTTAAGGATTGACGGTGAGGGTGATACGACCAAGCTCGGAGCTACCTTGTGCGCGAGCGACTTGCGTTTGCTGTGCTGGCCAGCTAAAGGGGATACGCAGAATTTCACGACCGCCAACTTCGCGAGCGGCCTCAACCAGCAGCTCATAGTTGCCCGCTTTGAGTGGCTTTAAAGCAGCGCTGTCACGGCTAAAGTTGACTGTGTGTGTGCCCACGGCACGGGTGGCAGCGCTGACACCATCGACGGGCAACTCAAGGCTGCGACCGCTGCGCCGCCACCATTGGCGCATATCTTTGAGCCATTTTTCTCCCTCGTTGTTTTTCATTTTCAGGTCATACCAAACATTTAAGTCGGTAATATGCTGATTGTCTTGTTCAATCCACAGCGCAACGTAAGGGCGGTGATATTCCGCAACATCGAGGCGAGGTATTTCGATCTCAATCTGTAAGTCCGCAGCGCTAACCGACAGACTGGTTGCTAAAGCGCACACAGCAAGAGCGTGTTTAAGCATGGAGCGATCCTTCTTTAATGAATAAATAACAGCATGATCAGTAGTGGGATTACCAAGCCAGCCAAGGTGACCGGCCAAGTGCTTGGGCGCATCTTAGTTTGCCGCGTTAATAGCCACAGACCGGTGAAGCTAAACACCACGCAAATACCAGCAAAAATATCAATAAACCAAGACCATGCTTCGCCGGTGTTACGGCCTTTATGGAGGTCGTTTAAATAAGCGATCCAGCCGCGATCGGTGCTTTCATAGAGAAAATCACCAGTGTCCAAATCAAGACTGAACCAACCATCTCCGCCAGGGCGCGGTAAGGCCAGATACAGCTCATCAGCCGGCCATTCCACAAGGCTTGGATTGATTGAGCGCTGCAGTTGTTGCTCAATCCATTGCTGTGTCGATGGGGGTATGTGTTGTTGTGTTGCGGCGAGTTGCAGTTCTGCGAGTAATGGCTTTGGTAAGGCGCTGTCGAGGGTAACGATGTGCGGTTTAGCACTAATTTGGTTGGCGTGATTTAGAGTTATGCCGGTGACGGCAAACAGCAGCATGCCAGCTAAGCACAGTGCCGAGCTGATCCAGTGCCATTGCCGAAGTGTGCCGAGCCAAACAGGAGGACGCATAAGGAGACCTGATGCAAACACCACCCGCGCATGTTGAATGCGAGTGGTGTTTAAACGAGTGGAAAGTTAGAACGCGTAGGTGGCTGACATCCATAGGCGACGGCCTTCTTCAATGGTGCCTGAAGAGCCTGAAGTGGAGTGCGTGTAGTCTGTGCCGTAAGCGATACCGTTAGCGACGCCAGCATTGCTGTAGGTGGCGTAACTTTTGCCTTTAACAAAGTCTTTATTGAGCAGGTTGTAGATGGTGGCGTTGAGAGTCAATTCTTCAGTGGCTTGATATGAACCGCCTAAGTGGAACAAGGTATAAGCTTGCATGTTCTTGCCAAGATTTTGATAAATAGACTGGCTGGTGGAGTAACTGCCATTGGCGTTGGCAAGGTTGGCGTATTTTGAGGTGAAACGTGCGCGTTCGCCGCGGTATTCACTTTTCAGCCACAAATTAAGCTTGTCTGTGGTGGCCCAATTTAAGCTGGCGTTAGCCAAGTGCTTCGGTGTATTGGTTAAAGGTTCGCCCTTATCTGTGCCGCTTTTCTGCTCGCTGTCAGTAAAGGTGTAGTTGGCGTTGATGCTCCAAGCATCAGCGAATTGCCAGCGACCTGCCAGTTCAAAACCTTGGGTAATGGCTTCATCAACGTTAATTTTTTGAGAGCACTCGCCGCCCGTATTACCGGCGCAGAGTGGATCGATAATGGGATTGCCGGTGGCGATTTTATCTTTAAATTTGTTATGGAAAATTGTGGCGTTGGCATTAAAACCGGTAAGGTTATCAAAATATACGCCAAACTCAGTGCTGGTACTGGTTTCTGGCTTTAAGTTGGGGTTGCCGATTGTGGTGGTTTTACCTTGTCCGGTCACACCGTTAATACCACTGTGTAGATCATTCAAACTTGGAGTCTTATAGCCTTTGCTCACGCCGCCTTTCAGTGTCCAATTATCATTGGTGTTCCAGACTAAGTACGCACGTGGACTGGTATGGCCGCCAAATGCTTGGTGGCGGTCATAGCGCGCGCCCAACGTCAGAGCTAGATCATCGGTCATGTGCCATTCGTTTTCGGCAAAGACAGCAGCTGCCTCTTGCTTAAACTTCTTGGTGGCGATGCCGTCTTCCAATTCAGCATCCCAGTACTGGCCGCCAAGAGTGCTGACCGTATTGTCGGTAAGCGCTGTGACAAACTTAGTGTCGACAACTAAATCAGTGGATTTTAAGGTGCGTTTATCGCCGCCAACAATGTCAGGAAAGCCGACGTAACCTGTGCCAATGGTGCCAGGAATGGTGCGACCAAAGGTTTCGGTGGTGTTGTAGGTGATCGCACTGTCTAGCGTACCCAGATCAAAACGACCGGTATGAGTTAAGGCGTATTGAGTGCGCTCAAACTTGAGTTCATCACTGTAACCATTGGCTTTACTTACATCGTTAACAGCGCAGCCATCGATCGCGTCGCCGCCTTTTTTGCCATCTAAAGTACCCAGTTGGCAGTCATCGTTATTGTATCGTTGCCGACCTTTTTCAAAATCTAAAGCAAAGTCATGGTTATCCTGTGGAGTGAAGTTCAAACGAGCGCCAAGGTTGAAGTTTTGCCCTTCAACCGGCGAGGGGCCGCGTTTGCTGACATTGATGCCGTTACCGTAGGTTAGATCTGATGCTTGGCGATCAAAGAAACTACCGCGTACGTTGAGGCCGAGCAAGCCCTCAACCAGCGGGCCGCTGCTGTAAAAACTGGTGCCGCCGGTATCGCCGAAGTCACGCTCTTCTTGGTAGGTGTAGTCTGCGGTGACGCTACCAGTCCACTCAGTGCCAACTTTTTTAGTGATGATATTAATGATGCCGCCCATGGCGTCAGAGCCATACAGGGTCGACATTGGGCCGCGGATCACTTCAATGCGCTCAATGGCTGACATTGGTGGCATAAAGCTGGTGGATGTATCGCCAAAGCCGTTCGGCGTCACACTGCCCGCTGGGTTTTGGCGACGACCATCAATTAAAATCAGTGTGTAATCGCTAGGCATACCACGCATGCTGATGTTTAAGCCGCCAGTTTTTCCGGTGGTTTGTTTAACATCGATGCCTTCAACATCATCTAAGGCTTGAGCGAGATTGCTGTAGCGTTTCTTTTGCAGATCGGCGTTGCTCACCACGGAAATACTGGCTGGCGCATCGGTGATTTTCTGCTCAAAACCTGAGGCGCTGACAACGGTTGAGCCCAGTTGTGCAGGGGATTGATTGGCAAGGGCAAGGCTGCTGCTGAGTATTGAACACGCCAGCAATGAATAAGCAAATGGGATACGCATAGCAAACTCCAAATAAGAATGCCGCGCATGATAACCATTCCTATTTGTAAAGTAAATACAGATGCGAATTATTATTGTTTAGATTGGCTTGAGCTTGAGAGCTTAGCCCTTTTTAGATGAAAGTTGCTCTGCCGTTGATTCTTTTTACCGCGATTGAGTAGGGGGTGCTGAGCATGCGGATAGGAAATAACAAGCATGCTCAGGGTAAGTTTACGGTAGTTGGATCTCAATCACGCCATCAGCAGTGATGCTGACTTCTGTGCTGCCGGCTTCAATTTCAGGGGCTGCAGCACTTTCATCGACCATCACGGATGAGAGCATTTTAGCTGAGCGAGCATAGATGGGAGGACGGTTATAAGCGTTGCTGTTGAGGTTTAAATTAACCACTTTATATTGGCTGCTACCAAAGGCGGCGCTGACGAGTTTCGCTCTGGCTTGAAACGCGCTGATGGCTTCTTTAAGCAGTGCATCTTCGCTGCTGATGCGGGTTTTTGGCGCGATACTAAATTGCATATTGGCCATTTTTAAAGTCTTTAAGAGCTCGCCAGTGAGTGCGGATAACTCAGAGAACTCAGTGCTTTCTAAGCGGATCTCAGCACGTTCGCGCCACGCTGTGATTTTTTGTCCTTTGCTGTCATGTACCGGATAGCTGCTGCGATTGCCAAGTTTAACACTGACTTTTGGTTGTTTACGGGCCGTCTCTACGGCGCTATTGAGTGTTTTGGTAATCATGTCGGCTAAGCGCGCGGGATCAGTGTCTTGTGCCTCTGTATAAAAGGTCACTTGCATTTGGTCGTGGGCCACTTCTTGGCTGGCTTCAGCGCGCAATGAAACTTGGTTATAGGTTTGTTCGCTAGCAAGCAGGTTGCTGCTAGTGGCTAGGCCTGTGATGAGTAAGGCGATAGGGGTGGCGCGTAGTAAACGAATCATAATAACTCCATGTGCATCCCGTGCGAGAGAGCAAAAGACAGTGTGGATGTTCTTAGGTTCCAAGACGCTATTTATGTGACCATGGGTCGCATCTTGCAGCGAATAGGCATTGGGCAGTTATACTTCTAACATGCATCGAGGAGAAAATATGCTGGCGCCTACACAATTATTATCTGCCAGCCGTCAAAATCTATGGCGGCTGACTTGGATTCGTCTTTTAGTGCTTGCTGCACAAGCCGGCACCTTGGGTTTTACTTACCTTAGCGGTGTTGTGTCATTGGCTTGGTTACAACTGGTTGTGCTCTTGGCTTTGTCGCTGAGTATGTGCGTGTTAACCGGTTTGCGTTTGCGCGGCAGTTGGCCGGTGACTGAGCTTGAATTTGCTGCGCATTTAGCCATGGATTTATTTATCCACAGTGGCTTGCTGTATTACGTAGGAGGCTCGACCAACCCCTTTGTCGCCTATTATTTGGTACCGCTCACTATTGCCGCAGCCACTTTACCCTGGTTGTATTCAATTGTTTTGAGCGGCTTGGCATTGAGTGGTTACACGGCGTTACTGATTTGGTATCGACCCTTACATCTGCTTGGTGAGCAACTTGGCGAGCTGCTGATTACCTTGCACTTATTTGGCATGTGGTTGAACTTCGCTTTATCCGCAGCTTTTATTACCTTTTTTGTCTCGAAAATGTCAGAAGCTGTGCGTGAGCAAGATCTGTTGCGTGCCGCTCGACGTGAGGACGGTATGCGTGATCAGCAACTACTCGCCGTGGCCACACAAGCAGCAGGCGCGGCGCATGAATTAGGGACACCGCTTTCGACAATGAGTGTGCTGCTCAATGAGTTACGCCGTGAGCATCGTGGTGAGTCAGAGTTACAAGATGATTTAGCCTTGCTGCAAGAGCAAGTAAAGCTATGCAAAGGCACGCTCCAACAGTTAGTCCGCGCGGCTGAAGCGGATCGCCGTCAAGCGATTGAACAACAAACGGTGATACATTGGCTTGAAGCAGGGCTAAGTCGTTGGCATTTAATGCGCCCAGAGGCCACCTATCGCTATCAGCTGGAAGGTGTTGGCGACGTGCCGACCTTGCTGCCGCCGGTGGATTTAACTCAAGCACTACTTAATCTGTTAAATAATGCAGCGGATGCTTGCCCGGATAACCTGTTGATTCGTTTGAGTTGGGATGAGCAATGGATTGTTATTACCATACGAGACTATGGAGCAGGTGTGCCGCTAGCTATTGCTGAGCAATTAGGTAAGCCGTTTTTTACCACTAAAGGTAAAGGCTTTGGTTTAGGACTTTTCTTAAGCCAGATCAGCGTTATTCGTGTCGGTGGTACGGTAAAGTTGTATAACCAAGACGGTGGCGGAACTCTAACTGAGTTACGCTTGCCACGAATGCATACATTGCTTTAAGCGAGGAGTTGCAAGTGACTGAAGAAAACCTATTTGAAGGTGAAGAGCAGCCGCATTTGCTGTTGGTGGATGATGATGAAACCTTTACTCGGGTAATGGCTCGGGCCATGTCACGACGTGGCTTGCGGGTGTCGATTGCTAACTCTGCAGATGAAGGCATGGCGCTGGCTAAAGATGACTTACCCGACTATGCCGTGCTTGATCTGAAGATGGAGGGTGATTCGGGCCTGGTGTTGCTGCCTAAATTGCTCGAGTTGGATGCCGAAATGAAGGTGCTGATTCTAACCGGTTACTCCAGTATCACCACAGCGGTTGAAGCAATTAAGCGCGGCGCTTGTAACTATTTATGCAAGCCTGCTGATGCTGATGATGTGTTGGCAGCTTTGCTGTCAGATCATGCTGATCTAGCAACATTGGTTCCCGAAAATCCGATGTCGGTTGATCGCTTGCAGTGGGAGCATATTCAGCGGATTTTGGCCGACCATGACGGCAATATTTCCGCTACCGCGCGCGCGCTAGGCATGCATCGACGTACTTTACAGCGCAAACTGCAAAAACGCCCAGTGCACCGTTAAAACTAAAAAACGCCTGAGTATTGCTACGCAGGCGTTTGCAGTGCAAAGAGTGCGGCTCGGGTTAACGGGTACCAAAGACCACCATGGTTTTGCCTTTAACGTAGACCAAGCCTTGCTCTTCTAAGCTTTTTAAAACACGACCCACCATCTCGCGTGAACAGCCAACAATGCGGCCGATTTCTTGGCGAGTGATTTTAATTTGCATGCCGTCAGGATGCGTCATGGCATCAGGCTGTTTGCACAGATCAAGCAGCGTTCTGGCAACTCGACCAGTAACATCTAAAAAAGCTAAATCGCCGACTTTACGAGTGGTGTTGCGTAAACGATCAGCCATCTGATTGCCTAAGGCATACAGCATGTCTGGGTCTTGCTGAGTCAATTCGCGAAATTTTGTGTAGCTTATTTCACCGACTTCGCATTCGGTTTTTGCGCGCACCCAAGCACTGCGCTCTTGATCTGTATTGGCCGAGCTAAACAGACCTAGTTCGCCAAAAAAATCACCGGGATTTAAATAGGCAATAATCATTTCTTTGCCGTCATCATCTTCGATCAAGACTGTTACAGAACCTTGAGTAATAAAAAATAACGATTCGCAGCGATCACCGGCATAAATAATAGTGCTTTTGCTGGTGTAACGACGTTTGTGGCAATGAGCAAGAATTTTGTCAATGTTTTTTATTTTTGGTGTAAGCGTAATAGCAACCATGCGATAACCCCAAGAGTGAATCAAGCCTTCAAGATGCTAGGCAGACGTATTTTTTTATTATTCTGTCAAGTGTGCCGCAATTATCATAAAGATAAGCCTGCTTATTGCAAGGTTAATTGATATTTGCGAGAGGCGTCACGCTAAACTGAGGTTTTGGTTGGTTTTAGCAGAGCAGAAGTGTTGTTAAAGGCTGTGGTAAACTTGCCGTTTTACCGTATTTAAAAGGTGTGAATTATGCAGGCGCGGGTGAAATGGGTTGAACAGGCGATGTTTTTGGCCGAATCAGGCAGCGGCCATACGGTGGTAATGGATGGCCCGCAAGAGAGCGGCGGACGCAATGTCGGTATGCGCCCTATGGAGATGTTGCTAATGGGATTGGGCGGTTGCAGCACTTTTGATGTGGTCAGTATTTTGCAAAAATCTCGCCAAGCGGTGGATGATTGCGAGGTACGGATTGATGCCGAACGCGCTGATGTTGAGCCTAAAGTTTTCACTAAAATTGCTTTGCATTTTATTGTCACGGGTAAAAACTTAAAAGAAACAGTGGTCAAGCGCGCAGTGGATTTATCTGCTGAGAAATACTGCTCGGCTTCTATTATGCTGGGGCGTGCGGGCGTGGAAATTACCCATAGCTTTGAGATTGTTGAGACAGCCTAGACCGTTGATCCAAATGTGCAGAGTTATTATGCTTTAAAGCTGGCATCCCTAAGTCTTGCTCTGCATAATGGCGCGCCCCTTTTTTACACACCAATTGGGTGTGTAAGGGAAACCAGAATCGCATCGCGAAGAGGTGAAAACTGCCCTACGCAACTGTATTGCTTCCAGTGTTAATACAGTTGACCGGCGTGCATGATAACGCGGCTGCGCCGCACCAATGAAGAGAATCGAACGTTGACCAGTAAACTCAAGCTGCATGGGTTCAACAACCTTACTAAGACGTTGAGCTTTAATATTTATGACATCAGCTACGCACGCACTACAGATGATCAACAAGCTTATGTTGGTTATATTAATGAAGAGTACGATGCTGAACGTCTTACGCAAATACTGACCGATGTTGTCGAAATCATTGGCGCGAACATTTTAAATATTGCTCGTCAAGATTACGAGCCGCAGGGCGCGAGCGTGACCATTCTGATTTCAGAAGAGCCTGTCGAGCCCACCGCCAGTCAGATTGAAGAGTCGCCAGGGCCATTGCCGGAAACAATTTTGGCGCACTTAGATAAAAGCCATATTACTGTTCACACCTATCCGGAGATCCATCCGGTGGATGGCTTATCGACTTTCCGTGTGGATATTGATGTGTCGACCTGTGGCGTGATTTCACCCCTGAAAGCGTTGAATTATCTAATTCACCAGTTTGATTCTGACATTGTCACCATTGATTATCGTGTGCGTGGTTTTACTCGCGATGTCGAGGGACGCAAACATTTCATTGATCATGAAATCAATTCGATTCAGAACTATTTATCTGAAGACACCCGTTCTGCTTATCAAATGACCGACGTTAACGTTTATCAAGAGCACTTGTTTCACACCAAGATGTTGCTGAAAAACTTTGAGCTGGATGATTACTTGTTTGGTGATGCCACGCGCAATTTATCTTACGAGCAGCGCCGTGATGTTGAAGAGCGTTTACGTCACGAAATGTTAGAGATTTTTTACGGCCGTAATATGCCCAACAGCAATCGTTAATCTTTAAAGTATAAAAAAAAGGCGCTTATTTAGCGCCTTTTTTTATGCTGTTGAATCGAATGTATGCTTACCCAGAGCCGCACTTAAATGCGGTAAGTGCTGCTCGTCATCACTTTAGCCATCAGGCTCATGCCAAATTTAATTGGTGCTGGGAATTTAAAGCCACCGGCATCCAAAGCGCTATTGGCATGCTCTTCTTCATCAATACGCATTTGCTCTAAAATAGCGCGCGATTTGCGGTCAGTGTCAGGAATCTGCTGTAGGTGGTCATCTAAGTGCTTGCACACTTGATCTTCTGTGGCCGCGACAAAACCTAGACTGACCTTGTCGCTGATCGCGCCAGCAGTTGCTCCAATAGCGAAGGACAAACCATAAAAAAGCGGATTGAGTAGGCTAGGTTGACTGCCAAGCTCACGAATCCGTTGCTCACACCAGACCAGATGGTCAACTTCTTCTTCAGCAGCCAACTCCATTTGCTCGCGTACGTGCGGCAGGCTGGCTGTTAGCGCTTGGCCCTGATACAAAGCTTGCGCACAGACCTCACCAGTGTGGTTAATGCGCATTAAGCCGGCTACATGGCGTGTTTGTTCTGCATCTAATGTGCCGTGCGGCTCAAGTACTGCAGGTGATGGACGACTGGCGTGACTGCTATTAGGAATCAAGGTGCGCATCGCTGCATCCGCTTGCAGTAACAAGCGATCCATTGGCGAGTAGTGGCGTTGAGAGGACATAGTAGGCTCCTGTTAAATAGCCGTAGTAAGCGTGTAGCAAGCGCTGCAGACGCCTTGAATTAATTGTATGCGTACAGTCTATAGCTAGCCCGGTGGCCAGCTCATTTGTCGTTGACCGAGAACGTGCATGTGAATGTGATAAACGGTCTGGCCGCCCAGTTCGTTAGTGTTCATGGCTACGCGAAAACCCTCGTCACAGCCTTGTTCTTTAGCCAAACGCTGCGCGGTATAGAGAATATGACCAGCCAGAAATGTATCGTCTGGGGTTAAATCAGTCAGCATGCCAATGTGCTTTTTTGGAATCACCAGAAAATGCACAGGTGCTTGTGGAGCAATATCGTGAAAAGCCACAACATGCTCATCCTCGTATAATTTGCGCGCGGGGATCTTACCGGCAGCAATCTTGCAAAACAAACAATCCATAACACAGGCCTCTGGTTGTTGTAAGATTCCTCAAGTTTAGCTGTCTGGCGGTGCATTCGCTAGTGTTCAAAAAGTTTTGATAGGTTGGCGTATCTTGAAAAATGATCTTAAAGATTTACAGCTGGTTTTAGATGCCCGCGTTCGCTTAATTGTGATTGAGTCGTGGGATGAACTGCGTGTGCTAGAAACCTTAACCTCATTGGCAGTGCAGCGCGGGATGAATTTGCGCGTTTGGTCGATCAGTGAAGGGCTGCAAGGCATGGCCTTTGGCGGCGAGATGCTGGAAGGCAGTAATCTTCCAGAGCGCGCTTTGCGCTTGGTCAAGGCCGACCCACAGACCGGCTTGTATGTGTTTTTTGATCTGCACTCTTTTCTTGAAAATGATGCGCTGCTGGTTCGTTTAGTAAAAGATATTGCAATGGCTGCAGGCCCTGGTAAACCAACGTTAATTTTGGTTTCACATGCACTGAAGTTGCCCGCAGAGTTGCAGCGTTATGCCGCACGTTTTAGCTTGTCGCTGCCGAGTGAAGATGAATTACTCGCCATTGTTCGTGAGGAAGCGCTACGTTGGAGTGAGGGTAATCGTGGTTTGCGTGTGCGCACGGACAATCGAACCTTGCAGCAAGTGGTGAAAAATTTGCGCGGTTTAAGCCATGCCGATGCACGCTTGCTGGCGCGTAGTTTGATTTGTGATGATGGTGCGATTACCCAAGAAGATTTGCCTGAGTTGAATAAGGCCAAGTTTCAGCTGCTTGATCTTGATGGTGTGCTCGGTTATGAAGCCGATACTGCACGCTTTGCTGATGTCGGCGGCCTGCACAATTTAAAACAATGGCTAGCAGAGCGCCAAGCCGCGTTCATGGCGGGCACTGCAAGTGATCTGCCGAAGGGAATGTTGCTCTTGGGCGCGCAGGGCAGTGGTAAAAGTTTGGCAGCAAAAGCCGTGGCAGGTTTGTGGGGGCTGCCATTGCTGCGTTTGGATTTTGCCAGTTTATACAATAAGTACTTTGGCGAGACTGAGCGTAATTTGCGTGAAGCACTGCTGATGGCAGAGCGTATGTCGCCCTGTGTGTTATGGATGGATGAAATTGAAAAAGGCCTCGCCACCGGCGATATGGATAACGGCGTCAGTCAGCGCGTTTTGGGTACATTATTAACCTGGATGGCTGAGCGCAAAGCCCCAGTTTTTGTGGTGGCGACGGCTAATATTATCAAACGCTTACCGCCTGAATTGATGCGCAAAGGGCGTTTTGATGAGATTTTCTTTGTTGATTTACCAGCAACGGCGGTGCGGGAGGATATTTTTAGAATCCATCTGAATAAGCGTGAATTGTCTGCCGAGAACTTTGATTTGGCAGCATTAGCGATGGCCAGTGATGGTTTCTCAGGAGCGGAAATTGAGCAAGCGGTGGTCTCGGCTCTGTATGCCGCACAAGCGCGGCAAGTTTCTGTTGGGCAAGAGCTTATCGTGGAAGCGTTGCAGCGCACAGTGCCGTTATCTGTAGTGATGTCAGAAGAACTCAGCGCGTTGCGACATTGGGCCGCAGAAAGAACCGTGCATGCAGGTTAAGTCTATGTGAGTCTAGATAAAACAGTCTTTTGCAGGCCACTTTTACTCGGTGCTACGGATATTCTTCTTGTGCGACTAAAGGCTGATGTGTATCTTTGACACTTTTTGGGCAAAGCAAAGCCACCTAATTTAGTTAAGCAGTGTGCTGAAAAAGGCATTGCTGATGTTTTTTATGATAATAACGATGATATGAGGAGCACAACATGCGCGTGATTTTGCTAGGAGCGCCAGGTGCCGGAAAAGGTACACAGGCTGGTTTTATTACTAAAAAATTTGCGATTCCACAGATTTCTACTGGCGACATGCTGCGTGCAGCGGTGAAAGCAGAAAGCCCATTGGGGTTAAAAGTTAAAAATGTTATGGCAACCGGCGGTTTGGTGTCAGACGACATCATTATCGATCTAATTAAAGAACGCATTCAGGCAGACGACTGTGCCAATGGTTTCTTGTTTGATGGTTTTCCGCGTACCATTCCGCAAGCAGAAGCGCTGCGTGAAGCCGGTGTTGAAATTGATCACGTAATTGAAATCGCTGTGGAAGATGAAGAGATCGTTTCGCGTATTGCTGGACGTCGTATGCACCCAGCTTCAGGTCGTACCTACCATGTCGAGCACAATCCGCCGAAAGTGGCCGGTAAAGACGATGAAACCGGTGAAGACTTGATTCAGCGTGAAGATGATAAAGAAGAGACTGTGCGCCATCGCTTGTCTGTTTATCACTCACAAACCAAGCCTCTAGTCGCGTTCTATCAAGACTTAGCTGCTGTTAATGGCACGCCAAAATACAGCGCAATTGCAGGTGTTGGTTCGGTTGAGCAAATTACCGCTAAGGTAATGGCTGCGCTGGCTTAAAAGCACAGTTAGGGAATATATTCGCTGCAGCAGTGAGCCTACTCGTTGTTATAGCGAATGTATTCTTTACAGTTTTGACTCGCAATACCCCTCGCAAGCCATCTCCCTGCTACAATTTCTTTTTTAAATTACTCGACGATAAATCATGACTACTTTGCTGGCGCTCGATACCGCCACTGAAGCCTGCTCTGTTGCGTTATTACACAATGGACAAGTATTCAGCCGTTACGCGGTCATCCCTCGATTACACGCACAACGTATTTTACCTATGATCAGCGAAGTTCTAGCTGAGGCGGGTATTAGCAAAACTGCAGTGACGGCGATTGCTTTTGGCCGTGGCCCTGGTGCTTTTACGGGTTTACGCATTGCTGTTGGCGTGGTGCAAGGCTTGGCTTTTGCTCTACAGATACCTGTGCTACCGGTATCTAATTTGGCCGCTATTGCACAACGTGCTTGCCGTGAGCATGGCGCAAAGCAGGTTGCGGTGGCTATTGATGCACGTATGGATGAGGTGTATTGGGGCTGCTATAGCTTGATTGATGGCGAGGTACGTCTGCAGGGCAGTGAAGCAGTGCTGCCACCAGAGCGTGCAGAACTTGCACGTACCGCGCAAGGCGAATGGTTTGCTGCAGGTACCGGTTGGCATGCCTATGCTGAGCGTATTACTGTGCCCGTGTACGCAAGTGATGCGCAATTATTGCCCCATGCGGAGGATATTTTGACCCTCGCACAGGGCATGTGGCAACGTGGCGAAGCGATTAGCGCGCAAGATGCCCAACCGATTTATTTACGCGATCAAGTGGCGACGCCGAAACAATCTTAATAGGATTGATCTGTTGCTAGAGTCTGGTTACAGTACCCACCTGTTTATAGGATCCTCATGCTATGCGTATTGACGGTTTATCACCTGCTTATGTACCCAACAGAACCACGCTTCCTGATGCCAGTACGCAGATGGATGATGCTGTTCGCCAGGCTGAAAGTCGGATCCGTCAGCAACAGCCGAGTAACGCATCAGATAGTGTTAGTTTAGACACCTATCAAGCAGTGCAACGTCCCTCTGCACAAATGCAAATTCAACAATACGAAGCTCGCCAAGTCTTGAATAATCCTGCGCAGCAGTATCAAGTCAGTAAAGCTTTAGCCAGCTATAGCAGTACTGCTGCATTTAATACTCAAGCTGAAGATGCGGCCAATGTGCTCGGGCTTGATTTGTACGCATAATGTCTGACTCTACATCAGTATTTCTTCCTATTATACGCATTGAGGCTATGACTCCAGCTGATCACGCTTCGGCAGCACAGTTGGCGCAGGAGCTTGGATTGCCGCTCGGTGGCGATGCAGAGTTCGCCTTACAGGTTGGCGTGGATGGTTTGCAACTACAGGAATTAAGCCATTCTGCACCAGGGCCTTTGCGTGTCGACTTTATTGAAGGTGCACTGGCTCATCGCCGGCAGTTTGGTGGCGGCAGCGGTCAGATGATTGCCAAAGCGGTCGGCATCCAGCCAGGTGTTCGCCCTACTATTTTAGATGCAACTGCAGGGCTGGGACGAGATGCTTTTATTCTAGCTTGTTTAGACTGTCACGTGCAGATGATTGAGCGTAATCCCATCGTTGCAGCGTTACTCGCTGATGGCTTACGACGCGCGCGACTTGATGTACAAGTGGCCGGTATCGTGCAGCGCATGCCGCTGCTGGTTGGCGATGCCATTGAGTTGATGTCGACTTGGACAGCACAAGCGCCGCAAGTGATTCATCTGGACCCAATGTTTCCCAGTCGTGATAAAAGTGCGCTGGTGAAAAAAGAAATGCGTCTGTTTAAGCCACTGGTGGGCGCTGATGATGATGCTCCAGCATTGCTAGCGGCGGCATTAGCGTTAGCAACGCACCGCGTGGTGGTCAAGCGTCCGCGTAAAGCGCCTGCGATTGTAGGTGCAGCGCCAACCTACAGCTTGGAAGGTAAGTCCAGTCGCTATGATATCTACGCTAAGAAAAGCTTAAAGCCATAATTGCAGTAACGACCGAGACATAAAAAAGCCCGCAGAAAGTGATTTCTAGCGGGCTTTTTAATCAGCAGTATGTGGTCAGTTATTAGTTAACCAACGTACGCCATTCTGCGTATTCTTCAGTTTCGCCAGTGACTAAGTCAAAGTAGGCTTTTTGCAGCACTTCAGTGACTGGTCCACGGCTACCGATGCCGATTTGACGACCATCCACTTCACGGATTGGCGTTACTTCTGCAGCGGTACCGGTAAAGAATGCTTCATCAGCGATGTAGACTTCGTCACGAGTAATACGCTTTTCAACGATTTCGATACCGCGTGCTTTGGCCAGAGTCAAAATGGTGTTACGAGTAATACCATTGAGACAGGCAGTGACTTCTGGCGTATAAATCACACCGTTTTTCACCAAGAAAATGTTCTCACCTGAGCCTTCAGCCACATAGCCTTCAGGATCCAGTAGTAGAGCTTCGTCAGCGCCACCAGAGACGGCTTCTTGCAGAGCTAGCATCGAGTTGACATAAGCACCGCTGGATTTTGCACGGGTCATGGTGATGTTTACATGGTGACGGGTAAATGAACTGGTACGTACTTTAATACCGTTCTTCAACGCGTCGTCGCCCATGTAGGCGCCCCAGTGCCAAGCTGCAACAATCAAGTGTACTTTAAGATTGTCGGCGCGGATGCCCATGCCTTCTGAACCGTAAAAGGCTAAAGGACGAATGTAGGCGCTGTCGAGTTTGTTATCACGCACTGAAGCAATCACCGCCTGGTTGATTTCTTCTTTAGTGAAAGGAATCTTCATATTCATAATATGAGCGGATTCAAACAGACGATCAGTGTGTGCTTGTAAGCGGAAAATTGCGGTACCTTTTGGGGTTTTGTAGGCGCGAACACCTTCAAATACGCCCATGCCGTAGTGTAATGAGTGAGTCAGAACGTGTGTGGTTGCGTTACGCCATTCAACCATTTCACCGTCATACCAAATAACACCATCACGATCAGCCATCGACATTGTTACGTGCTCCTGAAAATAATATTAAAAGTCTGATTACAAATAACTCAAGCCTAGCTCTTGCCAAACGTTCATCACTGCGTGACGCTCGTTGGTAAATAAATTGCCATCAACCACGCCTTGCTGTTTTTGCAGGGCCAGACGGTGGGCCGCAGCACGATAGGCTTTGTAAGCCTCCTGCAGCATGCGAACATGATCCGCACTAAGCAGGCTTTCTGCGCCGAGACCGTCAAGAATACGGATGTTGTCGGTATAGGTTACCAGCTGTGGATATTGCCATGACCAAGCCAAGACGGCATATTGCACCATAAATTCGATGTCAACGATACCACCAGCATCCTGCTTTAGATCAAATATCACATCACTATTAAAGGCATTCTGGCCTAAACCGCCTAGAGTGGTCTGGGTACCATGATTATGCCGCATTTTGGCGCGCATTTCGCTGACTTCTGCTTGCAGAATCGGCAAACTGCGTTGGCGACCTAAAACGCTTAAACGGACCTGATTAAATTGCTCGGTGATCACCGGACTGCCAACCAAAACACGCGCGCGAATCAAGGCTTGGTGCTCCCAGGTCCAAGCTTGTTCTTCTTGGTAGCGAGCAAAGGCGCTAAGCGACGTCGCCAGTAAGCCTGAGTCGCCGCTAGGTCTTAAGCGCATATCGACATCATAAAGACCGCCGGCAGTGGTGCGGGTGGTGAGCATAGAGATAATTCGCTGCCCCATACGGGTATAAAACTGCGCGCCGTCAACTGGGCGTAAGCCGTCGGTTTCCGCTAAAGGGTCACAATCGAAGATAAACACCAAATCAAGATCGGAGCCGTGGCCCAGTTCAATACCGCCGAGTTTGCCGTAACCCACTACAACAAAATCAAGCTCGCTGGGGCTGCCATCCAAACGTTGCGGCAGCCCGTGTTTACGCACCATTTCATTCCAAACTAAGTGCAATACTTGCTCAAGGATTGCCTCGGCTAGCCAGGTTAAATAATCACTGACCTTCATCAGTGGCAAAGTACCGGCAATTTCTGAGGCGGCAACGCGCAAACGGTGCGCCAATTTAAAATGGCGCAGCGCGTTCATTTGTTGCTCTACGTCTTCCTCTGGGATGCGCAGTAACTGTTCGCGCAACTCGGCGGTCAATTCCGGTGCTAACGGTGGGCGATATAAACGCCCCTCATTGAGTAACTCATCCAGCAAGGCTGGGAAACGGGTCAGTTGTTCCGCGATCCATGGGCTGGCGGCACATAAACTGATCACTCTTAACAGCGCACCGGGGTTTTCCGTTAGCAGCACTAAATACGCGGAGCGACGCGCCACTGCTTCAATCAGCGGTAAGACTCGCTCAAGCACTAAATCAGGATTCTCATGCTCAACTGCTTGCGATAAAAAACGCGGCATAAAAGCATCTAAACGTTCACGTCCAAGCCGCTGCATGGCGCGTACTTGAGTGCCTTCGCGCAGCTGCACGATACGTTGCCAAGCTGCTTGACTGTCCTGATAACCGGCTTCGCTAAGCTGCTGATAAATACTCTCAACAGCAATGCTGTCTTCCCAAACTGGCAGCCATTCGCCACCAATACAGTCATATTCTTCTTCATCGGGATCGGCGATGACGTCGCGAAAATGATATTCAATACGTTTACGCCAATACATCAGTTGACCGAAAAACGTTTCCCAGTCATTAAAACCCATCATAAAAGCCAGGCGCGCTTGCTCGTGAGCGGTGTCGGGTAGGCTTTGCGTTTGTAAATCAGCCACTGCCTGTAGTGCATGCTCGGTGTAGCGTAAGAAGCGATAGGCATCTTTCAATTCAGTGACGTCAGCTGAAGGCATATAACCCTGCGCCGCAAGGGTGTCTAAAATATTTAGCAAAGGTCGCTGTTGCAGGCTCAAATCGCGGCCACCGTGAATCAGCTGAAACGCTTGGGCAATAAACTCAACCTCGCGAATACCACCAGAGCCGAGTTTGATATTGTCGTCCATATCTTTGCGGCGCACTTCTTGTTGAATCAGCTGTTTCATTGAGCGCAGCGCTTCAATCGCGGAGAAGTCCAAATAACGACGATAGACAAAGGGGCGCAAAATACGTAACAGACTTGCTCCAGCATTTTGATCGCCAGCCACGACGCGCGCTTTAATCATCGCGTAGCGCTCCCAGTCGCGGCCTTGGTTTTGGTAATACTGCTCAATAGCGTTAAAACTAAATACCAGTGGACCGCTGGAACCATAAGGTCGCAGACGCATATCCACCCGAAAAGCAAAGCCATCGACTGTAATGGTATCGAGCGCTTTGATCAGTTTTTGTCCAAGACGGGTGAAAAACTCTTGGTTATCTAAACTGCGTTTTGCTCCTTCAGTTTCGCCAGCTTCAGGGTAGGTGAAAATCAAGTCGACATCCGATGACAGGTTCAGCTCATAAGCGCCCAGCTTGCCCATGCCCAAAATGACCAGCTGTTGTGCGTGTTTGCTGTAGCGTCCGATCGGTGTGCCAAACAGTTGACAATGTTGCTGGTACAGCCAGTGGTAGGCTAAGTCTGTGCAGGCATCGGCCATGGCGGATAAATCACGACAGGTCTCGCTGAGTTCCGCTTGGCGGATCAGATCGCGCCAAATGATGCGCACTTGTTGGCGGTTACGAAATTGTCGTAAATGTAGCAACAGACTGGCTTCATCGTTGCAGTCAGTTAAGCGTTCACTGAGTTGATAGCGAATTTCGCCGGGCACTAAGGTGCGATCCAATTGGCCAGAGCTGACAAGATCAATCAGCATTTGCGGATCGCGAATGGCTTGGCTGAGGACAAAATCACTCAGGGTGCAAACGCGAATAAAAGCTTGGTAGCGACTATCAGGCCATAAAGGGTTAGCGACCTGTTGTTCCTCCAGAGCATGCGCCCATTCGCGCTGCGCCTTTTGTTGTAAAAACAGCAAATTGGAGGGGATCGTATCCAAGAGAAGAGGCGTCATGCAGAGTCCTGAACAATGTCACGCAAAAAGAGTCATTAAAGATACCTTAAAATGATGATTTATGCCGCGTTGAAGAAAAGCTCTTGGCCAAAAGGCGTACAGGATAAAAGCTGACTCTTGCGTCATTTTGTAGTAAAACTACATAAAGGAAAAACAATCTGACTTTGCTGTGCCATGCGCTGACTGTTCACAAGACATGAAGCACGTATAGGTCGATCATCAATAGACCCTAAGTTTGGGAGCGAAACATGCAAGATCTTGATCCGGTAGAAACCCAAGAATGGCTGGATGCCTTGGATTCTGTCCAAGCCCATGAAGGCGAAGAGCGCGTGCATTATATTTTATCGCGCTTAGGTGAGTTGGCCAGTCGCAGTGGCACACGCTTACCGCATGCAATTACCACTCCGTATCGCAACACTATTCCTGTGACCCATGAAGCGTTGATGCCTGGCGATTTATTTATGGAGCGCCGCATCCGTTCATTAGTGCGTTGGAATGCTTTGGCGATGGTGATGCGTGCTAATCAATCTGACCCAGACTTAGGTGGTCACATTGCGACCTTTGCCTCCAGCGCCACTTTGTATGACATCGGCTTTAACTATTTCTTTAAGGCACCGACCGAAGAGCATGGCGGCGACTTAATTTACTTCCAAGGGCATGCATCACCTGGCGTTTACGCGCGCTCCTTTTTAGAGGGCCGCTTAACTGAAGATCAGTTGGATAATTTCCGACGTGAAACTGATGGCGCCGGTTTGTCTTCGTATCCGCACCCATGGTTGATGCCAGACTATTGGCAGTTCCCCACCGTGTCGATGGGGCTCGGCCCGATTCAAGCGATTTACCAAGCGCGCTTTATGAAGTATCTGGAGCACCGTGGCTTTATTCAGCCGGGCAAGCAGAAAGTTTGGTGTTTCTTGGGCGACGGTGAAACCGATGAGCCTGAATCATTGGGTGCGATTTCCCTCGCTGGCCGTGAGAAACTGGATAACCTGATTTTTGTGATCAACTGTAACTTGCAACGCTTAGACGGCCCAGTACGAGGCAATGGCAAGATCATTCAGGAGTTGGAAGGCAACTTCCGCGGCGCTGAGTGGAACGTGATAAAAGTGCTCTGGGGACGTTTATGGGATCCGTTGTTCGCCAAAGACACTGAAGGCGTGATGCAAAAGCGCATGGATGAAGCGCTTGATGGTGATTATCAAAACTACAAAGCCAACGATGGCGCTTTTGTGCGTAAAGATTTCTTTGGTGCTGATCCAAAACTAGCCGAAATGGTCGCGGATCTGTCCGATGCTGAAATCTGGAATCTTAACCGTGGTGGTCATGACCCCTTTAAGGTGTATGCCGCTTACCATGCTGCAGTAAACCATACTGGCCAGCCAACGGTGATCTTGGCGAAAACCATTAAAGGCTATGGTACCGGTACCGGTGAAGCGCAAAATATTGCCCATAACGTTAAAAAAGTTGATCTAGAAAGTCTGAAAGGCTTTAGAGACCGTTTTGATATTCCGGTTAGCGATGAAAACTTAGAAAGTTTGCCGTTCTATCGTCCGGCAGAAAACAGCCCAGAGATACGCTACCTCAAACAAAGCCGCGAAAAGCTCGGTGGTTTTGTCCCGCAGCGGCGCATGAAAAGTATGAGTATTCCAACGCCATCGCTAGAAACGTTAAAAGCTATTTTAGATGGCAGTGGAGACCGTGAAGTTTCAACTACCATGGTATTTGTGCGTATTCTCGCGCAGCTGCTAAAAGATAAGGACCTCGGTAGTCGTATTGTGCCGATTGTGCCGGATGAGGCACGCACCTTTGGTATGGAAGGCATGTTCCGTCAACTGGGTATTTACTCGGCGGTGGGCCAGCTCTATCAGCCGGTCGATCATGGCCAAGTGATGTATTACAAAGAAGATAAGAAAGGCCAGATCCTCGAAGAAGGCATCACTGAAGCTGGCGCGATGTCAGCGTGGATCGCTGCGGCAACTGCCTACAGTAATCATAATCAACCGATGCTGCCTTTCTATGCGTTTTATTCGATGTTTGGTTTCCAGCGCATTGGTGACTTAGCTTGGGCTGCTGGTGATATTCATGCGCGTGGTTTCTTAATGGGTGGTACGGCCGGGCGCACTACGTTGAACGGTGAAGGTTTGCAGCACCAAGATGGTCACAGTCATATTTTGGCCGGCACCATCCCTAACTGCCATACCTATGATCCGGCTTACGGCTATGAAATGGCGGTGATTATTCGTGAAGGCATTTATCAAATGCTGGAGCTACAAAAAGATCGTTATTACTACATAACAATGATGAATGAGGCCTATGAGCAGCCTTCTATGCCGCAGCGCGAAGGCATCGAGGAAGATATTATTCGTGGCATGTATTTGCTGGAAGAAGACAAGCGCAGCAGCGACATGCATGTGCAGCTGCTCGGTAGCGGTACGATCTTGCGTGAAGTACGTGAAGCGGCAAAAATCCTGCGTGATGAGTTTGGTGTAGGTGCTGATGTGTGGAGTGTCACCAGCTTTAACGAACTACGTCGTGACTGCTTAGATGCTGAGCGCTGGAACCGTTTGCATCCGCGTGAAACGGCACGTTTATCGCACATTGAGAACTGCTTGCAAGATCGTCGTGGTCCAGTAGTGGCATCAACTGATTACATGAAGTTGTATGCTGATCAGGTGCGCCAGTGGGTGCCGCAAGAGCAATATAAAGTGCTGGGTACCGATGGTTTTGGCCGCAGTGATTCGCGCAAAAAACTGCGCCATTTCTTTGAGGTGGATCGTCATTGGGTAGTGCTTGCGGCGTTAGAAGGTTTGGTTGCCCAAGGTCAAATGGATGCGCAAGTCATACTCGATGCCATGGACAAGTTTGGTATCGATGCTAATAAACCTAACCCACTAGACTGCTAAGGAGCGTTGCGATGAGTGAATTAATTCGCGTACCCGACATCGGCAGCGGTGAGGGTGAAGTGATTGAGCTGTTTGTGAAAGTTGGCGACCGCATTGAGGTTGAGCAGAGTCTATTAACCCTTGAGTCGGATAAAGCCAGTATGGAAATTCCTGCACCAAAAGCAGGGGTGATCAAAAGCTTAGCCGTTAAACTCGGTGACCGACTGAAAGAGGGCGATGATTTATTAGAGCTTGAAGTGGATGAGGAATCTGCGGAACAATCTGAGCCTGTCGCGGCAGATGCAGCTGTTGCAGAAAAGCCAGCATCTACGCCTGCTCCTGCAGCGAAAACGGCTGCGACGCCCAGCGTGGCTGAAGTCGCAGCAGAAAACCTGATTGAAGAGATTCATGTGCCAGACATCGGCTCTTCAGGCAAGGCGCGAGTAATTGAATTGATGGTGGCCGTTGGTGATCAGATCACCGAAGAGCAATCATTGCTAACTCTTGAGTCGGATAAAGCCAGTATGGAAATTCCTTCACCGGTTTCTGGTGAAGTGGTTGAGGTGCTGGTGCGTTTGGATGCTGAGATTGGCACCGGTGACTTGATCTTAAAAGTTAAAGTGGCGCAAGCAGCAACAACTGGCGCGGCTTCTACAGAGCAAGCCGCGCCAGTTGAGGTGCCAGATATACCCAAGCCAACTGCTGCAGTTTCTGTGGCACCAGTTACAGCACCGAGTCCTGAGAAGCGAAAAGTTACAGCTGTGCATGCAGGGCCTGCAGTGCGTAAGTTGGCGCGTGAACTCGGCGTGGACCTCGGTTTGGTTGCCTCTAGCGGACCCCACAAGCGTTTACTTAAAGAAGATGTGCATGCTTATGTGCAGACGGCTTTGAGCAAACAATCGAACGGGTCTGTTGAGCAAGGTAGTGGAATTCCTCCGATTCCTGAAGTGGACTTTGCCCGTTTCGGTGAGATCGAAGAAGTTGCCATGACACGCTTGCAGCAAATCGGTGCGCTGAATCTGAATCGTAGTTGGCTGAATGTACCGCATGTCACACAGTTTGAATCAGCTGATATGACCGAGCTTGAAGCGTTCCGTGTCAGTCAAAAAACTGTTGCTGAGAAAGCTGGGGTGAAACTCACGCTGCTGCCGTTCTTATTGAAAGCCTGTGCGCATTTATTAAAAGAAATGCCGGATTTCAATAGCTCTTTAGCGCCTAGCGGTAAAGCGTTGATTCGCAAAAAGTATGTGCATCTCGGTTTTGCCGTGGATACGCCAGACGGCTTATTGGTGCCGGTTATTCGCGATGTGGATCAGAAGAGCTTATTGCAGCTGTCTGCTGAAGCAGCAGAGTTGGCAGATAAAGCTCGCAATAAGAAGCTCAGTGCCGAGCAGATGCAAGGCGCGTGCTTTACTATTTCCAGCTTAGGTCATATTGGCGGAACGGGGTTTACCCCGATTGTGAATGCGCCTGAAGTGGCTATCTTAGGCGTGTCGCGTGCCACTATGCAGCCAGTTTGGAATGGTGCTAACTTTGATCCGCGCTTAATGCTGCCGTTGTCGCTGTCCTACGATCACCGAGTGATCAATGGTGCAGCAGCTGCGCACTTCACTCGACGCTTAAGTGAGTTGTTGGCAGAGATACGTAGCTTACTGTTGTAAAGCTTTAAGTTGCACATCAACACCCCGTACAGGCAGCATGCTTGGCGGGGTGTTTTTGTTACTGCTCGGCAAAGCCAAGCTGGCGCCATGCTTCGTACACGGCAATTGCCACTGTGTTCGAGAGATTTAAGCTGCGCGAGCCGTCACGCATGGGTAAGCGCACCAGTTGCTCGGCAGGAATGCTGTTACGCACATCCTCAGGCAGGCCGCGCGTTTCTGGACCAAAAATAAAAGCATCACCGTCTTGATAGACTACCTCTGCATAGTTGTGCTTGCCTTTGGTGCTAAAGGCAAAGAGGCGCGGTTGTTGCAAAGCGGTTAAGCAGTCTTGCAGGTTAGCGTGCAGTTGCACATTTGCGAACTCCTGATAATCAAGACCAGCACGGCGCAGACGTTTATCATCAAAAGCAAAGCCAAGCGGCTCGATTAAATGTAAGCTGCAGCCTACATTTGCACATAAACGGATAATGTTGCCAGTGTTAGGTGGGATTTCTGGCTCAAAGAGTATGACGTGAAACATGCGCGATCCTGATAATAAATTTGAAGCTAATTCTACATGGGAAGCTCTGCCGCGACGGCAGTTATTACTTAAGTTTTTAGCCAGTTTAGCGCTGCTAGGCGTTTTGTTTGGCTTGATGCTAGGGCAGTTATTACAGCCCAAACATCCGATTGTTTATGCCAATACAGTTGAGCAGTTGCGCATTTATGCTGATGGATTGGGTCTTTGCTTACGCGAGCAGACGGCTATACAAGTTATGCATGGACAAGGTACTTATCAGCTCTTGCTGGAAAATACGCGCGGACGTTCGACACGCGGAGAGTTGCTATTGGCCGATAGTGAGCGTATTACCTGGCGCGTAGAGCAACAAGGAAGCTATCTGCAGGTTGCTTTTATTGGACTGCAGCCGATCTTTGGTCAGTGGCATACACGGGTTACAGCCGAGCACTGGTGTGTCGATATGAAAATCAGCACTACGCAGCAAAGACCGCATGAGTACTGATGTATTGGCATGATTGAGACGCTAATTATGAGCTTTTTAGGCGACGCAGATTACCAATCACTGATTCCAGTGCGCGGTCGAACAGTAACGCATTATCGAGCAGAATGACTGAGTTGTTTTTAAACTCAACAGCCAAACTCATACGATTTTTTTCTAATACTTTCACACCGCTACGGTTCACGAAAATATAGCGTCCAGTCGACTTGATTATGGCAGCCAGTTTGCAACGCAGTTTACGTTGGTCATCTTGGATAAACTCAACCCAGCTGCCGGTGTGCAAACTGTCCACTTGTAATAAAGCAGGATCTTCGTCGCTCAAGACGATTTTATTAGACGTGCTGTCGGTAATCTCTGGTTGTTGTAAAACGATTTCTTCTTGTACTTCAACCATGACCGCAGGTGCTTGCTGCTCTTGTTGCTCTTGGCGCGCGGCTTTATGCAGTTCTTCAGGAAGCTCAGCAAGAGTGATTTGGGCGTCAGCAGTACTTTCACTAATAAAATCTTCAGAAAGATCCTCAATAGAAGACTCTACGGATGCGGCTTGTCGCTTATAACGCTGAAAGGCTTGTACATGCAGAGCTTCTAAGCGGCTAAAAAAACTATTGGCAACAAACGGATCAATGGCTGCGTGAGAGAAGCCTTCGCGTAGTTGACGCAGCAAAGAGGGCACTAACTGTAGGAGTTTTAAGCGCGCGAGTGCATCTTCGTGCGGTTCGATGCTCCAGATTAAATCATCAATGGTGGCTAAGTTGTCGCGCCATTCACTCGAATCATGACCGCTTTTAAGGTAAGTCAAAAGCAGCACTTTACTCCAAGCCTCTTGCAGCAATTGCACGACCACCTCTGGCAGGGTTTTACCTAGCAAGCGGCTGTTTAACTCTTGCTCAACCTGTAAACGTGCAGTTTCTGCGCGAGCGCGACCCTCTTCGGCATCGCGTGTACGTTGCTCCAGTAATTCGCTGCGACGTCGTTCACTTCCAGTGAAGGCAATAAAATCGGCCAATAATTCATTGAAGATATTGGGGTCGTCAGTAAATTCAGTAAGCGTGCGCTGAACAATATTTTCAATTTTCTGGTAAAGATTATCACGGCGCTCGCTGTCTTGATCGCTCCAACCCAAGGCTGCCGAAGCAATTTCGTTGAGCAAGCGGCGAGCAGGGTGATTGCCGCGGTTAAAAAAAGTTTTATCCAGCACAGCCACTTTAAGCAGTGGGATCTGCAAGCGTGCAATCAATGCTTTCAACGAATCTGGCAGATTACGATCATCTAAAATAAACTCAAAGAGCATGGAGACGAGGTTAATGACATCGTCGTCAACCTGTCCAACTACTCGAGCTTCTTTACTATTGACGCTGGCACGAGTCAGCAGCTTATCGAGTTGCTCGCGTAAGTCTTGATCTTGCGCTGACTGATTTGGTAAATGCTGCTGCATGTGCGAAAGCAAACGCATCAAGTCGTTACTGGAAATAGGTACCGCATCATCAGGAATGTTACGTGCGGGCAGGGCATTACCGCGTAGCTGCGAGAGCATACTTTGCAGTTCGCTAAATGCTATTTGTAACTCTGCAGAACTTGCCGCCTGTGTTGAGCTGGCCGCAACACTTGTCGCTGTTTCAGACACAGTGGTGGCTGGCGTAGAACTGCGTCTTTTCTGCACAGGTGACGTGGACTTGAGATCTGGCAAGACGTTGGCGCTGATTAAAACATCGTTGACTTCTTGGTAAAGAAGATCAAGCTCGCTGAGGATATGCTTTTCAAATAACTTTAAGATAATCAGCTTGATGTTGATGGCAAAGTTGATGCTGTTGCAGCTTTTGATAAAGTTTTCCGAGAGCACACGAGGGCTCAGCGGGTTTGTTTCATCGGTGAGTTTGCGGCTCAGCACATGATTAAAACGTGCAGTCAGGTGGTGTAGGGCTTGCTCATCGCGGCGCTTGACCTTGGCAACCATGCTATCAATGGCGACCGACTCCTCCAGCGCATCATTCTGCACCAAGGATAAAGACTCTAAAGAATACACTTCAAGGGTAGGTGCAGAACCAATCTGATGCTGATTCAGGCTGGCAAACGACTCAAAAAGTTGCTGCAAAAAACTACGCTCAATATTTTTGCGTTTTAAGCGCAAGTCACGCATGGCTTCGAATAAAGTATTTTGCTCGTTATTGCTGGTGGCGCGATCGGCCATTTCAAACAAGGAATCATCTGCATTGGCAAATAGCTCTTGGATGTTGCCTTTGAGTAACGCTGCTGCTTTATCACGGACATGAATCAGCGCCACAGGTAACTTTCCAGTCGCTGCAGAAGAATGCTTATCTGGCGCATTAAATGGCACAACGTTGGCGTCATTCTTCATTTAAGTAAGATCTCCCGGCAGCAGAACTTTAGATTCGATCATACATAAAAATGATCTAGATCGCTGAGAGTTAGGTGTTAAGACAATTGATGATTCTGATTATAGGCACTTATGCTAGAGAACCAAGGATTATCTACTAGGGCTTTGACTTGAATCACACATGGTCATGGGGGTGAAAAACCTTATGTCGCGTTCTGGCTGTCTTGCTACTAATAACAGCTTAAGTCTTTATAATGCCTATAATTTATCGAGGAGCAGAGCATGGCGAATATTTTACTTGAGCAGTTGCGCGCAGAGATTGAAGCAAATGTACGTACGGCCTTAGTTGAAGATGTAGGTTCTGGCGATATTACCGCTCAACTGATTCCGGCAGATCAGACAGCCAGTGCTCGAGTAATTACTCGCGAGGCTGCAGTCATCAGTGGTGTTGCTTGGGTCAATGAAGTCTTTCGTCAAGTCGACAGCAGTGTGCAAGTACGCTGGTTAGTTGCGGATGGCGAACGCGTATCAGCCAATGCTGTATTGTTTGAACTTGAAGGTAAAGCCCGATCATTACTGACTGGGGAGCGCGCGGCGTTAAACTTTTTACAAACGTTGTCAGCGGTAGCGACGCGCTGCCAGTACTTTGCCGATAAAGTTGCTGACACAGCAGTGAAGCTGTTGGATACACGGAAAACTTTGCCAGGTTTACGGCTTGCACAAAAATACGCAGTGACCTGTGGTGGTTGTCACAATCATCGCTTAGGTTTGTATGATGCGTTTTTAATCAAAGAAAACCACATCACCGCTTGTGGTGGGGTGGCTGCCACTGTGCAAGCCGCGCATCGCATTGCACCCGGTAAACCTGTCGAAGTCGAAGTTGAAAGTTTAGATGAGTTGCGTCAGGCGCTGGCGGCGGGTGCGGATATTATTATGCTCGATGAACTGAGTCTTGATGATATGCGCACAGCGGTAAAAATCAATGCGGGTCAAGCTAAGCTAGAAGCTTCGGGCGGCGTTAATGAGCAAACAATTCGTGGAATTGCGGAAACCGGAGTGGATTACATTTCGCTGGGAACGCTAACCAAAGATGTAAAAGCAGTTGATTTGTCGATGCGTTTAAGTCTGTAAAAGCTGCGTGATTTGTAATGCTTTCGGTAGAGTTAGGCTGACTGCTGTTCTCTCGCAGTCAGCCTAAAAAACTAGCGTCGGCGTAAGTTCGCTTCGATTTCTTTATCCAAATCAGGCGGTAAAAAGTCGCTGTCTGGATTGTAGTTAGGATTTAAGTACGCCGACAATGCTTGCAAATTATCAGGGCTCAAAACACCGGCGGTTTGCTGTAAGCGCAAATTGTTTAAAATATAATCGTAACGGGCATTGTTGTAGTTGCGCACCGATGCATAAAGTTGTCGCTGTGCATCGAGTACGTCAACAATATTGCGAGTGCCTACATCGTAACCAATCTCAGTCGCTTCCACTGCACTTTGACTGGAAATGATTGCTTGCTTACGTGCTTGTACTTGCTCCACGTCGGTATTCACCGCGCGATGAAAGTTACGCGCATCTTGCACGGTTTTACGACGCAAACTTTCGCGCATTTGTTCTGCTTGGTCTAAGCGATAGACACCTTCACGCACTTGCGAGCTGGTCATGCCGCCGGTGTACAGAGGAATGTTTAACTGCAGGCCGATGCTACTTTGTTCTGCCTTGCCATTGTAAGTGGGCATTATAGGTAGGCCGTTATTAACAAAACCCATGCTGTCGTTATCACCTTTCTGGTATTGAGCAACCGCATCCAGAGTTGGTGCGTGTCCTGATTTGCGCTGCTTAACGCTGTCTTGCGCGGCTTCTACGGTATAGTTAATGGCCTGCAAAAGAAGGTTTTGTTCGGTTGCGGTGTTGACCCAAGCTGTTGCATCGTTGGGCGTCGGCGCAAGAATAGGCAAGCTATGTTTCACCCCTTCCAACGCGCTTAACTCGGTATTTGTTAAGGTGATTAAAGCTTGGAAAGCATCACTGACCATGCGCTCAGCTACCATGCGGTTGGCGCGCGCGGCGTCATAGGCAGCCTGTGCTTGTAAAACATCCGTCTTATCCGACAAGCCAACATCAAAACGCTCGCTGGCAAGATCGAATTGACGTTTAAAGGCCGCTTCTTCTGCGCGGCTCGCAGCAAGGTTATCTTGCGCGCGCAGGACAGAAAAATACACTTCAGAGCTTTGTAAAATAAGATTTTGCTCAATCGCCGAGAGCTCTAAAGCAGATTGCTCATTAGTGGCTTGCGCAGCTTGTAATTGATACCAGCGATCAAGGCGAAATAGTGGCTGGCTTAAGCTAGCTTGATAGACCGTGCCACTGCGTGAACGAGTGACCGAACCCATAGATGTGTCGACTTTACTGCGACTGTCAGAACTGCTTGCGCCGGCGCCAATTTGCGGTAGCAACCCTGCACGTGCTTGCGGTACGCGCTCGCTTTGCGCCTTGTAGTCAGCATGAGCTGCTGCTAAGTCTGCGTTGTTATCAACTGCGAGCTGATAAACCTCGAGCAAGTTGACTTTATCTTGAGTGATAGGTGCTGCATAAGCTGCTGACCCTAAAACTGCAGCTATAGCAAAAGTAAGCGACAGTACACGCATTATTAATATCCTAAGTTTCGCAGAGAAAAATCTGCTTAAGGCTACGGCCGTTGAGGAGGGCGGTCAAGCGTGCTTTAACATTGTTTAAGACTGTGTACAGTTTTGTGTTTGCGCGAGTGAGCTTGCAGTATCTGCTGCTGGGTGCGTAGACTGCAGGCTGTTTCTTGTCGGGGTGCTCTTACATAGAGCTGAGATCGGTTAATCCGGATCCCGTTGAACCTGATCGAGTTAATACTCGCGTAGGGAACAAGATAAGTTTGCCGCAAGGCAGACCTGCCTTTGTCCGCTGGTTCCCCGACACTTTCTTTCGTGTTTTAGGAGAGCCAGTACATGAGTCAAATCCCTTCTCAGCATCTCAGTGATACCGCGCAAGTCGACCAGCAGTCGATTCAGCCTTTCCCAAATTCGCGCAAAATTTACGTGCAAGGTTCGCGTCCTGACATTCTTGTACCGATGCGTGAAATCAGCTTAACGCCAACAGAAACTGATGATGGCATTGAAGAAAACGCGCCGGTGTTTGTCTACGACACCTCTGGCCCCTACAGTGACCCGAGTGTAAAAATTGATGTGCGTAAAGGCTTGGCTGATGTGCGCAGCAGCTGGATTGAAGAGCGTGGCGATACTGAAGTGTTGAGTGGTTTAAGCTCAAGTTTTGGTCAAGAGCGCTTAGATGATCCTGAGTTGAAAAGCATGCGTTTTGCTTCAATGCGTAATCCGCGTCGCGCTAAAGCCGGTAAAAACGTCACACAAATGCACTATGCGCGCCAAGGCATCATTACTCCGGAAATGGAGTATGTGGCGATTCGCGAAAATCTCAAGTTAGAAAAAGCTCGCGAAGCAGGTTTGCTTGACAGTCAGCATCCAGGGCAAAGCTTTGGCGCCAGTATTCCTAAAGAAATCACCCCAGAGTTTGTTCGCTCAGAAATTGCCCGCGGACGCGCGATTATCCCCGCTAATATCAACCACACCGAACTTGAGCCGATGATTCTAGGCCGTAACTTCTTAGTCAAGATTAACGGCAATATTGGTAACAGCGCACTGGGTTCATCCATTGAAGAAGAAGTGGCCAAGCTAACCTGGGGTATTCGTTGGGGCTCCGACACCATTATGGATCTGTCCACGGGTAAAAATATCCATGAAACCCGCGAGTGGATTGTGCGTAACTCGCCGGTACCCGTAGGTACCGTTCCCATTTACCAAGCATTAGAAAAAGTGAATGGCGTTGCCGAAGATCTGACGTGGGAGCTGTTCCGCGATACCTTGATTGAGCAGGCTGAGCAAGGCATTGACTACTTTACGATTCACGCCGGAGTGTTGCTGCGCTATGTGCCGTTAACCGCTAAGCGTGTGACGGGTATTGTCTCGCGTGGTGGCTCGATTATGGCCAAGTGGTGTTTAGCTCATCATAAAGAAAACTTTCTCTATACGCATTTTGAAGACATCTGCGAGATCATGAAGGCTTACGATGTCAGTTTCTCCTTAGGTGATGGTCTGCGCCCCGGCTCGATTGCCGATGCCAACGATGCCGCTCAGTTTGCCGAGCTAGAAACTTTAGGCGAATTGACCAAGATTGCGTGGAAGCATGACGTGCAATGCTTTATCGAAGGTCCAGGTCACGTGCCGATGCATATGATTAAAGAAAATATGGACAAGCAACTGGAGTGCTGTGATGAGGCTCCGTTTTATACGCTGGGTCCATTAACCACTGATATTGCCCCAGGTTACGATCACATCACCTCAGGCATTGGGGCTGCGATGATCGCTTGGTACGGTTGCGCCATGCTCTGTTACGTAACGCCTAAGGAGCACTTGGGTTTACCGAATAAGGATGATGTGAAAACTGGGATTATCACCTACAAAATTGCTGCCCATGCGGCGGATTTGGCCAAAGGCCATCCGGGTGCGCAACTGCGTGATGATGCGTTGAGTAAAGCGCGCTTTGAATTCCGTTGGGAAGATCAGTTTAACTTAGGTTTGGATCCCGATACTGCGCGTTCATTTCATGATGAAACTTTGCCGAAAGAATCGGCAAAAGTGGCGCACTTTTGTTCAATGTGTGGGCCGAAGTTTTGCTCAATGAAAATAAGCCAAGAAGTGCGTCAGTACGCTAAAGATAACGATTTAACCGATGAACAGCGCGCCATTGAGGCGGGCTTTAAAGAGCAGTCTGAGCGTTTTCGCGAGGAAGGCTCGATAATCTATAAACAGGTTTAAACACTTCAATGGTATAAAAGGCGGCCTTAAGGGTCGCCTTTTTTATGGGAGCTAGAGATGACTGAGCGGGTAATGACGGCGAAAGATGATGTGGTAGTTGAGCAGCGTGAGCGCTGCTTTCAAGGGTTTTATCGCTTAGATCGCGTGCATTTAAAACACCGTTTATTCGCCGGCCATATGGGGCCGACCATCAGGCGTGAGTTATTTGTCAGGCCGGACGCGGTGTGCGTGTTGCCCTATGATCCGCACGCCGACTCGGTGGTGCTGGTTGAGCAGTTTCGTGTTGGTGCTTTAGATAAAAGCCCTGAGCCTTGGTTGCTGGAAATTGTTGCGGGTTTAATTGATACAGACGAAGAGCCTGCAGAGGTGGCGCGCCGCGAGGCTCGTGAAGAAGCAGATTTAGAACTGCATGAGTTGCTGCCCGTGATGACCTATTACCCATCGCCCGGCGGATCGGATGAGCGTGTTTATCTGTATATCGGCCGTTGCTCTACGGCAGGTGTCGGTGGGGTTTTTGGTGTAGCAGAAGAGGGTGAGGATATTCGTGTACATGTATGGCCGTTGGCCGGTGCGTTAAAGGCGGTGCAGGATGGGCGTATTGATAATGCTGCCAGTATCATTGCTCTACAGTGGCTGGCGCTCAATAAAGAACAGGTGAAAGCTGATTGGCTGAGGCTTTAAATCACTGTTGGCTGCGTCATGAAGGCGCAGCCAACAAATTCAGTGGCTTATAAACCGGGTAAGCGCTTACGGATCTGGCTGATGAGGTTGTCTAATGTGGCCGCATCATGGGTATCCACGCGATAGCTTTGTGCTGTTTCAGCTGCGTCCAGCGGCTCTAAGTTTTGGCGTTGGGCTAAAATTACATCTGCTGTCGCATCCGATGGGTCTAAGCCTTCTGCTTGACGCTGTTTGAGCCAGGTTGCTACCACTTCATCCGGTGCTTGGCAGTCAAGAATTAAGAAAGGTGTACCGGTACTTTCTGCAATCTGCCATGCCGCATGGCGCTGCTCGCTTTTTAAGTAGGTCGCATCAATCACTACTGGGAAGCCCGCTTGTAAGGCATCTGCAGCTAAAGCGTGTAAGCGCTGGTAAGTTGCTGCGCTGGCGTTGGGGTTATAAATACCGCCGCCCAAGGTGTTTTGTTGCTCACTGTCTTGCTCACCAAATAAGCGCTTGCGTTCATAGTCAGAGCGAAAGCGTAGTGCGCCTAAAGCTTCAACTAAGCGCATCGCCACTGAACTTTTGCCGACCGCAGAAATACCGTGGGTAATCGCCAGTAAGCGCGAAGGAATAGCACTGTAGCTTTCGGCTAAGTTGGCGTAGCTGCGATATTGACGAACAATGACAGCACGCTGCACAGGATCTTCTTCTTGGCCAAGACGGAATAGATTCACTTTGCCGCGCACCATGGCGCGATAGGCTTTGTAGAAGTTAATCAGTGGCATCGCTTGATAGTCGCCAGTCAGTTCCAGCCAAGCGTTCACAAATCGACGCGAGAGTGGCTTTAAACCGCGATCTTCCAAGTCCATGGCTAAGAATGCCGCATCCGAGGCTACGTCAATTAAGCGGAAGGGCTCGTTAAATTCAATGCAGTCAAATAGCACCACTTCATCGTCGAGTAAGGTTGCGTTGCCCAGATGAATATCACCGTGACATTCGCGAATTGAACCATTGTGACGACGTAGCTCTAATAGAGGGAGTAAGCGCGTGAAGCTGTCTTCGGCCCACGCCTCAAGTGCGTCCAGTTGTTGTAAATCAGTAGGGTCGCTGAGTAGCGGGCGGATTTGCTCAAAGTTTTGTCGAATTGGTGCCATAATTGCGTGTGGATCGCCCAGCGCATGTTCAGCTGGAACATGAGGAGCTTCATCGTGAAAGCGCGCAATTTGCTTGGCGAGTGCATCAATGTGGGTTTCACAGAGTTCGCCACGTTTTTGCATGTCACCCAAGAGTTGTGCTTGTGGGAATTGACGCATTTTGACTGCGTACTCAATAGCAGGGCCTTCACCATTGAGTTGCGGCGCCTCGGCTGAACCAGTAATCGCAACAACTTCGAGGTACAAACCGTCAGTCAAACGCTGATTTAAACGCACTTCTTCAGCGCAGAAATGCTGGCGAGCAGCAATATCCGTGAAGTCTAAAAAGCCGAAGTTAACCGCTTTTTTGATTTTGTAAGCATAAGGGCCGGTTAGGATGACCCAGGAAATATGAGTTTCGATGACCTGAAAATCTTCGACTGGGTGCGGAAAGATCGCAGGGTTTTGTAAGGCGGCAATCAGGGCTTGAGTCACAGGTGATCCTTGAGAGTAATAAAGTAATGCCTGCATTATGGCAACTGTGGGCGACTGTGCAAACTATAACAACATGCATTTTGAACTGAAACAAAACAGGTATAATTCGCAGCATGACTAAAAAATCAACTTCACGACCGACTAGAAAGGCTGCAAACCAGCGCAAAGCCAAGGCTCCCAGACGCTGGCTAGGCTTATTTGTTAAGCTCTCTATTGTTGCTATTGTCCTGCTCGCGGGCGTTCTTATTTATCTTGATGCGGTGGTGCAGGAGAAGTTTTCCGGTAAGCGCTGGACTGTGCCAGCTAAAGTCTACGCGCGACCTTTAGAGCTGTTTGCCGGCCAGAAACTGACTAAACAAGATTTTTTAGTTGAGTTAAATGCGCTGGGTTACCGCAATGAAGCGTCAGCCAGTAGTTCTGGTGCTATGTCAGTTAACGGTAATACAGTTGATTTGCACACTCGCGGCTTCCAGTTTTACGAGGGTGCGGAGCCTGCGCAAGCTATTCGAGTGCGCTTTTCTGGAAACAGTGTGTCTAGTTTGGCGCAAACCAATGGTCGATCTTTAGCTGTTGCTCGTCTTGAGCCTTTGCTGGTAGGCGGCTTATATCCAGCACATCAAGAAGATCGTATTTTGATCCGCTTGGATCAAGTACCTGATTTGCTACCGCAAGCCTTAATTGCAGTAGAGGACCGTGAGTTCTATAACCATTACGGTGTGTCGCCTAAATCTATTGCACGCGCGATTTGGGTGAATACCTCTTCAGGTTCTTTACGTCAGGGCGGCAGCACCTTGACTCAGCAGTTGGTAAAAAACTTCTTCCTTACTAATGAGCGTACTTTGCTACGTAAAGCAACTGAAGCACTAATGTCGCTTCTGATTGAGTTGCATTACAGTAAGGACGAAATTTTAGAAGCGTATCTCAATGAGGTTTTTCTCGGCCAAGATGGGCAGCGGGCAGTGCATGGCTTTGGCTTGGGCAGTCAGTACTTTTTCAGTCAGCCCTTAGCCGAACTGAAATTACACCAAGTAGCGTTATTGGTAGGCATGGTAAAGGGTCCTTCTTACTATAATCCACGTCGCCAACCTGAGCGCGCGCTTGAGCGTCGTAACTTGGTTATTGATTTACTCGTTGAGCAGGGTGTGGTTGATGCTGAGCAGGCCAAAGAAGCAAAACAGCGTCCTTTAGGTATTACTAAGCGCGGTAGTTTGGCCAATAGCACTTATCCTGGCTTTATTGATTTGGTCAAACGTCAATTACGTGAAGACTATCGTGATGAAGATTTGACCGAAGAAGGTTTACGGATTTTTACCAGTTTCGACCCCATTTTGCAGCGCAAAGCTGAAGAGGCGCAGGCGCAAACCTATAAGCAGTTGGCTGGCCGTAAGGATATCGATAAAGTCGAACTGGCAATGGTGGTGAGTAATCCAGAAACAGGTGAGGTGCTGGCACTGCTCGGCAGTCGCTTGCCACGCTATGCTGGATTTAATCGAGCCTTAGATGCAGTGCGACCGATTGGTTCGCTGGTCAAGCCCGCCATTTACCTGACTGCTTTAGAGCAGCCTAGCCAATATACCTTGACGCGTTATATTCAAGATGAGTCCTTCTCGGTGAAAAGCCAAAGCGGCAAAGTCTGGACGCCGCAAAACTATGACCGTAAAGAGCATGGCACGGTGTTTTTATACCAAGGGCTGGCGCAGTCGTATAACTTATCGACAGCCAAGCTTGGCCTGGAAATGGGTGTGCCACGCGTACTCAAAACAGTACAAAAGCTAGGCGTGGAGCGTCAGTGGCCGGCTTATCCATCAATGTTGTTAGGCGCTGGTAGCTTAACTCCGATGGAAGTGGCAGGAATGTATCAAACCATCGCGAACGGTGGTTTTAACACGCCTTTGCGGGCTATTCGTAGCGTGTTAACTGCAGAGGGTGAACCTTTAGGGCGCTATCCTTACACGATTGAGCAGCGCTTTGATGCAGGGGCAATCTATTTAACTCAAGAAGCGATGCGGCGGGTAATGACCGAAGGAACGGGGCGCTCTGTGTATAACCGAGTGCCGTCATCGGTTGTTTTAGCTGGCAAAACAGGTACCAGTAATGACTCGCGTGACAGTTGGTTTGCAGGCTTTGGGCAGGACTTGCTTGCGGTGGTGTGGATGGGGCGTGATGATAATGGTCAGACGCCGTTAACTGGAGCGAGCGGAGCCTTGCAAGTTTGGGCGAACTTTATGCAAGCCGCAGCGCCAAGTTCTTTGAATATGACACCCCCTGATAACGTAGTGATGGCATGGGTTGATGCATATTCCGGTCTAGGTAGCGCGAAAGGCTGTCCGGGTGCTGTGCAAATGCCTTATATTCGAGGCAGTGAACCGCTTGCGGGAGAGTCTTGTGATGAGCCTAGTTATTTGCCTGCACCTGTAGAGTCAGTGAAAAGCTGGATTCGTAGTTGGTTAAATTAATAATTATGAGGAATTAACGTGAGCAAGCATGCAGTCATTTTAATTGCACTGGCAACTGTGTTGGCCGGTTGTGCGGGGTCACCACATAGAGCAGTACCTGTGGTTGAGAGTGGTGCACCGCTGAGTCCAGGTGCGATGCGTGACAGCCGAGTGCGTCAGTCGACTGGTACCACGCAGCCTGCGCAAACCAGTGGCGTTACAGTCATGCCACAAGGTGAAAGTGAAGCTATACAAACCTATGCAGCGCCCAGCGCACCCATTGGTGGAATAGAAATTTATAATGACGATTCTAGTCGCCAACCCTCGTCTGCTAATACGAGCGCTCCACAAGCGTCTATGCCAATTGGCGGACAGGCGCGCTTAGCTGCTGATGAGCAATTGGATGGTCCTGTGCTGGCGCTATTGACTACGGCCCAGCAGCAGCAAACTGGCGGCGATTTTAATGGTGCTGCTTCAAGCCTTGAGCGAGCACAACGTATTGCCCCGCGCGAGCCGCAGGTGCTCTATCGGTTAGCCGAAGTACGCTTGGCGCAAGGTGACGCAGCGCAAGCTGAGCAATTGGCACAGCGAGGACTTAGTTATAGCAATGGTCGTCCTACTTTGCAGGCTGGTCTGTGGGATTTGATTGCTCGCGCTCGTACCAAACAAGGTAATACCGCTGGGGCACAAGAAGCGCAGCGTCGTGCAAGGGTTAACTTGTAATGACGGTAACAACTAAATTGCATTTGCAGGCGCTATTGGCATGCCTTGAAGATGAACTGCAAGAGCTTGGATGGTGGGAGCAGCAAGCGCCCAGTGCCCAAGCATTGCAGAGTGAGCAGCCGTTTTGTGTTGATACGCTAGAGTTTGCACAGTGGCTGCAGTGGGTGTTTGTGCCGCGCATGCGCAGTATTATAAGTTCCGATCATCCGCTGCCAAGTCAGTGTGGTATCCATGATATGGCTGAAGTGGTTTATCGGGAAAAGCTAAGTCTGGTAGCAGGCTTGCTCGGCAGCTTAAAGCGTATTGATGCGGCGATTAACTCGCCGCATGTGCTGCATTGATTTATCCGCTAAGCGAGTGTTGCGGTACTATTTGACGGTAGCGCAGCGCTCTTCAATTGACTTCTTGATCTCAGTGATACGCGCTTGACGCTCTTCCTCAGTGAGGCGAGTAGGTTGGCCGTCTACTTGAGCCATGACTCTAGGGTTGCTTTCTAGTTGCGCGAGATTATGGCGAATCTCACTGCAGTATTTCTTCAATGCAGCTTCTTCTTCGGCGACTTTCTGGCGCACTTCACGATCAACTTCGGCTTGAGTTCTAGCACTGGCCTGCGCTTCTTCAGCTGCAATTTGCTCAGCTGTTTTTTCCGGAACTTTGGGTTGGAATGAGTTGGTATTGATGCTTTCTGCTTTTTGGTTGACGGGCGGCTCTGCACTAAAGTGCGTCACGCCCCGAGCATCAACCCATTTGTAAACGGGAGCGGCAAGCAGTGATGAGCTAAAAAGTAATAAAAGACTGGCGGTGGTGATTACGCGGCGCATGCGAGATCCTTATAGGTGTGTGAACAAAAAACTTCATGGCTGTATACTGTTACTTTAACTTAATATATCCAAAAAACCTGCAAGACAAGCTTGTAGTTGCGCACAAGGTCAATAAATCCTTATGATTACAAGCAAATAAGCTGCGAAATGAGAGAATTATCTCGTAACGCTTGACTTGCGGCTGCTGAATCCGAACAATTCACTGTTTACTGTAATGCATGCCTCAAAAAGGCTCTTGCAGAATGAGTTCATGAGGTGCGTACCCGTACCGCCCGCTATACCCGTATCGCGTTACCTCGCGCTGGGTGAGAAGCCTTTAGACATTCGGGTTTCTCTATGCTGTTTAATTTAAGTGGCAGGGTAGTCGGCAATCACCGTAGCCCATGCTACAAATGGCAGCAACCTACAATCAGATTGCCCTTGATGAAGGGCGGTACTCTGGCGTTTTAGAGGTGTTACTGTGGAACTTTTATCCGGCGCAGAAATGCTCGTTCGCTCACTGCGTGACGAGGGCGTTAAATATATTTATGGCTACCCAGGTGGAGCCGTACTGCATATCTATGATGCATTATTCAAAGAGCCATCTCTTACGCACATTTTAGTGCGTCATGAGCAAGCAGCAACGCACATGGCTGATGGCTATGCTCGCGCGACTGGTAAAGCGGGTGTGGTGCTCGTGACTTCGGGTCCAGGTGCAACCAATGCGGTTACCGGTATTGCCACGGCTTTTATGGACTCGATCCCAATGGTCGTTATCTCAGGCCAGGTGCCGAGTGATATGGTGGGTACTGATGCTTTCCAAGAAACCGATATGATCGGTATCTCACGACCTATTGTTAAGCATAGCTTTATTATTAAGCACCCTTCAGAAATTCCTGATGTGGTTAAAAAAGCTTTCTATTTGGCTGAGTCAGGTCGACCAGGCCCGGTGGTTATTGATGTCCCTAAGGATATGACTAACCCAATCGAAAAGTTTGAGTACAGCTACCCTAAAAAGGCTAAGTTGCGCTCTTATGCACCTGCTACTCGTGGTCATTCTGGACAAATCCGCAAAGCGGCAGAAATGTTGCTGGCGGCTAAGCGTCCAGTAATTTATGCCGGTGGTGGCGTTATCTTAGGTGGTGCGTCTGCACAGCTCACTGAGATGGCTAAACTGCTCAATACACCTGTTACCAATACCTTGATGGGGTTGGGTTGCTACCCAGGTGATGATCGTCAGTTTGTCGGCATGCTCGGTATGCACGGCAGCTATACAGCTAACTTAACCATGCATCATTGTGATGTGTTAGTGGCTGTAGGTGCTCGATTTGATGATCGTGTTATCAATGGTGCAGCTAAGTTCTGCCCTAACGCAAAAATCATCCATATTGATATTGATCCTGCATCGATTTCTAAAACGATTAAAGCCGATATTCCAATTGTTGGGCCGGTTGATAGCGTTTTAGCCGATATGCTTGCCGCGCTTAAAGATATTGGTACCAAGCCAAATCAGGATGTTGTTGCGAGCTGGTGGAAGCAAATCGATGAATGGCGCGGTAACGGTAAAATGTTCCCGTACGACAGTGGTGACGGCAGTATTATTAAGCCGCAAGCAGTTATTGAAACGCTGTGTGATGTGACCGCAGGTAATGCCTTTGTTACTTCTGACGTAGGCCAGCATCAAATGTTTGCCGCTCAGTACTATCGCTTCAATAAACCCAATCGCTGGATTAACTCAGGTGGTTTGGGCACGATGGGCTTTGGTTTTCCTGCTGCGATGGGTGTCAAATTAAACTTCCCGGATGATGACGTTGCTTGCGTTACCGGTGAGGGCAGTATTCAGATGAATATCCAAGAGCTTTCCACCTGTCTGCAATACGATTTGCCGGTTAAGATCATTAACTTGAATAACGGTGCATTAGGCATGGTTCGTCAGTGGCAGGACATGGTCTATAACAGTCGTTATTCGCATTCCTACATGGAGTCGCTGCCTGACTTTGTTAAGTTGGCTGAAGCCTACGGGCATGTTGGTATGCGTATTACTGACTTGAAAGATCTGAAACCTAAAATGGAAGAAGCTTTTGCGATGAAAAATCGTCTGGTTTTCTTAGATATTCAAGTAGACACCAGTGAGCACGTGTACCCGATGCAGATCCGTGATGGCGCAATGCGCGATATGTGGCTCAGCAAAACGGAGCGGACATAATCATGAGACATATTATTTCTCTATTGATGGAAAACGAGCCGGGCGCGCTATCGCGTGTGATTGGTTTGTTCTCACAGCGTAACTACAATATCGAAAGTCTGACTGTTGCCACTACAGAGGATCCAACTCTGTCGCGTTTAACGCTGACCACGATTGGGCGGGAAGAGGTGATTGAGCAAATTACTAAAAACCTGAACAAGCTAATCGAGGTGGTGAAGTTAGTCGATTTGTCAGAAAGTGCGCATATTGAGCGTGAGTTGATGCTGGTGAAAATTAAAGCCAGCGGTGCACAGCGTGCTGAAATTAAACGTACAGCGGATATTTTCCGGGGCCAGATTGTAGATGTGTCCCCTAGTCTGTATACCGTGCAGTTGGCTGGAACAACCGATAAACTGGACAGCTTTATCCAGGCTATTGGACCTGCCTCAATTTTAGAAGTTGTGCGCAGTGGTGTGACTGGTATTGCGCGCGGCGATAAAGTTTTAAGCCTTTGAATTAACCCTGGAGAGCAAGAGCTCTCCAATCCTAGGAGAATTTTATGAAAGTTTACTACGACAAAGATTGTGATTTATCCATTATCAAAGGCAAGAAAGTCGCCATTATTGGTTATGGTTCGCAAGGTCATGCGCACGCATGTAACCTGCAAGATTCAGGTGTTGATGTAACTGTTGGTCTGCGTGCTGGTTCTTCTTCAATTGCTAAAGCTGAAGCGCACGGTTTGAAAGTATCGGATGTTACCTCAGCTGTTAAAGCTGCTGACGTTGTTATGGTTCTAACACCTGATGAGTTCCAAGGTCAGCTGTACAAAGAAGAATTAGAGCCAAACCTGAAGAAAGGTGCCACTTTGGCTTTTGCTCATGGTTTTGCTGTGCACTACAATCAGGTTACTCCACGTGCCGATCTTGACGTGATTATGATCGCGCCAAAAGCACCAGGTCACACTGTGCGTTCTGAATTTGTTAAAGGTGGTGGTATTCCGGATCTTATCGCTATTTACCAAGATGCTTCAGGTAACGCGAAAAACGTTGCGCTGTCCTATGCGAGTGGTGTGGGTGGTGGACGTACCGGTATCATCGAAACAACTTTTAAAGATGAAACAGAAACTGACTTGTTCGGCGAGCAGGCCGTTCTTTGTGGTGGTACTGTTGAGTTGGTTAAAGCAGGTTTTGAAGTATTGGTTGAAGCCGGTTACGCGCCAGAAATGGCCTACTTTGAGTGCTTGCACGAATTGAAGTTGATCGTAGACTTGATGTTCGAAGGCGGTATCGCCAACATGAACTACTCAATCTCTAATAACGCAGAGTACGGTGAGTACGTCACTGGCCCTGAAGTTATTAACGACGAGTCGCGTGCAGCAATGCGTAATGCACTGAAGCGCATTCAGAATGGTGAGTACGCGAAAATGTTTATCACTGAAGGTGCGACAAACTACCCTTCAATGACTGCATACCGCCGCAACAACGCTGCGCACGGTATTGAAGTGGTTGGTGAGAAACTGCGTTCTATGATGCCGTGGATTTCTGCTAACAAAATTGTTGATAAATCAAAGAACTGATTTACTTACAATTGAAAAACGCGGCTAAGGCCGCGTTTTTCGTTTCTAGTGTTTATTTAGTATAAAATGACTCTATTGCCAGTTGGCGTATTACTCAGAGAAACTTAAGGAAGTTTATGAATCAGCGTCCTGAAGAGCACGATAATGCATCGTCCATAGAAAGCTTATTGCCGATTGATGATCATATTGAAGAAGGTCACGACAGCGAAGGTCGTAAGGTAAGGCATAAAGGCATCTATCTGTTGCCTAACTTATTTACCACGGCAAACCTGTTTGCTGGGTTCTACTCGATTATGTGTGCTATCAATGGCAACTTTACCGTTGCTGCTGCGACTGTCTTCGTGGCGATGGTGTTGGATGGTTTGGATGGGCGCGTAGCGCGGATGACCAATACGCAGAGTGCTTTTGGCGCTGAGTATGATTCGTTGTCTGATATGGTTGCCTTTGGTTTGGCGCCGGCCATCATTGCGTACCAGTGGGCGTTGTCAGAGCTAGGTAATGTAGGGCTGACCATTGCATTTATCTATGTCGCTTGTGCAGCTTTGCGCCTGGCACGCTTTAATACGCAAATTGGTGTGGTAGATAAGCGTTGGTTTATCGGTTTGGCAAGTCCCGCTGCTGCGGGATTGGTGGCTGGCGTAGTATGGGCGCTAAGTGATAACGGTGTTGGCGCTGTCGATCTGCCTGTCGTAGTGATTATGCTGTTTGCCGTCTTGGTGGCATTGGCAGGTATGCTGATGGTGAGTAACGTTAAGTATTATAGCTTTAAAGACTTGGATCTTAAGGGGCGCGTACCTTTTGTGGCGATTCTGGTTGTGGTTTTAGCGTTTGCTGTAGTGTTTAGCGATCCGCCACGAATCCTGCTGCTGATGTTCTTGGTTTATGCGGTTTCAGGGCCTGTGCAATTCGTGTTGCGTAAGCGCCAGGCTAAGCAGTAATAGTGAGTTTTGAAGTATTTTGCATTTCTTTTGCAAAGGGTGTTGACAGGTTCGCAGTCTGCTGTAGAATGCGCGGCCTACCAACGAGGAACGTAAGAACCTCAGCGGTAACAAGGAGTTAGACGGAAAGCTTTGAAAGATTCCAGAAAATAAACCTTGACAGTTACTTTGGAGGGTGTAGAATACGCCTCCTCGCTGAAGCCGAAAGACTTCAACGAAACGTTCTTTAACAATTTGAATCAAGCAATTCGTGTGGGTGCTTGTGTTAGATGATTGATAGTCAGCAAGATTATCAGCAAGCACAAGTTATTCAGCGAATGTAAATTTGTAGAATTATTTTTGTCTTTTTTAGTTTACTAATAAAAGATATTTGCGATTGCTGAGCCAAGTTTAGGATTTTCTCAAAATCCGATCAGTATATAACTGAAGAGTTTGATCATGGCTCAGATTGAACGCTGGCGGCAGGCTTAACACATGC